>JAVMKL010000228.1:0-19149 GCA_031732875.1 Candidatus Competibacter sp. | reverse complement strand
AGAGCGGCGCGGGTGGTTTTTACCGAGCGGGAAGGCGTCATGGTGCTTCTGCATGGTTTTATCAAGAAGTCGGAGAAAACGCCCAAGGATGACTTGGAATTGGCTCATCATCGGCTGAAGGAGTTGAAGAAATGTCTGTGAATCCAGAGCATGTTGGCAGTAGTTTTGACGACTTTCTCGCCGAAGAAGCGATGCTGGAGGAAACGACCGCTCGCGCGCTCAAGCGCGTCCTCGCCTGGCAGATCGCCCGGGAAATGAAAGCGCAACACCTGACCCGGACGGCGCTGGCGGAACGGATGGGGACCGGCCGTGCGGCGTTGAATCGTTTGCTGGATGAAAGCGACACCAGTTTGACGCTGACCACGCTGGCCCGCGCGGCGGCGGCGCTGGGCAAGCAGATCCGGGTCGAACTCACTTCGGGCTAGACCGAGTTGAAGGTTTGGTCGAGAACCATGGCGGTGGCAATTCATGGACTCGCCATCTTATTTTCTCCGGGGCGTAAAGGCTGGCCTTGGGCATTATCGGCGAATACTTGGCCCGGATGCATTTCCGCACCATGGAGCGGTCGCCTTACGCGGTGCCGGAGCACATTGGCAACGAAAGTGTTATATGAACGTTTTGCATTCAACTTTGAAAATAACTGGCCCAAGCCTGCGGCTTACGGCAAATTTAGTCCCGTGGGATGCGGAAGCATTTGGCTTTCCCGTGGCGCAAATTTACGAGTTGGAGGTGATCGATTCCTCCTTGGTAATGGAGAGCTATCGGGAATTCGAACAATGGATGGATGCAGGTGGGATTAGAATTGTCAGTTGCCGGTTGCCGCATGATCGGTTGCGAGAATCCATTTTTCTTGAATCCAGGGGATTTCGTTTTATTGAGATGGTTTTGCATCCAACAATCGAGAAACTGCAATCTCTGAACATTGCATCCGATGATTTAGTGATTGTGCCGGCGCTTGAATCGGATTTACCCGTGATGCGGGATATTGCCGAGCGGGCCTTTGGCTACGAACGCTATCATGTTGATCCCCGACTCGACCCCGGTTTGGGAGATGTGCGTTATGGACGGTGGGTAACAAACAGTTTGAATCATCCTCGACAATGCTTGCTCAAGGTGATGAAAGGTGGTCATATTGTGGCTCTCTTTATTGTGGAATCTGGAGAAAACCGGTCGGTTTACTGGTATCTCACTGCGATTGCTCCCGAATGGCAGGGGCGGGGCTATGGCCAGCGGGTTTGGCGGGCAATGCTTCGCCACCATCAGGCGGAGGGTCAGGATAGCGTGATGACGACCATCTCGGCGCGCAACGTGGCGGTGCTTAATCTCTATGCCAAGCTGGGTTTCCGCTTTCTGCCACCGGAGATGACCTTTCACTGGGTGCGGGAATGCGGGTGAGTACTTGGCGCCTCCAGAGCCTGCGTTTCATCATCGTGGGCTTGGTTTCTAACCTCATTCTTTATTTGCTCTATCTGGCACTCACTGCTTTTGGGATTGGTCATAAGACTGCAATGACTCTACTTTACCTCGTGGGAACGTTGCAAACCTTTATCTTTAACAAGCGCTGGACTTTTTCACACCATGGCAATATTCAACAAAGCCTGTTACGTTATCTGGCCGCTTATGGGATCTGCTATATCCTCAATCTCGCCTTGTTATACACCTTCGTTGATAGTCTTGGTTGGTCTCATGCGCTGGTACAGGGGTTAGCCATTTTGATAGTTGCCGCACTGCTTTTTCTTGTCCAAAAATACTGGGTTTTTCGTTGTAACAGCAACCGGCCTGTTCAAGCTGGAGAGATCGCTTGAAACGCTGTCCCATGTGTTTCCACCCCTTTGATCAAGCCGGTTGGTGCTGTCCTGCCTGCGGCTATCGGCCACCCTATATGATGGGATTCCCAGCCATGGCCCCGGATCTGGCCAACGGTGGTGGCGGTTATCACGCGGAATTTTATCCCGAACTGACCGAGCTTGAAGCAGGCAATTTCTGGTTTCAGTCGCGTAACACCCTGATCGTTTGGGTGATGCGGCGCTATTTTCCCAAGCCGCGCCGCGTGTTGGAGATCGGCTGCGGTACCGGTTTTGTGTTATCGGCGTTGGCTAGCGCCTTTCCTAAATCCGAACTGACTGGCAGCGAGATATTCAGTGCAGGACTGTCTCATACCGCAAAACGCTTACCGCAGGCGGAATTGCTACAGATGGATGCGCGCACAATTCCTTATTTGGAGCATTTCGACGTAGTGGGTGCCTTCGATGTGTTGGAACACATCGCCGAGGATGAGCATGTACTGCACGAGATTTATCAAGCTTTGCGTCCAGGCGGTGGTCTTATTCTTACCGTACCGCAGCATCCTTGGCTGTGGAGTTACCAGGATGAGTATGCTTGTCACGTGCGCCGTTATACGGTTAGTGAGCTGAAAAGCAAGATTGCAAAAGCCGGTTTTACCACGGTTTACGACACTTCGTTTGTTTCCCTGCTGCTGCCTATGATGTGGTTGTCTCGTAAGCGCTACTCTGTACGAAGTGAAAACGATCCCTTATCCGAGCTACGCATCGGCCGCTTGGCTAATTTTACTTTGGGTATGTTCATGGCGTTTGAGCGGAAACTCATCCAATTGGGCGTACGCTTTCCGGCAGGCGGTTCCCTGTTGCTCGTCGCGAGGAAAGGCTGATATGGCGACCATCCCCTTCAACAAACCCTACATGACCGGCAAGGAACTGTGGTACATCGCCCAGGCCCAGGCCCATGCCAACGGCCACCTGGCCGGCGACGACGGTTTCACCAAGCGCTGCCAGAGCCTGGCTTGAATTTCGCGCTGGTTTACGGTTACCGTTCTTCGTCTGCATCGTTAAAAGCGCCCTATGACCATCACCACACTTTCTCGTCAGGAATTCAACCGGGACGCCAACAAGGCCCAGCAGGCCGTCCGAAACGGCCCTGTGTTCATCACCGATCATGGCCGTCCCGTGCATGTGCTGTTGACCATTGAAGAATACCAGCGCATCACCGGTCATCCGGTCAACATCGTCGAGTGGCTGGCCATGCCCGACGATTCCGACCTGGAATTTGAACCACCCCGTTTGCGCGGTCCTCTTTATCAGCCGACTGATTTGTCCTGATGTATCTACTGGATACCAACGTGATTTCCGAACTGCGCAAGGCCAAGGCGGGCAAAGCCGACCCGAGGGTCGTGGCTTGGGCCGAGCGCGTTCCAGCGCCGAGCCTGTTCCTGTCCGTCATCACGCTGCTGGAATTGGAAGCCGGCGTATTACTGATCGAGCGGCGCGACCCTTCGCAGGGAGCCATCCTGCGCCGCTGGTTGGAAACTCAGGTTTTGCCGGCATTCTCTGAACGCATTCTCGCCGTTGACACACTCGTTGCGCGGCGTTGCGCGCGGCTGCACGTGCCCGACCCGTGCTCGGATCGTGACGCTCTCATCGCTGCAACGGCATTGGTTCACGATTTGACGGTCGTAACACGGAACGTCGCCGACTTCGAGCCGGCCGGCGTTCGGATCATGAATCCATGGACGGGTTGACCTTCCCGGCGGGCGGTTCCCTGTTGTGCGTAATGAGGAAAGGCTGATATGGCGACCATCCCCTTCAACAAACCCTACATGACTGGTAAGGAACTTTGGTACATCGCCCAAGCCCATGCCAACGGCCACTTGGCCGGCGACGGCAGTTTCACCAAGCAATGCCAAACTTGGCTGGAAGCCCGCACCGGGGCGCAGAAGGCGCTACTCACCCACTCCTGCACCGCCGCCCTGGAAATGGCCGCCATTCTCGCCGACATTCAGCCGGGCGATGAAGTGATTCTGCCGTCCTACACCTTCGTCTCCACCGCCAACGCCTTCGTGCTGCGCGGCGCGGTGCCGGTGTTCGTCGACATCCGTCCGGATACCCTGAACCTGGATGAGACGAAAATCGAAGCCGCCATCACCGACCGGACCCGGGCCATCGTCCCGGTGCACTACGCTGGGGTGGGCTGCGATATGGACGCCATCATGGCCATCGCCCGCCGGCATCAACTGATCGTCATCGAAGACGCCGCCCAAGGTATCATGTCCACCTACAAGGGCCGGCCGCTCGGTTCCATCGGCCATCTAGGAACCCTGTCGTTTCATGAAACCAAGAACATCATCTCCGGCGAAGGCGGCGCGCTGCTGATCAACGATCCCGAGTTCGTCCAGCGCGCTGAAATCATCCGCGAGAAGGGCACCAATCGCAGCCAGTTCTTTCGTGGCCAGGTGGATAAATACACTTGGGTGGACATCGGCTCGTCCTATTTGCCTGGCGAACTCATCGCTGCCTTCCTCTGGGCGCAGATGGAAGAAGCCGATGCCATAACCCGGCGGCGGCTGGCGCTGTGGAGCGTCTATCACCAATGGCTGGAATCCCTGGAAAAAGCCGACAAGCTAAGGCGCCCCCTCATTCCCAGGGAATGCGTGCATAACGCCCACATGTACTACATCCTGTTGCCCAGCCTGGAAGCCCGCACCGCGCTGATCGCCGCGCTCAAGCGCAGCGATATCCATCCGGTCTTCCACTACGTGCCGTTGCACAGCGCCCCGACCGGACTCAAGCACGGCCGCGCCCACGGTGACCTCGAGGTCACCGACAGCATCGCTGACCGGTTGCTGCGGTTGCCGTTGTGGTTGGGGTTGGAGGAGCAGCAGGTGTTTGTGATTCAACAAATTATCTCGGTCAGTGTTTGAGGATAACTACCTGATCCTCTACTTACATTCGATCCTTGGATAAGGCGATGACAGTGTATTCAGATATAAAGGGATCCTCTCTAAGCTCCGCAACTTCCGCTCCTTGGACAAGAAATGAGTGGGGGATATGGCTAACTGTAATGGTAGTCGCAGCTATCCTGAGAATTGCTTTCCATACAGGTTATTTTGGATCCGATGAGGTAACCTATATTGGGAGCGCTTTCAAGATTCTTCAAGGCGACTGGAGCGTTTCGCAGTATGTTGGATCTAACAGGTATGGAGTGAACCTTCCGATAGCGGCATTTGTGTATATATTTGGTCAAAACGAATTTGCAGCGAATGTGTATTCATTGCTTTGTTCGCTTGGCGAAATAGCACTCATTTTTTACTTTGGTAGATTGATGTTTGGATTACGCGTTGCGGTATTGGCCACTACCGTTCTTGCTTTTCTGCCATTGCATGTGCATTTTGCAGGAAGACTGATGGCTGACTCACCATTGGCATTGATGATAACTGCGAGTTTTCTTTTATTTTGGTATGGTGAAAGACAGAATAGCGCGGTTAGTTTTTTTATTGCCGGCATGGCAGTTGGGCTCAGTTTCTGGGTTAAACAAGCTACTATTATATATTTATTAGTATTTATTTCCTACCCAATTGTTTTCCGGCGATTGAATTGGATTTGGGGTTGGATGGTGTTAGGTTTTTGTTTGGCGATAGCCAGCAATATGATCCTTTTCTGGGGGTTGACTGAGACTCCATTCTATTTGTTTCAGGCGGTTGAGTCTCGATGGGGTAGTAGTTTCCCTGAAGTCGGTAGTTTTGGGCAAGCTCCAATATATTATCTGGTTTATCTGTTTGTGAAGATATGGCACACGTGGTTAATAGCTTATCTGGCAGTGGCGGCGGTTTTAATATGGCTATTTCGGCGTTATAAACTGAGCCAAGTGAACAACCAAGAGAACGATTCACTATTATTTTTGTATTGGTGGGGTGGTGGACTCCTGATCGTTTTTTCACTTTTGATTGTTTCTTGGAAACCGCTGATATTTATTCCAAAGCAAACAAATTATATGCTGATGTTTATGGCTCCATTGGCACTATTGGCAGGTTATGCCCTAGCCGCCCTGCGGGGAATTGTCTTGTGGGTAGCAATGGGTTTTGTAATACTTCCCTCCACGATGCTCGCCGCTATGGAGCAGAATTCTATTCATGTATTTACAGCCAACAGTAAGGCGGTGGTCGAATTTGCAAAACATAATACGGGCGCTGAAGTATTTAGCCATGCTAACCCATACCGTGCAGCCATTTTTCGTAATCTGGTCAATCCCCGATCTCCAGAGGTCAAGATACGATCAGTTGATGAACTACTGAAAGGGAATGATAACAAGGATGCTACCCAGCAGGTTAATTTACCCAAATATGTGGTTATGGATACGGAGACTCTCTCATGGGGAGCGGGAGAGCCTATTCGTGATATTAAAGCGGTACCGTCATGCTGGATCCAGACTGGGGTGCTGGAGCCATCGGAATTCGGGCTTGGCTGGCGGATTCTAAACGCCATGCGGGTAGCTGGACAATTGCTGCCAGCGACCGTACAAGAAAAGGTGACCCGGGGTTTCAATCAATTGACCCAGCCGAGACCCGCTTATCTTTATGTGGTTCCAGAAGAAGGCTGCGGTTTAGAGAAGGTGCATACAATTACTCCGTAGCAGTAGAACGCTCGAACGATAAATAATCCTCTTTCTGCGGTTGCATCGAACGGTTTATGAGGGACTGGCAAGGTGGTAGAGATAACACAGTAATATGTGTTATGCTTGTTCTTGTGTTCAGAGAGGAACCCATTATGGCTAATATCACTGTTAACTTCACCGCCGCTATAGACCGGGATTTGCTCAAGCGCGCCAAGATCGTGGCGGCCAAGAATGATACTTCGGTCAACGCCCTTTTCAATGCGCAGTTGCGCTATCTGGTCGAGAACTTCGAGGCTGGTGAAGGTAGCCACAATGGCAACTACTCTACCCTGCTGACGTTTTCTCTCGGCCGTCTGGATGATCGCGCCGCGATGGAAAAACTGGGAATTGACAGCGAGGAAGATTTATTCCTGTTGATGGCACAGGCTCATTTGCCGATGCCGCGACTGCCAGAGGCGGAAACCCGCGACATGGTTCGGGCCTTGCGTGAACTTGGCTATTGATGACGCTGCCTCTTCTGGTTATAGACGCTGGGCCGTTGATCACGCTGGCTCCTGCATTCGCCCGCAACCACCCTTCCAGCGCCGTCAGAATCCACACCAGCTCGCAGTAATAGGCGACGTGCGCTTCCCGGTGCGGTCAGGGTCGGGGTCAGGATTGACGGGGGTCTCTCCTCAAGATCAACGTTTGGCTCTGCTCGGGAGCCAGCTTTCCTCGATCCGTTGACGCCAGTGCTGATAGCATTGCGCCAAATTCCTGGCGGCCTCGATGGCGGCCAGCAGCGCCGCGAAGCGTATATCGGGCTGGTCGGGGTATTCGTGGGCGAGCCGGTTACGAATATCCCGCCAGGCCAGCCACTGATCCACGTCCAAAACCCCCAGCTTTTCGAGGCGATTGAGACGATCACGCATCGGCCAAGCCTCGAAGGGCTCCTGTAGAAGGCTCAAGGTGGCGGGGATGAGCCGTTCGCCCAAGGCATCCTGAAGCTTGGTAAAGCGAAAAAGCAATTGATCGACCAGCCGAACCTTCAACCGGTTCGCCTCCAGCGCCTCCCATCCGGTTACCGAACCGGCATCGGCGTCCCAGTCCGCCAAAGCGTCCTGGAGTGTTCGCAGGTGTCGGTCCGCTTCCCACAAGGCGGTTGCAAGCTTGTCTTCGGCGTTCATACCCGAGTCAGTGGAGCGCGATGTTTCCGGGCCTGCTCGACGATGGGGCGGGGATCCGGCACGGCTGCGGGCGCGATCAGCACATCGATCCGTTGCTCGCCAAGAAGCCGGTAAAGTCTGGCGACAAAGCGGGTTCGCTGGTCGACAATTTGCCAGGGAGACCACGGAGTTTGCGGCTCCACCAGCAGATCGATGTCGCCACCGCGCGCGCGGTCATCCAGGCGGGAACCGAAGAGATAAACATCCGTTCCGGGCGGAAAGACTTCCTTGGCCGCCTGTTCGATGGCCTGGATTTCGTGAGGGCGCAATCTCATCGGGAGTTGCCTCGACCGTTAGTTGGGAAAAGTCTACCATGGTTACGACTCCCTATCGTTCGCCCGCAGCCACAGTTCCAGCACCGTCAGAATCCACACCAGCTCGCCGTAATAGGCGGCATGCGTTTCGCGGTGCAGTCGGCGCGCCCGGTCGAGAAAGGCGGGCTGAAACCAGCCGCGCTGCTTCAGGGATTCCAGGGCGTCGTCGGTGATGGCCAGCAGGCGCGGATCGGAGCGGGTCCAGACCCCGAACGGCAGTCCGAAGCCGTGTTTTTTCTTGGTGAGAATGGTATCCGGGAGGAAATCCCGGACCGCTTCCTTGTAAAACCAGCGCAGTTTCATTCCCCGGAGCTTATGCGAGGAGGGGATGCGGCAGGACAGCTCGATCAGCGCGTCGTCCAGCATCGGATAGGCGACGGCGACGCCCGCCAGTCGGCAGGCGGTGTTGACCTTGACCAGATCGTTGTCGTGCAGGGTGAAATGCCAGTCCAGATAGAGCATCCGGTTCAGGGTTGAAGCCCCGGCCGGCGCGGCGAACGCCGCCCGTTTCAGTTCCCGTGGTTCCGCGGTATTGACTTGGACGAGAAATTCGGGATCGAACACCTCGGCGGGATCGTGGCGTACCAGGAAGGCGTAGCTGTCCAGTCGGTCGGGGAGGGGCACGCGGGCCTGCTGGACGTAGCGGTTCGCCTTGCGGGCCAGGGGGATGTTCGCCAGCGGCTTGACGGCGGTGGCGACGAGCGTTTGCAGCGCCGGCGACAGGCGGCCGAACGGTTCGAAAATCCGCTGGGTGGCGTAACGTTCGTTGCCGGCGAACAGTTCGTCGCCGCCATCGCCGCCCAGCAGGAGCGCGACGCCATCCTCGCGGGCGCGGCGCGCGCAGCAGAACGCCGGCAACAGCGAGGAATTGCCAAAGGGTTCGTCGGTGGCGGCGGCGAGCGCGGGCAGCAGGGTCGCCACGTCCTCGGGCGTCACATAGTATTCGTGGGCGGCAGTGTGGAAGTGGTTGGCGGCGGTGCGGGCGTAGTCCATTTCGTCGTAGCCCGGTACCGCAAAGCCGATCGAATAGGTGCTGGCCGGTTCCACGGCGCGGGCGAGCATCCCGGCGACCGTCGAACTATCGAGTCCGCCGCTGAGGAAAGCGCCGACGCCACCGGCCGGTACCGCGGCGGTTTCGCGCCGGACGGCGGTTTCGATGATCTCCAACATCTCGTGCCCGGCGTCGGCAACGTCGATGTCGGCTTCGCTGAAGCGGGGGAGCCAGTAGGGTTCGACCCGGACCGCGCCGTTCCGCCATTCGAGATAATGGCTGGCGGGCAGTTTGCGCAGGCCCCGATAGAGGGTCCGGGGGCTGGGGATCATGTGGCAGTACAGGTAGTCGTAGATCGCTTGCGGGTCGATGCGGGCATCGATCCCGCCGGTCCGGGCGAGGGCGGCGGGGGTGGAGGCGAATCGCACGCCATCCGGTTGCGGAGCGTAGTAGAGGGACTGGATCCCGATCCGGTCGATGGCCAACAGGGCGGCGCGGTGGGCGGGGTCCAGAATCGCCAAGGCGAACGGGCCGGACAGCTTTTCCAGGACGGTCGTTCCGAATTCGCGGTAGCCAGCGGCCAAGGCGTGCAAAATCGAGGGAATGTTCCCACCGGCATCGGCATGCCGCGCCCGTCCGGCGATGGCGAGCAGCAATCCGCCATCCGCGAGAACGCCGCCCCCGCTGGCCGCGCAGAAGGCGCCTGCCGAACCGAGCGTTGCCGGTTCGCGCAAGGCGGCGGCGAAAGTGTCCTGAATCCGGGCGGCGTCGGCGGGATCGGCCGCCGGGCTGAAGCAGCCGGCGAGGCCGAGCGAAAGGGGGATGCGATGCAGGTTAGGGATCATGGTGCGTCATCTCGTTCGATAGCCAATTCCATCTCAAACCCCACCACATTCCGCTTCTCGCGGGAGAACTCGATTCCGATCAAGTGGATGGGCAAGCCTTCGGCCCGGTATTTTTCGGCGTAGCCTTTGTCCTTGAGTTGGCGCAAGGCCCGTCCCTCCGGCGCTGACTCCACCACTTTGAATTCGAACAGGTAGATATGGCCGCCGAATTTCACCGTCATGTCGATGCGCCCGCGGTTGGTGATGTCTTCCAGAACGATGTCCAGCCCCAGCGCGGCGAAGTGGCTGTAGAACACGCTGGCGTAATACCCTTCGTAATGGGCGATGGGATTGTTGTCGTACCAGTGATGCGGGATGCCGGCGTACAGGGCGTGAAGCTCCGCTGCCATGCCGCGCAAATCACCGGAGCGCAACATCAAATACAAGGCGCGGCGGCGCGCCAGGCTGTCTTGCGGATCGGGCATCAGCGCCGACAGGAGCGCGACGTTGAGCCCCTGCCGGACTTCCAGATTGGGATAACGCAAGGTGAAAAATCCCTCCGCTCCCATGGTGTCCACGCTGGCGATGGTCAGATAGCCCGTCTGGAACATCAGCGCTTCGGTTGGAATGTCATCCACGTCGAAGGTGGACAACAGGGTGCTGCTGCTGTGCATCTGCTCCAGGCGCGGCGTCCACGTCCGACGCGCGGCGAGCAACTTGACCAGAAAGCTCGGGGTGCCGGTCTCGAACCACCAGGGACGGAACTGGCGTTTGTCGAACAGCAACAACAGATCGAAGGGGTTGTAGACCGTTTCTCCCAGCCAGTTATAACCGTTGTACCAGCGGCGAATCTCCTCCCGGTCCAGCCCGTCGAGTTCCGGGGCGAATACCGTGTCCACATCGGCTTCAGTGTAGCCGCAGATCGCCGAGTAGGCCGTGTCCACCGTGATGTCATTGAGGTTGTTCAGCCCGGAAAACAGGCTGACCTTGCTGAACTTCGAAACTCCGGTCAGAAAAACAAAGCGGAGGTGGGCGTCCGAGTCCTTGACGACGCTGTAGAAATCCCTCAATCCTTCACGCAGGGCCAGCGCGATCTCCGGCTCGGTGATATTGTCCAGAATCGGTTTGTCGTACTCGTCCACCAGCACCACCACGCCCCGGCCGGTCTGCTCGCGCAGGCGGGCGATCAAATCCCGAAAGCGGCTGCGGGGGTCCGGGTAGCGGGCGGGTAGCGCATGACGCCGTTCGTGCTCCTCAAGCTGCTGGTGCAGTACCTCGCCCAAGGCCTGCGGGTGTTTCAAGACTCCGCCGCCAAAGCTGATGCGGATGACCGGGCAGGATTGGGTCCAGTCCCACCGATCGTGGATGTACAGGTTGCGGAACAGGGGTTCGTTGCCCTGGAACAGTTCCTTGAGGGTGTCGAGGAACAGGCTCTTGCCGAAGCGGCGCGGGCGCGACAGGAAGAAATAGCCGGATTCCTGCGTCAGCCGCCAGGCCATCGGCGTCTTGTCCACGTAGTAGTAGTCGGCCTCGCGGATCTTGGCGAAGGTCTGGATGCCGATGGGTAGTTTGCGGCGTGGCGGCGTCATGGGTGGCGGTCGACTATTCGATAGGGTGAGGGTCAACAAATGGGCAGGCTCTAGAATCGCGATGATCCAAGGCAAATTAGCGAAGGAAACAGCCTTAGTATATATTTCAATCTCGACTGAACTTGCGGTTTCCGCCGATCGCCCGAATAAATGCCCAGAATCCTCCACATCCTCGACCACTCGCTGCCCCTGCACAGCGGCTACACCTTCCGCACCGCGGCCATCCTGCGCGAGCAGCGGCGGCTGGGCTGGGAAACGCTCCACCTCACCACACCCAAGCACCTTACTCCATCGGCATTGGAGGAAGAGATCGACGGCTGGCGTTTCCATCGCACCCCGGCGGCGCCGACCATGCTGGCGCGGCTGCCGGGCGGGGTTTATCTGGATGAAATGCGCGCCACCGCCCGGCGCATCAACGAACTGGCGCGGCGGTTTCGTCCGGACCTCCTGCACCCTCACTCGCCGGTCCTCAACGCGCTGCCCGCGCTCTGGGCCGGTCGCCGGCTCCGGATTCCCGTGGTCTACGAAGTGCGCGCGTCCTGGGAAGACGCCGCCGTCGATCACGGCGTCACCCGCGAGGGAAGCTGGCGTTACCGCGCGTCGCGGGCGCTGGAGACCTTCGCGCTGCGGCGAGCCAACCAGATCACCACCATCTGCGAGGGCCTGCGCCAGGATATCCTGGCGCGCGGGATCGATCCGGCCAAGGTCACGGTCATTCCCAACGCCGTCGAGGTCGAGCAGTTCTGCTTTGGCGTCGAACCGGATGGGGAATTACGGGATCGCTTGGGGCTGGCGGGCGCGACCGTGGTGGGTTTCGCTGGTTCGTTCTACGGCTACGAGGGCCTCGACCTGCTGCTGGAGGCAGTGGCGCGGCTTGCCGATGGCCGTCCGGAACTGCGCGTGCTGCTGGTCGGCGGCGGACCCCAGGAAGCGTCATTGCGGGACCAGGCCCGGACGCTGGGCATCGCGGATCGGGTGATCTTTCCCGGCCGGGTGCCGCACGGCGAGGTGTCGCGCTATTACAGCCTGATCGATGTGCTGGTCTATCCGCGCCGGTCGATGCGGCTGACCGAGATCGTGACGCCGCTCAAACCGCTGGAAGCCATGGCTCAGGGGCGCATTTTTATCGCTTCCGACGTGGGCGGCCACCGGGAGCTGATTCGCGACGGCGAGACCGGCTTTCTGTTTCCGGCGGGCGATGCCCCGGCGCTGGCGGCGACGCTGGATCGGGTGCTGGCCCACCGCGCCGGCTGGCCGGAAATGGCGGAACGGGCGCGCCGGTTCGTGGAGCAGGAGCGTACCTGGACGAAAAGCGTGGCGGGTTACGCCGAAGTCTACGCCCGGGCGCTCGACGGCGCGCGTCTGCCCGCCGTGGCGGCGCTGGAGTAGGGCGATGTGCGGCATTCACGGCGTTCTCGATCTGACCGGCGACCGGGTCGATCCGACCGTGCTCTCGGCCATGGGCCGGGTCACCGTCCATCGCGGCCCGGACGATGAGGGCTTCCATGCTGATGGCCCTTGCGCGATCGGCATGCGGCGCCTGTCCATCATCGATCTGGCCGGCGGCCACCAGCCGATCTCCAACACCGATGACACGCTCTGGGTGGTCTGCAACGGCGAGATCTACAATTTCCGGGGACTGCGCCAGGAACTGGAAGCCTGCGGCCACCGCTTCAAGACGAATTCCGACAGCGAAGTGGTGCTGCACGGCTATGCCCGCTGGGGCGACGATTTCGTGCATCGATTGAACGGGATGTACGGCTTCGCCCTGTGGGACGCGCGCCGGCGCCGCCTGCTGCTGGGGCGCGACCGCCTGGGCATCAAGCCCCTCTACATCCTGAACGACGGGCGGCGGCTGGCGTTCGCCTCCGAGGCGAAAGCCTTGCTCGCCCTGCCCGGAGTCCGGCCGGAACTGGATCCGGCGGCGCTGGACGCCTACCTGCGGTTGGGTTATGTCCCCGCGCCGCTGTCGATCTTTCGGGGCATCGTCAAACTGCCGCCGGCCACGCTGCTGAGCGTTGAGAACGGCCGGGTGGAGCAGCACCGTTACTGGCGGATGCCCAATGAGGTGGATCGCTCGCTGTCCGAGGACGAGTGGGTGGGGCGCGCGCGCGACCGGCTGGAGCAGTCGGTACGGATGCAGATGGTGGCCGACGTGCCGCTGGGCGCGTTCCTCTCCGGCGGGTTGGATTCCTCCAGCGTGGTGGCGTTCATGGCGCGAGCGTCCGACCGGCCGGTCAAGACCTACGCTATTGGTTTTGAGGGCGGGGCCGCTGAATCGCTGTATAACGAGCTGCCCTACGCACGGCGGGTGGCGCAATTGTTCGGTACGGAACATCGGGAAATTCTGGTCAAGCCCGATGTGGTGTCGCTGTTGCCCCGGCTGATCTGGCACCTGGATGAACCGATCGCCGATACCGCCTTTATCACGACCTTCCTGGTGTCCGAATTCGCCCGCCAGGATGTCACCGTGATCCTTTCCGGGGTCGGGGGCGACGAGCTGTTCGGGGGGTACCGCCGTTATCTGGGGAGTCACTATCAGGCGCGGTTCGAGCGGTTGCCGGGCTGGCTCCGGCGCGCCGCGGTGGCCATCGGCGCACGGCTGCCGGCCGACCGGCATTCATCGTTTCTGAACGTGGCGCGGCTGGCCAAAGGTTTTCTCGCCTCGGCCGATCTATCTTTTGAGGAGCGCTATCGCGCCTATGTCGAGGTGTTTGCGCCCGGCGAGGTTGAGGTGCTGGCGCGCCGCGCTGGCGCGCCGCGCCAGGATACCATTGCGGCGGCGTTTGATTTTGCCCGTGGGGATGACGATCTTAACCGGATGCTGGCGGTGGACGCCGAGACCCAATTACCCGATGATCTCTTGCTGCTGACCGACAAGATGACCATGGCGACTTCGCTGGAATGCCGGGTGCCGCTGCTCGATCACGAACTGGTGGAGCTGGCGGCGCGGATGCCGGAAGGCATCAAGATCCGCCGCGGCCGGCTCAAGCACGTCATGAAACGCGCGCTGGCGGGACTGCTGCCGGACGATATTCTGGAACGGCGGAAGCGCGGTTTCGGCACGCCGATGGGGGCTTGGCTCAAGCACCCGCTCCGGCCGGTGCTGCACCGGTTGCTGTCGCCCGAGGCGGTGGCCGCGCGCGGCTGGTTCCACCACCCGCCGATTATGCAACTGATCGCCGCGCACGAACAAAACCGCCTGGATGGCACCGACCGGCTGCTGGCGCTGCTGGCGCTGGAAATTTGGGCGCGGCTCTACCTGGACGGCCGTACTCCCGACGATTTGACTCAGGAACTGCGAGAGATCGCCGCGTGAAGATTCTCTACGTCTGCCACCGCTTTCCCTTCCCGCCCAAGCGCGGCGGCAAAATCCGCCCGTTCAACATGATCCAGCACCTGACGTGCTCGCATGAGGTGACGGTCTGTTCGCTGGCCCGTTCGCCGCGGGAAGCGGAAGAGGGACAGGGTATCGCGCCCTATTGCCATCGCTTCGAGATGGCCGAGGTGCGCGATCCGGTGCAGGTCGCCCGCATGGTGGCACGCCTGCCCACGCCGACCCCGTCGTCGTTCGGCTTCTTTTATTCATCGCAATTGGCGCGGCGCATCCGCGCCTTGCTGGCTCGGGAAACGTTCGATCTGATTTTCGTCCATTGTTCGTCGGTCGCGCCCTACGTCGCCCACGTGCGCGATGTTCCGAAGATTCTCGACTTCGGCGACATGGATTCGCAGAAGTGGCTGGAATACGCCCGCTACAAGCCGTTTCCGCTGGCTCTCGGCTACCGGCTGGAAGGGATCAAGCTGGTGGCGGAGGAAAAACGGCTGGCGCGGCGTTTCGATCTGTGCACCGCCACCACCCGCGCCGAGTGGGAGACGCTGGAAGGGTACCGCACGGGAGTCGCGACCGACTGGTTTCCGAACGGTGTGGACAGCGACTACTTCGCGCCTTCCGGCGAACCTTATGATCCGGATATCCTCTGTTTCGTGGGGCGGATGGATTACTATCCGAATCAGGAGTGCATGTTCGAGTTCTGCCGCGCGGCCTGGCCGCTCATCCGCGCCCGGCGGCCGAACGCGAAACTGCTCATCGTCGGCGCCGACCCGTCGCCGGCGGTCCGCCAGCTCGGCGATCTGCCAGGGGTCACGGTCACCGGCTCGGTGCCGGACGTGCGGCCGTATCTGTGGCGGTCGGCGGCGATGGTGGCGCCGCTCAACATCGCCCGCGGCACGCAGAACAAGATTCTGGAGGCGATGGCGGCCGGCGTGCCGGTGGTGACCAGCCTGATGGCGGCTGGGGGGGTCGACGCCCGCGCCGACGAGCATTTCCTGGTCTGTGATTCGGCGGAAGATTACGCGCGGGCCGCGTTGCGGCTCATGGACGATCCCGGCGAGCGGCGGCGCCTGGCGCTGGCGGGGCGGGAACGGATGCTGGCGCATCACGCTTGGGGACACTCGATGCGGCGACTGGATGGCATTATTGAACGGTGTCTTGCCATGCGTGGAGCAGGTGCCCATAAGGCACCATCAGTAAGCGACACGTCGGCCGTGGAAAGCAGCCTGTGACAAAAATGGGAGATCGGCGATGACGCAACTTCGGCCGGCGTTGGGCGGCAGCGAACCGATGGGTAATGATATTGAACCTTGGCCGGTCATGGTTCTGGCCCATAACGAGGAACGATTTATCGGGGCCTGTTTGGACAGCATCTTTGCGTCGAATCCTGATCGGGCCTTTGAGGTCTTCGTGATGGCGAACGGTTGCACCGACGGTACCGAGGATATCGTGCGCGAATATGGACACCAGCGACCGGAAGTCCATTTGGTGTCGATTGCGCTCGGGGACAAATGCAACGCTTGGAATGTTTTTATTCATGATACTGTGTCGGAGTTTGCACCGGACCGGAAAATCTATTTTTTCATGGACGGGGATGCTACCGCGACTCCGGGATCGTTCAGCGCCATGGCCAGGGCGCTGGAGCAGTATCCCCATGCTCACGCGGCGTCGGCGGTTCCAGTTTCCGGGCGTAATGCAGCACGTGACCGCCAAGAGATCATCGAAGGGCATGGTCTGGTTGCCAATCTATATTCCCTGCGCGGCAGTTTCGTGAAACGCCTTCAGCAACTGGGGGTTCGGATTCCGCTGAAGCTGGAGGGTGACGACGGATTGATTGGCGCGCTCGTCAAATGGGATTTGGATCCCCAGAACAAGGGTTTCGACGACACACGCATAGTACCGTGCGCGGAGGCAGGTTTTGCGTTCAAACCAATGTCATTGGCGCGACCATCGGACTGGAGAACATACTGGAAGCGCGCAGTCCGTTATGGTCGGAGGCGATATGAATTCCAGTTACTTGGTCGCAAGCTCAAAGCTAAGGGGATTGCTGGAATGCCGAGAGACATCACGGAATGGTATGAGGAGGCTGGTTCGTTGCCCCTGCAGTGGGATGGTGTCTATACACTGTCGAATTGGATCGCTCTGCGTCAGATGCGCCGATATGCACAAAAGAGCACTAGGTGATGATATCGCAAATTTGTCTATCTTCAGTTCAAGAGTTTAAATTATCTTGATTATGAATCTAACCAAAAGAGTTGCTCTTTCGGCAATTTCCTGTGGCTTAAAACTCCCTGGAATTCCTATTGATCGTTATCAGGAATTGACTTATTTAAAACAACTTATCAAATCTCTCGATATTAATTGTGTATTTGATGTTGGTGCTAATAAGGGGCAATTTGCAACCGAACTTCGTCAAATTGGCTACAGAGGTTTAATTTGCTCTTTTGAACCGCTTTCTCTTGAGTTTTCCTACCTTAGCCATGCATTTAGAAATGATCCTTATTGGCAAGGTTATCAAATCGCTTTGGGGCATGAAAATGGAAAAACTGTTATTAATGTTATCCCAAATCTTACCGTAATGAGTTCATTACTTCAGTCGAAGGTGAGATGGCAAGGAATGAAAGCTGAGGAGATTGAAATCAGGCGGCTTGATGATTTTTTTACTGATTTTATTAATAATATTTCTATTCAAAATCTGCGAATATTTCTGAAGATGGATACACAAGGCTATGATATGAATGTTTTTGAAGGAGGACGTGGTTGTCTTCATTTTGTGCAGGGTTTGCAATCTGAGCTTTCTATAGTGCCTCTTTATTATGGTATGCCTCACTATATCCAAGCGCTTGAGACTTACGAGCAGGCAGGTTTCAAACTATATAATTTATCTGTGGTTTCGCGTACAGGAGAAGGTGACTTACAGGAATTGAATTGTATGATGAGGCGGTAAGCCAGCAAATGGTATTGATTATTGGTGAATCCCATGAATATTAGTATTTTCGGTCTCGGTTACGTCGGCGCGGTTTCCTTAGCCTGCCTGGCCCGCGACGGCCATCGGGTTATCGGCGTCGATATCGATCCAGTCAAGCTCGACCTGATTCGCGCGGGCCGGACGCCGGTGGTGGAGGAGGGCATGGTCGACCTGATGCGCCAAGTCGCCACCTCCGGCCGAGTGACGGTTACATCGGAGGTCGGGGCCGCGGTGCGGGACAGCGAGTTATCCCTGATCTGCGTCGGCACGCCCTCGGCGCCGAACGGCAGTCAGGATCAGTCGGCGATGGTGCGGCTGGCGCACGATCTCGGTTTGGCGATGCGCGACAAGCGGGAACCACATGTGTTCGTGTTCCGCTCGACGCTGGTTCCAGGAACGGTCGAGGAGGGGTTGCGGCCGATCATCGAAGCGGAATCCGGCAAGCGCGACGGCGTGGATTTCCACCTGTGTTTTCAGCCGGAGTTCCTGCGCGAAGGTTCCTCGATCAAGGATTACGACAAACCGCCGTTTACCATCGTCGGCGCCAATCATGATTTGCCGGTCGCACTGCTGCGCGGTCTGTTCGGGCATTTGCCTTGCGAGTTTTACCGCACTTCGGTGCGGGCCGCCGAAATGGTCAAGTACGGCTGCAACAATTTCCACGCCCTCAAGATCACCTTCGCCAACGAGACGGCCCGGCTGTGCGAGGCGCTGGGCGTGGATCCGTTCGAGGTGATGGATCTGATGTGCAAGGATCGCCAACTGAATATATCGCCTGCTTATCTCAAGCCAGGGTTTGCTTTTGGCGGATCGTGTCTGCCCAAGGATTTGCGGGCGACCCTGCACATGGCCAGGATGCGCGATGTGGAGCTGCCGATGCTGGGCGGCATTCTGCCGTCAAATCGCGCCCATATCGAGCAGGCGATCGCCAAGGTGGCGGCTTCCGGCAAACGCCGGATCGGCATGATCGGCCTGTCGTTCAAGACCGGCACCGACGATCTGCGGGAAAGTCCATTGGTGGCGCTGGCGGAACATTTCATCGGCAAGGGGTTGAGCCTGCGGGTTTACGATCCGGAGGTCCATCTGTCGCGACTGCTCGGCGCCAACCGCCGTTTCATCGAAAGCCGCCTGCCGCATATCGGCGAGTTGATGCGGGGCGATCTGGATGCGGTGGTCGCCGAGTCGGAACTGCTGGTGGTCGGTTTGAGCGATGCCGGCTTGTTCGAGGCGTTGCGCGAGCAGGTTCGGGTGGATCATCGGGTGCTGGATTTGGTCAATATTCCTGGGCGGGAGCAGTGGCCGTGTCCGGTTGAGGGGTTGTGCTGGTAGCGATGTGGCGTGAAGTCCTTGAATGTGGCCACTCTGGAGTTTTAACGATGGCGTTTGCTGCCCAACAATTCACCGAGCGGATGCCGGACGCCCGGGAACTACTCGGTGACGAAGCGGTAAGCAACCCTGGAGAAACAAAATGACAGCGATCGCCTACGAACAAGATTACTATGGATGGACGCAGCAAACCGCC
>JAVMKL010000227.1:0-19192 GCA_031732875.1 Candidatus Competibacter sp. | reverse complement strand
CGGAACTGACCGGGTCGTTCGCGTCGAGCCGTGAGATTGGGTAGCAGGAGGTGGTTCCGAAAGCTCTCACCCCCAAACCCCTCTCCCGCAAGCGGGCGAGAGGAGCGAATGGTTATACCAAATCCCGATTTGTGGGAGCCCGCTTTCAGGAGTAACAAATTGAAATATCTGGCAAAATTTCTTACACAAAGATGCAATATCTATTGGGAAATGGTATTGCACACCAGAAACCGGCTGGAGGAATGCCACGAGCGTCAGTTGCCAAGCGCGGGAGCGCCGTGACCTCGGGCTGACGGATTCCCGACCGCGGATCGGAGCCGCCGCCGATCAGGAATTTTTACAGGGGTGGAAGCGGGCGCCGGGCGTCCCCGGAAAAACGGCAATAGCGATCGGCGGTAAGGTCGCGGCACCGAGGGGAGAGCATGACGAGCATCGATAGCCCGTTACGGGAGTTGGATGGCGTCAGGTCGAGGCCCGTAGCCGAGGCGAAGGGCTAGACCTGGCAGGGGGATACAGTGGTGTGGCGGGGTTGCTTCGAGCAGATCCATGTCGTTGCAGCCCTGCCTGCCCGATTTCAAATTTCTGTTCCGCGATCCGAGCGACTGGCGGCCGACCGTGGAACCGCCCTTGGCGCCTCAAGTGCGGTGGACAGGGTTGGCGACAAAGGTTGATCGGAGATGGCGCGGCGCCGCTGTCGGGAAAGTTTACACCCGACCGGGCGTAACCGAATCGGCGTTTGGGCATCTCCCCGCTAAAAGCGGCGTGGGACGGCGGAGCCAAGCCTGGAAATTATGCTAGAGTATGGAACGGGTAGGGTACAGTCGAATTGTCTGAAAATTTTACACCGCAGCGCGGCGGGGTATCGGTCATGCCGGATTCACCACGCCTTGGGTTGAAATTTCCCGTCGTTCAGGATCACCCTCCCAGTTTCGTTGCTCCGCGCCAGCACGAACAAGTCCTGCCGGTAGGTGTAGTGGAGGCCATGCCCCTCGGCGCCACCATCGCCGCGACGGCCCCAAGGCTCAAGATTGCGCGGAAAGCGACCCATTACATGCCGGGTCGAGTCCGCGAAACGTCCATGCGCCAGATGCCGGGACCCGGCTTGGAGCGTGCGATGTCCGCGCGCGGGAATACATCCGCGGCGAATGGCGGTGGGAAGCGGGGCATCGACTCGAAAGTCGCGTCGGTTTCGTCGTCGAGCGCCGAGAAGGGTTTATAAGCCAACGCCTTGCGCGCGAACAGGTTTCGAACCGCTGCTGATCGGTTGCATAGAGACACCGCACTTTCCCGCAAGCCGACTCGATGTGGGGTACGGAGACCCCGGTGATCGGTGGCGGTTCCCGCTGGATGCAGCACCACGCCAAGCCGGCGCAGCAGGCGGGCGAACGCGTCGGTCACCAGCAGGTAGCAGTACCCGATGCCCCGTTCGAGGCCATAGAGCACGATGGTTCGGATCATGCCAAGCAATACCTCGGATTCGCCGTTTCTGGCGACATGCCCGAAGCTCCGATCCAGGTGCCGATTGATTTGGTGGGGATCCGGTGAGTTGATGACGCAAATGCGGGAAATCTCGGCGAGTTCGCGGCGACGTAAACGGTTCGCGTGTTCGGGAGTGAGGCATCGCAAGGTTTCGACCGGAAACCGCGCGGCTTCCGGAAGAACCAGCCGCATGGCGGCGACCCAGGTTCCCGATGATCGTTGCCGGACGACGAACTGCGCGGCGTGGACATCCCAAGCGTCGTATTCTTCGCCGAACGGAAAGGCGGCGGGATTTTCGAACCGGCGCTCCAGGCAATAGACGTGGTAGCGGACCTTCCGGTGGATAGCGCGGCTTGTTTCGGTGTCGGCCAGGATCACTTCATACGTGGAATCGAACATGGATCAGAACTCGAAGATGTATGAAAAAGCCGGGGAATCGTGTCGTTCTCAATGTGGAATGGGCACGCGCAATGTTGTTGTTTTTTTAATATTTTTGTGATTATTATGATTACATTATGTATATTCTCACAGAGTATCCGATACTGCACGTATTTTTTCGGGAACGAACCGGGACGATCTCTGCCATTGAACTGTGAGACCGAGTGGCGGGGATGGTTCTGAAAACCGAATCGTGGTGGGCGCGGGAAGTCGGGAGCCGACTGGAGGAATGCCATGAGCGTCAGTTGCCAAGCGCGGGAGCGCCGTGGCTCCCGGTTGACGGATTCCCGACCGCGAATCGGAGCCGCCGCCGATGCGGACGGCTACGCCTGGGAGGGAGATGGCGCGGCGCGGCGCGGTTGCTTCGAGCAAATCCATATCGACGCGGCCCGCTTCTCGACCGACGATTTCAATCCCTTCCACGATCCGGGCAAGTGGCGTCGGATCGCGGACAATCCGTTTGCGGGTCCCTTGGTGCTGGGCTTTCAACTGGAGGAACTGGTCGAGAATCTGATCCACCAGTTGCCGGGCCGCGCCGGAGACGAGCCCTTCGCCGCCGCCCATGCGTTGGCCTGGACCCAGTATGAGTTCACCTTCGCCAGTCCGCTGGCGCCCGGCGAAGTTTTCGAAGCCAGCGCCCGCGCTGGCCGGCGCAAGCTGACGCCGACGCCTTCCATCGCCCACCGCGTGCTGATCCGGACGGCGGATCGCTTGGTGCTGGTCGGCTTCGTGCGCCGTACCGCCGAGTCGCCGGACCCCCCGACGCTGGCCGACACGCCTTTCTGCAGTCCGTTGCGCGAGGTGCCTGATCGCCTCGGCCAAGGCGAGTGGTTTCTCAAGCGCAAGTTCGCCAGCACCGGCCATGCCAAGAACTTTCTGGCCGGTTCGCTCGCCAACCCGGCCGACTGGTTCGATGAATTGGACGGGCGGGTGAATTTCCCGGATTTGTTCGCGCCGGCGTTGCTGTCCTGCGCGTTGCTGGAACAGGCCCACGCCGGGGGCCACGATTTTTTCAGCGCGCCGCGGGTCTACACCGCCCATCGAATCAGCGTGAACACCCCCGCGGTCAGGGCGCTGCGCAGCAACGAACCGATTCATTTGGTGGTGCGCGCGCCCGAGCCGGTGTCCGGCAAGAGTGGATTGGGCGGGCGCGAGGCGTGGCTGAGTTGCCTGGGGCTGGTGTACGCGGGGCTGGAAGATCGCTTGCTGGCTCGGACCGAGGTGCGGTTGGCCCCGCTCGCCGCCTTGGCGGGATCGGGCGCGTGACGCAAGGCCGCTGCATCGATCCCGACCAAGCGTTGTCGCAGCCGGGCATCGCCTTGGGCGATCCGCATATTCGACGTCAAGACCTGGCAATCAAGCAGCCTGCTTTTGCGGCAGGCAGACATCAACGACGATCTCGGAGTAGGGGGCGATGACGTGGCCGTGTTCATCCTTGACCACGACCTGCCACTCGATCAGTTTTTCCACATCGCCATGCACATTTTTATAGTCGCGCCGCACCCGCCGCGCCAATTCGGCAATAGTCATGGGGCCGCCTTCGCGCAGGGCGGCCAACGCTTCCCAACGGCGCGCGGTGAAGATGGCCAGAAACTGGCCCATGTCGGAAAAGCTAATGGCAAAGTAGGGTTCTGGCCGTTCGCCGCGTTCCAGGGTTTCCATCATGCGGGCGGCGCGTTCGAGGTGATATTCCGGCGGTTTGCCGACCTTGACATGGAGAATGTGTTCGGTCATTGCCTGGTTCCTCTGACATCGGCCATGAAGTCGGCCATCAACTGTCGTGGGTTGACGAAACGGTAGGGTTCTTCGCGGTTGCCGAGGTGCTTGTGGTCGCCTTTGCCACGTTCGTTGTCGTAACCTACGATGCGCTTTCCGTCCACAACATAGACCAGCCGATACTTGTAGGGATGTTCGGATGGGAGTACCGGTTGTGGAACTTGCCAGATGACGATCTCGATCAATCCAGGGCCATAGGTATCTTTGGTTCGGAAAAGTTCGATGGCTTTCATGGGGTGTGTTACACCATAGGCCAATCAGGGTGTCAATAACAGTAATGCACGGACTCAACCGAACGAGTTATCCAATGTGTTGCTTTGGACGGACATCAACCGCCGCCGCTCCACCACTCCGGGTCCGGCGGTTCGTGGCGGAACAACAGGCCGAAGGCGCGGCGGGTGGGGTTGGCAACGCAGGCCGAACCCGGCTGGCGGGCAGTCAGGAATTTTTACAGTCGCTGGAGGGGGGCAGCGCGGCGCGGTCGAACCGACGAGGCTGGAAGTCGGCCGGGACTTGCACGTCGATTTCCAGGTGTTGGCCGCCCCGGGACAGCCGCACGCTGGGGCTGACGACCTCGACGCCGAAGCGGTGCCGGAGAATCTTTTCCATCGAGGGCAGGGCCAGCCCTTCGGTGAAGCTGCCAAACTTGTTCCCTGGGCCGCCGATCTGGACGCCCTGTTCCTCGATCAAGCGGCCTTGCTCTTTGAGCGGGCGGTCGGTCTCCTGGAACTTGCGGTCGGTCTCCTGGAACTTGCGGTCGGTTTCGCGGAACAAGGCCCAAATGTCTTCAAGGGTGACGGGGGTGCTCATGGGCGGTCTCCAGGATTGGACGGAAAGTAGCCCATTATACGCCGGGCCGGCGGAGTGGAAGGGGCGGGCGAGGCGGGCGGCGGTGGCGGCGAAGGCCGGCGGGGGTGGCGCGGCGCCGCTGTCGGAAAAGTTTACACCCCGCCGGGGCGGGTCCGTTCGGCTGCCCTCCGGCGGCGGGTGGGTTTGGCGAACGTCGGGCTCGCCTTTGCTATACTCCTCGCCTATCTTGGAACGTCCGCCGGCCATGACCCACGACCAGAACTTCAAGAACCTGATTCTCGACTATCCGCGCCCGGCGCTGGAATTCTTCGCCGAATCCGAAGCCGCCGACTTGGGCGCCGCCCGCGTTGTCCCGGTGCGGCAGGAACAACTGAAGGAGCGCCTGGGCGACCGCTTCCGCGAACTGGACGTGCCCCTCCTCGTCGAATGGCCGGACGGGCGGCGCGCCGCGTTGCTGTTCGTGATCGAAGAGCAGACCAAAACCCGGCGGTTCTCGATCCATCGCCTCGCGCACTACTGTCTGGACCTGGCCGAACTGCTGGCCACCGACCGGGTGGTGCCGGTGGTGGTTTTCCTCCGTCCCGGCGCCTATCCCGAAACCCTGCGCCTGGGCGGTGATCGCGCCATCTACCTGAATTTTCACTACATCGCCTGCTCGCTTCCCCGCCTGCCCGCCGCTCGTTACCAGGAGAGCGCCAACATCGTCGCCCGGCTGAGTCTGCCGCTGATGGCCTATCCGCCGGCCGATCGACTGGCGGTGTACGCCAGCGCCCAGGACGGGCTGGCCGCGTTGGAACCCGACCCCGAGCGGCGGCTCAAATACGCCGATTTCATCGACGCTTACGCGCATCTGAGCGAAGCTGAATGGCAGGTTTACCGGCGCGACTACCTGTCGCGCAGCACGCAGAAGGAGACTCTCATGGGCATGTTGTACTACTCCCGGCAGGAAGGCCGGCAGGAAGGCCGGCAGGAAGGCCGGCAGGAAGGCCTGGACTCGGAGCGGCGGGCGTTGCGGCGCCTCATCCGCCGTCGTTTTGGCGAGGCGGCGGTCGAACGGAGCGACCCTTTGCTGGAACGAATTCAGCAACCGGCGATTTTTGAAGATCTCATCGAGGCGGTGTTGGATTGCCCGGACGCGGAGTCCTGGCAGGCGCGCTTGGCGGCGGTGATGCCGCCTCTGGACCCCCCGGTGCATTAATCGACCTCGCTTCCCGGTACAACAGCTCTTTTCGTCGCCGTTCGCTCCTCTCACCCGCAAGCGGGCGAGAGGTTGGATGTGACGGCCATGGGCTCAAAGACTTACCCCTCACCCTCACCCGGCTTCCTCGCTTCGCTCTCTTCCTTGGGTTGGGGAGCCGGCGGTGTTGGAGGAACTGGGCGTGGCGCTGTTGGATTGCGCCGATGGTGCGGCGAGGTGGGCGGCGGTGGCGGCGAAGGCTAATCGGGGGATAGCCCGGCGCCGTTGTCAGGAAATTTTATACCCCGCGGGGGTGAGATCGGTCTCCGGCGTCGGCTGTGAAATTTCCCTTTCTGGGACAAGGAGGGGTGGCGCGCAGCGTCGGGGTGGTTTGAACCGCGGATGCCACCGTTCGAATGGGAAACCGCCATTCCCAGCGCCGGGCGGGGGCACGCCGGGCTTCAGGACGCGCTGCGCCAGGCGCCGGTCCCCGGTCGGGTCCGTTTGGCTTCCATCCGCCAGACGCCGGGGCCGGGCCGGAAACCGGCCCGGGTCGGGGCGGCGGCGCGCGCCGGCGGCCAGGGGCGGCAGGAAGGGGCGGAGCGGCTCCAGCACCGGGTCGAGCGCCTCGTCCAGGGTCGAAAACGGTCGGTAGGCCAGCGCCTGGATCGCCGACAGCGTGAGTTTGGGGAGCTGATCCAGGCGTTGCGTGGCTTTGGTATAGCCGCGCAGGTGCCAGATCAGTACATCGGTATCCACCAGCATGGCTCAGTCGGGTTGGCGCGAACCGTCACGCCGGTAGCGGGGGGCACGCAAACGTCGCACGAACGCGGTGACATCCGCGGTTTCGGCATAATCGCGCCAGATGCCGAACGCCGGGTCGTCGGTGGTGAACGATTGCTCTGGCTGGGCGGGCGCCCCGGTTTCCGTGTCGATGCGCACGGTCACCGTTTGCTCCGGCCGTACTTGAAGTCGTCGCGCCCATTCCGGCGGCAGGTCGCGGGCCTTGAGATGTTCGATGAGCAAAGTGGTCATGGTCTCATCCTCGTGGGGTCCCATACGTGCCATGATACCGAAAAACCCAGGGCGATGCCTTGGAGGAGGGTGGTGGCAGGGGCGGTGTTGGGAGGTTCCGCGCTGCGCGCCGATTGAATGTAAAAAAATCCGACAGGGGGTGAAGGTGGAGTTTGGGGGTGGCGGGCCGGCGGCCGGGCGTGCCGCCGCTCGCCGCTGTCGGAAAAGTTTACACCCCGCCGGGGCGGGTCCGTTCGGCTGCCCTCCGGCGGCGGGTGGGTGTGGCGAACGTCGGGTTCGCCTTTGCTATACTCCTCGCCTATCCTGGAACGTCCGCCGGCCATGACCCACGACCGGAACTTCAAGAGCCTGATCCTCGACTGGCCGATTTCATCGACGCTTACGCGCATCCGAGCGAAGATGAATGGCAGGTTTACCGGCGCGACTACCTGTCGCGCAGCACGCAGAAGGAGACTCTCATGGGCAATGTTGTCCTACTCCCGACAGGAAGGCCGGCAGGAAGGCTTGGACTCGGAACGGCGGGCGCTGTTGACACAGATTCGGCGGTTGTTTGGCGAAGCCACTGCGGACTGGAGCGATCCCCTCCTGGCGCGGATTCAGCAACCGGCAGTTTTCGAACAGCTCTTCGAGCACGTGTTGAAGTGTCCGGACGCAGCCGCCTGGCAGGCGCGGTTGGCGGCGGTGGCGCTTCCGCCAGAACCCCCGATCCATTAGGCGCCGTTCATCGCCTCGTGCCCCCGTCGGCTGCGAAATACCAGGTGTCGAGCAGTGGCAGTAGATGGGCCGGTAGAGGTGTCAGCCAATTTTACAGGTTGCGTGGCGGGTTTGACCTCGGCCACAATCCCGTTGCTGCGGCGGGTACCCCGCGTGGTGTCCAAGTTGAACCCGTTTTGAAGCCCGGGCGGCAGAGTCAGGTGAAGCAAATCTTGCGCCCGGTCGAGACCGGCCAGGACGTCGCGGACGAAGGCGTCGTGAGGATGATGGATGTGCGTGCACAAGCTGCATGAAGATCGGCATGGGGCGACTACGACCCAGCGTGGTCAACGAGGGAGAACCATCCGGGCGAGGCGCCGTGGGATGATGCTGAGGGCTTGGCTGGTGGCGGTGCGCGGCGCCGCTGTCGGACAAGTTTGCGCTCCGCGAGGGCGAGCGCTGGCGAGACGGGGGGTTGATGGGGCCAAGCCAGCGACCTAAGCGCGATCTCACAGTGACAGCTTTCATAGTTGGCTCCAAGCCGACTGAAGGCAAAGAAAAACCCCGAGCTGGGTTGGCTCGGGGTTAAATTTGTCTCAGCTTCCCGGCACAAGGCGGGGCTCGTTCATTAGCAGGCTTGGGTACTCTTGCGACGACGCGCCACCATGCCCAGCCCGGTCAGACCGAGGCCCATCAGCGCTAGGCTGCCCGGCTCTGGCACCAGGAACACCACGCTGACATCCCCGTTAATCGTTTGGGTGCCGGCAATTTCAAAGCTGTCAAAATCCCCGTCCACATTCGCGGTCAAGTAGAAAGGATTAGGGCTAATAAAGTAACCCTGGCCGTTCTGATCGCCTGGCGAAGTCGCGTTTTGATCGCCAGTTGTCAGGGTGAAGTCGTCCCAGACCAGATCGAAAAAGCCACCAACGCCGGGTACAAGAACACCCGTCCCACCGACCAGACCGCCTGTGGTTGTAAAGGCAATCAGATAGTCATCGCTAGTATTAGCTAAGGTAACCGGGTCACTGCCCGTAGCACCGGGGGTCTTGACGGTATCCTGGTTGGGGTCGATCCACATCTCGAATTCCCCCGTCGCTCCTGTAAACGTGATTACAGGGCCAACAGTTACAGTGCCCGTTGCCTCGAACAAAGCATAGAGTCCATAGTTAGTGTTGAGTTGGGAGCTGACCAAGGTTGTGCCATCATTCGTAAAAAACTGACCCAAGTCAGCATAGGCGTGGGTTTCAAACCCACCTACGCCATCAAAGGTGATTACCTCGGTGTAGCCACCATTGATCTTGTCAGCATCGACCGTGCCGGGATTGTTGCCGGGGACACTCCCTTCGTCGACGGTGAAATCTTCTAGGACAACGGCACCAGCGGATACGCTCGCCAGCCCGAGGGTAGCAGCCATGGCTGTGATAGCCAGCGACTTGGAAAACATGGTCTTAAACATTAGTTGATACCTTCTAAGTTGGGTTGTTTGGATTGAGTTTGAATACAAGTTTATCCAAAGCACGAGTCATGCCATTTTTATTAAGGTATTAAAAAATATAAATTTTTATCTTTGATGAAAAGTATGGGATACGATAACTGTAAAGTTTTCCGACAGACCTTGTGCTGGATATAAGGATGCGTTGCTCCCAAGTTCGACGTTTCGTGAGATAAGCTATTGATTTTATTATGCCCACTGTGCTTGTAGTGGCACGTCTTCAAATTTATAAATCAATAACTTAGAGCAAACTGTTGAACTTGGGGTTGGCTGTCTTGAATATCCCCTGGTAGCCGTTCCTGCTCTTGACACCAATTCGCACAATGCTAGCTTGAGTATCTCGGACGGCGCTATCCGAAAGAGGGGTAGGAGCAATCCAGTATTAGATTATCAAGAATGATGAACTAACATCTAACATCATCGGCAAGCCTCGCTCAAGGAGGGATCTATGCTCCCGATTCCAAAGATCATCTGGTACGAAGCGACGAGCGCGGCCCAGCCGGCACGCCAGAACGAACCGCTGGAAAGCATGGACGACCTCGACCAGGTCAAGTCCTACGTCCAAGCCTATGCTTGGGGCGGGCCAACGTCTGCGCTTCAGATTCATCACCTCCGCGAACTCGCCTGCATGATCCGATCTGGAAACACAGTTCTGGATTTGGCCTGTGGGCCGGGGCCGTTGTTGTTGGAACTGGCGGCGATCTATCCTGACAGTCGGTTCATCGGCGTGGATTTGTCTTCCACCATGCTGCAACATCTTGAACAGGAAGCAGTCGCGCGGAATTTGAGCAATATTGTCATCCTACAGGAAGACATCCGAACCCTTCCTTCCTTGGCAAACACCCCAATCGATCTGGTGATCTCAACCTCCGCCCTCCACCACCTGCCGGATGAAGACAGCCTGCGTCAAGTTTTTCGGCGCATTCGGTCCCTGCTGAAGCCAGGAGGTGGGTTCTATCTGTTCGATTTCGGTTTGCTGAAGTCGAGCAAAACCCGCGAAATCTTCGTGGCGGAAGTCGCCAAGCTGGCGCCGCCGCTCACGGTGCGTGACTATGATTTGTCCCTGCAAGCCGCTTTTCCCATCGATCACGTATTCCGAATTGCAAAGGAAGAACTGCCAAAGCCCTTTGCCGCCGCCGCCAGCGCCTTCTTTGATTTTTTTTACTTTTTGCAAACCCCTTGCCGCGCGAACCGCTCCGGCAGGTCTCAAGCGCGGATCAAGGAGATCTGGCCGACTTTACCGTTAGCGATGAAAATCGAACACCTGATGATCAGGTGGCTCAGGCGGACCACGATCTTTCTGAAATAGGACAGCATTATGAGCGAAGAAGCCAGAAAATCAGTAAATCAAACCAAATCCCGGGAAGAAATCGCCCAAGCCTACTCCTCTTACCCTTGGTGGTACGACGTCCGGGGCTTGCTGATTCTAACCTTCGCTTACCGCAGCACGCTCTGGAACCAAGTACGCCTCTTCGGCAACAACGTTGGCTCCCATCATCTCGAAGTCGCCATCGGTACCGGCACGCTGTTCGATATCATCCTCAAGTGGCGTCGCTGGAAACACTTGCCGGCAACCCGGGTGTTGGGCATCGATTATGCCGAGCCGATGCTGGCCGGTGCCATGAAGCGTTTCGCCGGCAACCCGGATATCGAACTCTGGCATGCCGATGTGGCGGCGCTGCCCTATCCTGACAATACCTTCGACTCTGCGAATATCGCCAACGCCGTGCACTGTTTTCCCGACATAGATGCTGGCTTTCGAGAGGTGTTGCGGGTGCTGAAACCCGGTGCTGGCCTCGCAGCCAACATCCTGCTCTATCCGCGGGGACCACAACCGCTGCGCTGGATCGCCAAACTCATCAATGAGTGGGGCATGCGCAAGGGCATCCTGGTTTCCCCCTGCGAACAAGACGATATCCGATACCGGCTGCAAGCGGCGGGCTTCGAGATCGTGCACGAAGACGTGTCCGGCAACACCTACAACGTGCTCGCCCGGAAGCTGAAATGAGGCATGTAGGTAACCCCCGTGACCAGCCCTGTTAAGGTGGCAACGTAGAATCAATAGGTTACAGCACAAATTTGCGTAAAATTGTGCATAGCAGCAAAATTAAAGTTATGCTAATCAAACAGTTATTTTGCGACCTTAACAGGGCTGCCCCCGTGACCAATCCATTTGACTATATTGTAGCTTTTTCCCGGAATATCGGCTGGTTGTCGGTCCAGGAGCAGGAACGACTCAAGAAAGCAAGAGTCGCCATCGCCGGTCTCGGCGGAGTTGGCGGTTCTCACTTGCTGACACTTGCCCGACTGGGTGTCGAAAAATTTAACATTGCCGATTTTGATTATTTCGAACTCCAAAACTTCAACCGACAGGCTGGAGCCACACTCTCCAATATTGGTCAAGCCAAGACCTCGGTCTTGGCACGGATGGCGCAAGACATCAATCCAGATCTGGAACTTCGCGTCTTTCCGGATGGGGTCCGACCGGACAATGTCGATACCTTTCTCGACAATGTCGATATCTATGTGGATGGGATCGACTTCTTCGCAATTGAGGCTCGGCGCTTGGTGTTTGCCGCCTGCCATCAGCGCGGCGTCCCTGCGGTCACGGCCGCCCCTCTTGGCATGGGCGCGGCGCTGCTTTACTTCAAGCCGGGTGGTATGAGTTTCGAAGATTATTTCCGACTAGAAGGTCAATCCCGGCAGGAGCAATTGGCACACTTCATCGTCGGTCTGGCGCCTCGGATGCTGCAACAGAGTTATCTTGTTGAACCGGGTGCGGTCAATTTCCGGGAGGAACGCGGTCCGTCCACTGCCATGGCATGCGATCTATGCGCCGGAATGATGGGTAGCGAAGTGCTCAAAATTCTGCTCAAGCGGGGTCCGGTTCGCTCCGCACCGTGGGGCATCCACTATGACGCCTACCGGCAGAAGCTGGCTTATACCTGGCGTCCGTTCGGCAACGCCAATCCTTTGCAACGGTTGCTGCTTGGCTTCATCCGCCGCCGGCTTTCCAACCTGTTGCCATGAAAGCCCCCGGAGCTAAGGACGAAACCATCCTTCCGATGACAGGGTCACTTTTTTGAGAATGGTCGTTCTGCTCAGTGGGCCAGAACAGGCGTCGGGAGTTGAGCCGACACGAACTTTGGCCAGTAGCCGTATTTTTTAGTGCCTGGATCCAGCGCGGTGCATTCTTGGTCACCATGATCGTTTGGTAATCAAGCCCAAGGGTGCTGTACGCTTCGCGGCGGGCGAACAGAACTTATACCAATTACCAATAGATTTTACTATTTTAGTGCGGATATCTCTGTACAGGACAAAATAACTTATTGAAATATATATTAAATAATTTTAATATTCTTGAGGAAGCAGGCGTTTACGAGCCAAGATATCATAACTAATTGATATTATTATTTAATTTATACTTACTAAGTCGAGATCCATTCTTGCCGCGTCTTGCTGGAGGCTGTCGAAGACGAAATCGTAAAGGTGTTTCGCCGCGCCCTGCATGCTTTCCAGTACCCGTTGCACCGGCACATAGTAGGCGGCGCGCGATCCGTGATACTCGATGGGGTGGCCCACTTGGACGAAAGGAAACCCCACGCTCTGCATGCGGCGGGCCAGACGGGGTTCGGCCATGACGAAGGCGTGCTGGCGTTGAGTCAGAATCATCATGGCGGTCCCGGCACAGAACAGCGCCAGACCGAGCAAGGGGAAGGTACGGCGTTCGTTCGGGTTGAAATCGTCGTGATACGCGACCATGCCCGTCGGCGACTCGGCTTCGCCCAAACGCCGGCGAAACTGGGTATGGACCGCCAAGCGCGAGACTTCAGCCACACCGGCACGGGGCAGACGCGAGGGGTGCTGCAGGGGGTCGGTCAGACTGTGACCGCAAAAGCGCTCCATGGGTAGCAAACATTCCAGCTTGGCGGGATTGGGCAGGACCAGACGGATGCAACCGGCGCTGGCATTGCTGGGGCGATGCACGATCAGACAGTGCAAGGAACAAGGATCGTATTCGTCCCGCTCCAGACCGCCCGGACAACTTTCTTCCCGCTCGTACTGAAATTCTCGACAGTACACGTCGTAGCGGATCCGATAGACCTGTTCCAGCAACTCCGGGGTGCGGGCCAAGGTCACGCGGAAATAATCCTGGAAGTGGCTGTCTAGCGAAGGAGTATTCATAAGTGGGGTTGGCCCTGTAAAAAATACTGATAGCAGATTCCACCCATCAGGAAGACGATAGGCCGAGATCGACCCTGGCGGCATCTTGCTGGAGGCTGTCGAAGACGAAATCGTAGAGATTTTTCACCAAGCCTTTCAGGTTCTCCAGTACCTGTTGCACGTGTACGTAATAGGCGGCGCGCGGCCCGTGGTACTCGATGGGGTGGCCCACCTGAACGAACGGAAATCCCACGCCCTGCATGCGACGGGCCAGGCAGGGTTCAGCCATGACGAAGGCGTGTTGGCGTTGGGCCAGCACCATCAGGGCGGCGCCGGCGCAGAACAGTGCGGGACAGAGCAGCGGGAAAATACGGCGCTCGGCCGGACTGAAACCATCGCCGTGCGCGACCCTGTTCGCCTGCGACGTGAAATCGCCCAGACAGCGGCGGAACCGGGTGTGGACCGCCAACCGCGAGACCTCGGTCACGCCGGCGCGGGGCAGACGCGAGGGGTGCCGTAGGGGATGGGTCAGACTATGGCCGCAAAAGCGTTCCATCGGTAACGGATATTCCGGTGTGACGGCGTCTGGCAGGATGAGACGGATGCAACCGGCGCTGGCATTACTGGGGCGATGTACGATCAGACAGTGCAAGGAACAAGGATCGTATTCGTCCCGCTCCAGACCGCCCGGACAACGCTCTTCCCGCTCGTACTGGAATTCCTGACAGTACACGTCGAAGCGAATCCGATAGACTTGTTCCAGCAACTCCGGGGTGCGGGCCAGGGTCACGCGGAAATAATCCTGGAAGTCACTATCCAGTGATGGAACATGCATGGATTGTATTTGCCACCATTACGAAAAGGCAATACAACATTGCCTTTATTATCGAATTGTAGGCAATGCAATTTTCATGCAAAATCATATATATGGCTTTATATTATTAAATATCAATGCCATGGCAGCTAACGTTGAAAAACGACTGATCAATTGTGTAAAAAATTTTGACGGTTATTGTCTCTCTCCTGAATCGAACGGGGAGTTGCACGCCTACATCCCCACCAGCGTTACTCGCTTGCCGGCGCATTCCCGCGCTTCCCAGCGCAACCGTTCCTCCCACGGTTTCCGGCTGTCCAGCTCGAACAGCAGCAGATAGCCGTGATCCAGACCCAGCCGGGATAGATAGCGCGCGGTCTGCTCCAACCCGTCCGATTCGCTCCATTGATCGCGGTTGAGCTTGAGTTCGATCACAAACTGCTCGCCGCCAAACTCAATCCATAAATCGCAGCGACCATTGCCTACCGCCATCTCCCGTTCGATCCGGCCGCCGCCGTTCAGAATCCGCTGCAGAAACGCCATCAGCAGCAACTGTCGCCCGACCTCTCGGAAATCATATTTCTCCAGCCAGGCTTCCGAATAGCGGCGGTAAAACTTCTGGAAGGCGCGCAGCAATGCCACCAGATCCAGGCGGCCGGCTTTGATGTACCAGACCGGGTCGACCAAATCCTGGTTGAACGACAGTTGGAACCCCTGGTTCAGCACGCGGGGGATAATTTCCTGGTAGATCGGATTGGCGAAACGGATCGGCGACTCGCGGGTGACCAACCCCAAATCCTGAGCGTAGGCGAGATCATCGTTCAGCCGGTCGCCTTCCAGATCTTCCCCGTTGATGATGGCCATCGCAATCGGCTTCACCATCGGTTCCCGCAACTTGTCCGCCAGGCTGTCAAGATGCGTATCGCGACGCTGGATGAGTTGCTCGCGGGCGGCCAGCACATGGTCGAGGGTAATGACCTGCCGGGTATCATTGTCCAATACGTTGGCGACAATCTGGTTGGCCAGGGCGTTGGTCAGCCACGGTTGGCCCTGGCTCAGACGCCAGATTTCCGCCCGCACCTCCGGTGGGAACATCTGCCCGGTCTCGACGGTGTGCTGGTCCAGCAAGGCATTGACTTCCGCCGCGGTGAAGCCGTCCATGAACAGGGATTCCGTTTTGATATTGAAGGGCGACCCCGTACCCAGCCTGGATGAGTCGGGGCGCAGGCGGATCTGATAATCGCGCACATCGCGCAAACCCACCAGCGCCAGCGCATGGGGAAAGCCCTGGGGCCGCGCCTCGAAGCCGGCCCGCAACTGCCGCAGCAGGGCCAGGAACAACTCGTCCATCAGCGAGTCAGCTTCGTCCACCAACAGCACGATGGGCTTGGGGTTGCGCTCCGCCCAGCGCTGCAGATAGCCTTTTAATCCCCCCCTGGCAAATTCCTCACCGTCGACTCCGTCCAGGCTGGCCGGGCGTTCGGCCGCCGGCAACAGCCGCCGGGCTTGGGAATGGACGCATTCAGCGGCGATCAGCATCGCCTGGTCGGGATCGCGCCCGCTGGCGGCGGGTTGGATGTTGACCTGCAAGGCGGTGTAGCGTCCTTCGCGGTTGAGCGCGTGCATCAGCGCGTAAAGAAAGGTGGTCTTGCCGGTCCGCCGGGGAGCGTGGATGACGAAGTAATGCTGGCCGTCGATCAGGCGGCGCACTTCGGGCAGGCGGGGCAAGGGGTCGACGGTATAGTGGATTTCCGGGCGGCAAGGCCCGGCGGTGTTGAAAAATCGCATGGTGAATATCGACCTATGGCAACCCGGTTTGCGTTGTCGAGTTTCTGCTCCTCGACCAAGGGGTGGCGCGCGGCGCCGGCGTGGTTCGAAGCGGCGATTTCATCAGTCAGATGGGAGCACCATATGGGGCAAAGCCTTGCTGAATGTGCCCGCTCAGGGCGGCGAGGACTCGGGTGGCCGCACCTTGAACCAGGCGGCGTACAAGGCCGGCAGCGCCAGCCGGTCCAGGACAGTGGCGATCAGTAACCCGCCCATGATGGCCACCGCCATCGGCGCCCAGAAGGTGCTTTGCGTCAAGGGAATCAAAGCCAGGATGGCGGTCAGCGCGGTCAGCATGATCGGCCGGAACCGGCGTACCGTCGAGCCTACCACGGCGTCCCAGGGCGCAAGCCCCGCCTGCAGGTCCTGGTCGATTTGATCCAGCAAAATAATCGCATTGCGGATGATGATGCCCGACAGTGCGATCACGCCCAGCATCGCCACGAAGCCGAACGGCTGTTGGAATACCAGCAAAAACAGCGTGACGCCGATGAAGCCCAGGGGTGCGGTGAGCAGAACGATCAGCGTGCGCTGGAAACTTTGGAGCTGGACCATCAGCAGAGTCAGAATGATGGCTATCATCAACGGCATGATGGCAAAGATGGATGCCTGGGAGCTGGCGCTGGCTTCCTGGGCGCCACCGATGTCGATGCGGTAGCCGGCGGGCAGCCGGGCGCGCAGCGGCTCCAAGGCGCGGTCGATCTGGGCGGTCACATCCAAGGGTTGAACTCCGTCGGGGATGTCGGCGCGCACGGTGATCGCTGGGAACCGGTTGCGTCGCCAAATGACACCTTCCTCGAAGGCATTGTCGAGATAAGCGATCTGTCCCAGCGGGACAAAACGATTGTTGCCGGTGTAGATGTTGATATCCTTCAGGCTTTCCAGGCTGCCGGGTTCGTCTTGGCGGGCACGCAGCACCACATCGATCGTTTGGTCCGCTTCCCGGTACTGGGTGATTGGCAGGCCGGTGAGGAGAGCATTTAGATTGCGCGCAAAGTTTTGCGGGTCGATCCCCAGCACGCGCGCCTTGTCCTGATCAACATGCAGCCGCATGCTTGGAATCGTCTCCCGCCAGTCAGTATGGACATCCCGCGTATGGGGGTTGGCCCGCATGATCTCGATCACTTCGGCAACGATGGTCCACAGCGGCTGCGGATCGGGTCCCGCCACCCGGAACTGTACCGGATACCCGACCGGCGGGCCGTTCTCTAGCCGAGCCACCCGTCCGCGTACCATGGGGAAATCATTTTCAAACCAGCGATTTAGTTGTTTGAGTACCGTCTCGCGGGCCGCTTCATCCTGGGTCATCACCACCAATTGGGCGTAGTTGAGGTTGGCGAGTTGCGGTTCCATCGCCAAATAGAAGTGGGGGGAGCCACTGCCGACATAGCCGACCACATTGACGACGTCGTTTTCCCGCATCAGCAGCGTTTCCAGCCGTTTGACCTCGGTCTCGGTCGAGGCGAAGGAGGAACCTTCGGGCAACCACAAATCCACCAGCAGCTCCGGCCGGGATGAGGAGGGAAAGAATTGCTGGGGCACGAGAGTGAAGCCCAATACAGCCAGGAGGAAAGCGGCCACGGTGAGCGCGAGCACCTTCCCGTAGTGGCGCAGGCACCACTCCACCAGACGCAACAAACCGTCGTTGACGGTTTCCTCCCATCGGATCGTCCAGGATTCGTAGCGCTGGTGCCATTGCCACAGCCAGCCGCGACGCGGAGCGCGGGGGAGGTGGGAATCGGCGGGACTAGCCGAACGGTCATGCGTTTTCGGTAGCAGCGCGTAACCGAGGTAGGGTGTGAACAACACCGCCACCAGCCAGGACGCGATCAGGGCGATGGCAATCACGGCGAACAGGCCGAAGGTGTATTCGCCGGCGGCGGATTGGGCCAGTCCGATGGGCAGGAATCCAGCGACGGTCACTAGGGTGCCGGTCAGCATCGGCATGGCGGTACTGGTATAAGCGAAGGTAGTGGCCTTGAGCCGGTCCCAGCCCAGTTCCAGTTTCCGGTCGATCATCTCCATGACGATGATGGCGTCGTCGACCAGCAGACCTAGGGCCAGAATGAGCGCGCCCAGCGAAATGCGATCCAGATCGAGTCCGAAAAATTTCATGCCGAGAAAGGTCATGGCCAAAACGAGCGGGATGCTCAGCGCCACCACCACCCCGGCGCGCCAGCCTAGGCTGAAGAATGTTACGCCCAGCACGATCACCAGGGCTTCGAGGAAGCTCCGCATGAATTCGTTGACCGCCATCTTGACCACGCGGGGCTGGTCGGTGACCTGATGAATGTCGATCCCTACCGGCAATTCGGCTTGCAGTTTCTGAATGGCGCGGCGCAAATCCGCGCCCAACCGCAGGATGTCGCCACCCTTGTGCATCGAAACCGCCAGGCCGATCACGTCCTGACCCCTGAAGCGCATCTTGAACGTCGGCGGATCTTCATAGCTCCGCCTGATCTCCGCGATATCGCCCAGGCTGAAGATTCGGCCGTTGCCGCGAATGCCGATGGCGCGAATGCTGTCCGGGGAAGTGAAGTTGCCGTCCAGCCGCAGCGGTACCCGGTTTTGGGGGGTCTCCACGACGCCGGCCGCTTCCATCGCATTCTGCGCCGCCAGCAGGGAAAAGATCGGCAGAGGGTTGATGCCGAGCGCGGCCAGTTTCCGGTCGGACATCTCGATATAGATCTTCTCGTCCTGGGCGCCGATGATGTCCACCTTGTTGATATTGTCCAGCCGCAGCAATTGCTGGCGGGCGTAGTCGACGTAATGCTTCAGTTCGGCGTAGCTGAACCCATCGGCGGTGAAGGCATAGATCGAACCGAAGACGTTGTCATACTCATCGTTGAAAAACGGGCCTTTTACGCCTTCCGGCAGTTCATGGTGCATATCGTCGGTCTTCTTACGCACCTGATACCAGATTCCTGGTACTGCCCTGGCTGGAGTGGATTCTTTCAAAAAAATGTATATCAGGGCTTCACCGGGTTTGGAGTAGCTGCGAATAAAGTCCAACCAGGGGGTTTCCTGCAGTTTCAGTTCCACCTTGTCGGTGACTTGCTGTTCCATCTCGCGGGCGGTCGCGCCCGGCCAGTATAGTTTGATGACCATCGTCTTGACGGTGAACTCGGGATCTTCCATCTGCCCGAGGGTGAAATAGGCATACGCCCCGCTCAGCAGCAGCAGTCCGATCAGATAGCGGATCAGCGGGGGATGGCTGATCGCCCAGGCGGACAGGTTGGGGCCTTTCATGGGGCATCATCCAGGACAGCGATCCGCGCGGGGAACGCGGCGGGGAGCGGGCGTGCTGGGTTCATGGCGCGGTATCGATTCGAGCGGGGCCGATACGTCGCTGAGCGAGCCAATCAACAACACTATAGCAACCCCGCTTGCATTATGAAATTTCCCCTCCTTAATTCAAGGAGAGCTGGCGCAAAGCGCCGGGGTGGTTCGAAACGATGATGCCACGGTTCAGAGGGGAGACCCATGG
>JAVMKL010000226.1:7108-19192 GCA_031732875.1 Candidatus Competibacter sp. | reverse complement strand
CCTTAGCTACAACGCAACCCCTCCCCGCCCCGCTCCCGCGAGCGGGGGCGGGCGGGTGAGGGCGGGTGGAAGATTCAACCCCCCACTTCAGCCTGTCCCCTATTTCGAGGACAGCTTGACCAGAGCGGTCAACTCGCCCGCTTGTGCCCGCCGCCAGTGAAAATCCAGCAAGGGGTCGTCGGGGTAGCGGAAACGCAGCGCGGTAAGGCGCACGGCCGCCTGGGGATCGCCAACCTCCAGCAGGGCGTAGGCCGCGGCGTACTCCCTGATCAGAACCGGCGGGGCGTCGCGGGCCAGCAGAGGATTGAAAACCGGCAACTCCTGCTGCTTGCCCTTGACCACCACCCGTCCCATGGGCCGGAACAGCAACTCGCCGGGACGAGCCCGGCGCAAGGACTGTTCCCGACTCGCCCCGCTGACCGCGACGCGGGTCCCGAAATAGCGGTTGAGACCCTCCAGCCGGGAGGCCGCGTTCACCACGTCGCCGATGGCGGCATACTCGAGTTTGGCCGCCGAGCCGAAATTGCCCACCGTCGCGTCCCCCGTGTGAACCCCGATCCGAGTCAGGCCGAAGACCACCGGCTCTCCGTCGGAATCGGTGGCACAGAGGCGGAACTCCTCGGCAAAATCGTCGAGCGCCAGAGCGCAGCGCACGGCGCACAGGGCATGATCCTCGCGGGGCACCGGCGCCCCGAACAAGGCCATGATTCCGTCCCCGAGGTATTGATTGACCACCCCGCCGTGGGCAATGATGATTTGAGTCATACCCTCCATATAGCGGCCCAGCACGTGCACCAGAGTGGTCGGTGGCAGGATTTCGGATGCCGTGGTGAAACCCGCTACATCGCTGAAGAGAACCGATATCTCCCGCCGCTCGCCGTGGACCCGCAACAGTTCGGGATTCGCCACCAGCCGCTCCACCCAATCGGGGTGCAGAAACCGGGCAAAAGCGCCCTTGATGAACTGCTTCTGACGATGTTCCTGGCGGCTGGTGTAGGCGTGCGCCCACCAGGCCGCGCCCAGCAGCGCCAGCGAAGGCCCCCCCAGCGGCAGCAGCGATCCCCCCTCGCCGTACCACCAGAATCCCAGCGCCCAATAGCCGACCACCAGGGAAAGGGCGGCGCCGAGACTTACCCAGGCCGATCGGTCGAGCCGGGTCAGGGCGACGCCCAGCGCGGCGGCCACGAAATACCAGCCGAGGATTTGCCATGGCGGCAACACCGGCAACCGGCGCCCCTCCAGCAACTGCGCCAGCGCGTGCGCCTGAATCATCACTCCGGGCATCTGCCCCTTCTGGTTGCCGAGCAGGGCGGCGAACGGCGTTTTACGCATGTCGTCGCCGCTCGTCGGTAATTCCGCCCCGACCAGCACGATCTTGTCCGTCAGCCACGCCGCGGGCAGGGCATTTGCCAGGTGGGCGGGGTAATGCCTGAAGGTGCTGCCGAGATCGTCCGCTGCGACGTCGGGCGCCAGGCCGCGGTAGCGCAATGGGATCTCGGCGTCCGGCGGCGCGACCCCGGCCAGGGCGACGGCGAATCCCGGCGTGAATCGACCGTTCGGGGCGATTCGGCCCGGAAACAGCTTGCGGACCACACCATCGACGTTGTCCAGTGGAAGGTTGGCATAACCGCGGCGCAAGTCGGCGGTAAATCGATCGAGAAAATCCTGCTGCTCCGGGATCAGGTGTTCGCCGTCGGCGTAGGCCACGAGCACCGGCGCTGCGGAATCGTGCAGGGCTTGCGCCAGCGCCCGGTCGGCGGCGGGTTCGGTGGGACGGTCGAACAGAATGTCCAGGCCGATGGCCCGCGCCCCCTTTCGATTCAGTTCGGCCACCAGTCCGGCGAGAAAAACCCGGTTGACCGGCGAACGATAGGGAAACAGTCGCAGCGTATCCTCGGTGATGGTAAGCAGCACCACATCGTCGCGCGGCGGCTGGCGCGGGGTCGCCAGCGCCACCCGCAAGTCGGCCACCCAGTTTTCGGCCTGACGCAACGGGCCACGCTCCACCAGCAACCAGGCCAGCATGGCGATCCCCAGGGCGGTGGCCACCAGCGGTAGCCAGTCTTGGCGTTGGGTCATGAAGGTTTCCAGATTCAGGAGGAACGTCTAAGCTTGTGAGCTTGTCGCTAAGAATAGCCGCGATTGAATGGCGGATACGAACCAGGAACAAGGTTGGTGCCGGTTTGGATTGACATGATGCAATGAAAAGGTGACCGAATGGACAAACGACGTTTCGGTAAAATCTTGATGGTGCTGGCCGGATTGGTTTTGCTGGCGGAGTCACCACCGGTCGCGGCGCAACAGTGGGTGGTGGTTGCCGCCGAGGGTGTCTCCCTGCAACCAGGGACGCTGCTGGACGGCAAGCGGCCGGTGAAGCTGGCCGAGGGCGCGCGGCTGACCCTGCTGGCCGAGGACGGCAAGACTCTCAAGCTGACCGGACCGTATGCCGGAACTCCGGAAAAGAGCGGCGACGCGACCGACGTTCGGGGAGAAAACCTGACCGTGATCGCCGGCCTGTTGCAGGGACAACAACAGTCGACCTCCATGCTGGGAGCGATGCGGGGGAACGCCGCACGCCTGGCGCCAACCGCCGATTTGATCGACATGGACAACCCGGGCGCGCGTTGCCTGTACGGCGATCCGGTCGTGCTGTGGCGGGGCAACCCGGCCGCTTCGGAGCAGGTCACGCTGGCCGACGCGCAAGGCGCGCGGCTCGCCAGTTTCACCTGGCCGACCGGCGAGGCCCGGCTGGCGGTACCGGACCGCTATTTCGAGAACGGCAAGAGCTACCTGCTCCAGCGGACCAGCCGGCCGGTCACGCTGGAGGTTCGCAAGTCGCCCTCGCTCCCCGACAATCCGGCGGCGCTGGTAGCCTGGATGGCGAGCAACGGGTGCAAGGCGCAGGCTCTGAGCGTCCTGGGGGGATTGTAGGAACCGGAAAAATGGAACGGCATCCGCCGTGGCGCGCCGTGCCGTTCGCCGCGATGGCTCGAACCGATGCCTCTCATCGATAAACGCGCCGCGCTGGCCCAGCTCGGGTTATTCAGCCAACTCGAGGCGGCCGAACGGGAGCAACTCCTCATGCTGGGCGGGGAGCGCCGCTTCCACGACGGTCAGATGATTTTTCAACGGGGGGATGCCGGGAACAGCATGATGCTGGTGTTGCGGGGTCAGGTCAAAATCAGCATCGTGTCCGACGAAGGCAAGGAGCTGGTTTTTGCGCTCGTCCCCCCCGGCGAATGCCTCGGCGAGATCGCCCTGCTGGACGGCCAGGACCGTACCGCCGACGCCGTCGCGGTCGGAGAATGCGTGCTGTTCACCTTGGCCCGTTCGGATTTCATCCCGTTTCTGGAACGCCATCCGCAGGTCGCGATTCGCCTGCTGGCCGTGCTGTGCGGGCGGTTGCGCGCGAACAGCGATTTCATCGAGCGGCTGGCCTTCCAGAATCTGCCGGCCCGGCTGGCCCGCCTGCTGCTGAACCTGGCCGCGACCCACGGCTCGACCACCCCGGCGGGGATCCGCATCGCCTGCAAGCTCTCGCAACAGGAAATCGGCAATCTCATCGCGACCAGCCGCGAGAGCGTCAACAAGCAACTGCGCGCCTGGCGCGCGCAGGGCCTGCTGGAGATCGAGCGGGGCGCTATCACCCTCCTGCAACCCGCCACATTGAACCGTCTGGCTCATTCAGCCTGAGCCCGCCCCCGCCGCGAGCCGACCGGTTCCCGATTTCCTTGCCCGACCCCGACTGGTCGTACCTTCCCTTCGCCGAACCACCCCCGTCACGCCCCCCGTTCCGGAATTGCCCGATACCGTCGGCGCACGCAAAAAATCCAGGCCAAGTGTGAATTGGTTCACAAAAACAGGCCGGGGAAAGTGCGTCAATAAGCTCGTCAGGGAACGATATCCAAAGCGCGGGGAACAGTTCGTGCGAGGCGAGAAACAGAACTGATGTCGGTGGGGATCGACGCAGTGCAACACGAGGGTATCGGCATGTACAAACAAGGTTCGAACAAAATCGCGATGGTACTGGCCGGGCTGGTCTGGCTGGCGGGAACCTCGCCGGTCGCGGCGCAACAGTGGGTGGTGGTCGCCGCCGAAGGTGTCTCGCTCCAACCGGGGACATTGCTGGACGGCAAGCAGCCGGTGAAGCTGGCCGAGGACGCGCGGCTGACCCTGCTGGCCGAGGACGGCAAGACCCTCAAGCTGGCCGGACCCTATGTGGGGACTCCGGAAAAGAACGGCGGCGCGACCGGCGGTCGAGGCGAGCATCTGGCCGCCGTCGTCGATCTGTTGCAGGGACACCAACAGCCGACATCGGCGCTGGGAATCATGCGGGGAACGCAGGGAGCCAACGCCGGACGGGCCGGAGGGATCGCGGTCGCCAGGTAATCGTTCGGTCCCTCCCCCCGAGGGAAAGTGGGGCAAGGGAACCGAACCTGTGCAAGGCTCCGGAAATTGGTGCGGATACTTTGGAAACCGACAGAGAGGCAAACATGAATACGGTCGCGGTCATGCTGGTGGGGTCCCTCACCGTCTCGTGGTGGTTCACGCGAAACGTCGTCAAGAGCCGCGCCTCCAGTCCTTCGAAAAACTTCTATGCTGTAAGTCGCGATCCGCACGGCGCCGACCGGGCTGGCGGCGCCGTCGACCCGGCGTTTCCCGCTCCCACCCGGCAAGCGCGCGACGATGGTCGGGCACCTGCCATCCAGTCCCAAGTCGGACCGAACGCGAGCGGGAAAAATCCGCATCCCGCCACGAGTGAAATCGAAAGCCCGATCCGCAAGCGCTTTCTGGAGCTGCGGGAAGAAACCGCCGCCATCATCGAACGGTATCGCGCGATGCAGTCGCAGCCGAACGAGCAGTTGGCTCGGGAGTTATCGTCGGTACGGGAACAACTCGAACGCTTGCAACAAGACGCCAACGCAAACCTGGAAACCCTCGACCCGTCGCGGCGGGCGGGCGCCATTCCTTCCTTTTTCAAACAGAAAGACTGAACGGTTGGATTCGAAGCACATGAACCTGACAAACTCGCCGCTTTTTCAAGGATGCGCCCAGGACGTGCTGGACGAAATCCAGCGCCATATGAAACCTCGTCGCTATCGGCCTGATGAATTCATCTGCCGGCAAGGGGAAGCCGGCGACAGCATGTTCGTCATCCAGAGCGGCCTGGTTGAAATTCTCATGCAGCGACCGGATTCATCGGTTCTGCTGGATCGGTTACGGCATGGAGACATCCTGGGGGAAATGGCCCTCATTACCGGCGAACCCCGCGCGGCAAGCGCGATGGCCGTTACCCCGACGGAGGCGCTGGAACTCGACCGGGACGCTTTCGCCGCCGTCATCGCGCACGATCCCAGGGTGCTGTTCAATATCAGCCACATCCTGATTCAACGCCAGAAACGCGGCCACATGTCTCTCTTGCGGCAACGCAGCCGCGGCGAAGCCGTCGCCGTCGTGACGGGCCGCAACAGTCACGTCCTCGCGGCTGGCGCCATTGCGGCGATCCAGCGGATCAGCCCCGAGAGAACGGCGATCATCGATCTGACCGGTTTGTTGCCAGTCAACAAAATTTCTCTCGAAAATCAAAATATCGCTGCCGCGCTTTCCAAGCTGGACAGCTTGCTGGTCGATTACCAAAGGGTGATCGTGGCGGTCGATGCCCATCGGCCCGATATCGATCTGCTCGCGAGAGGCATGGATCGAATCGAACTGATTCTGGAACCGGCAGAAGCGGATCGACTCTGCCGCAAACTCGAAGCAACGGCATGCCGGATCCACTGCATCCTGGCGAATCCATCGGCGAACGATTCCCCGGTGGTCATCGACGGCGTTCGGATATTACGAGGTCTTCCCATCGCCGCCAGCCCGAGCGAAATCGCCTGGCTGGCGCGGCATCTCGCTCAGAAAAAGATCGGTCTGTCGCTCGGCGCCGGTGGAGCCCGGGGCTTCGCGCACATCGGCGTCATCGGTATCCTCGAACAGGCCGGCATTCCCATCGATTACATCGCCGGCAGCAGCATCGGCGCCATGGTCGGAAGTTTTTTGGCCATGGGCATGAATGCCGCCGGGATCGAAGCGGAGATGAAACGCATCTGGGCGCCGGAAACCGTGGCCGAACTCAATGCCTTCTCTCAAGACGGCCAATCGCTTGGATTAAGCAAGGTCATGGAGGCCACGATGGGCGTCGTCGGCGACCGGACATTCGCCGACTTGTCCGTCCCCCTGACCATCATGACGGCCGACCTGAACGCGCGGCAGGCGGCGCCGATCAGCGAGGGGCGGCTGGCCGAGGCGTTGTGCGCCGGAATCACCATTCCGGGCATGATTCCGCCTTACATCCGCGGATCGCAGCGTCTCGTGGACGGCATCGCCATCGTCCCAGTGCCGACGGCGGCGGCAAGAAGCGCCGGAGCGGACATCGTCGTCGCCGTCAATTTGCTGCACCGCAACCCACTTGCCGCCTGGCCCGCCGAAACCATGCCGCCGCCTTCCAATTCGAAGGCATCCAGAACCCTCGATCCCGTCGTCGAAACCCTGATCATGTTGCAACTGGATACGAGCATCCGGCACGCGGCGGAAGCCGAGCTGGTCATCACCCCGCGTTTTCCATCCCTGAGCTGGCGGGACTATCACCTGGCCGACCCGATCCGGGATGCCGGCCACCACGCCGCTCGAGAACAACTGCCCCGTATTCTCGATCTCATCAAGCCGTGACGAACGCACCGTTTCACCACGACCGCAAGCGATCCCATCATCCCCAACCCAGGCCGCGGCCCTAAATCATGGAGGTCACAACAATGCCAGCCGATTTATCCCACATCATGCCGACGTCGAGCCTGATCGATACCAAGCGGAAATTAAAAACGCCGGCGGAAGCGGTTGCCATGGTCAAATCGGGCGACCAGATTTATCTGGGGACGGGATGCGCCACGCCACGCGTCCTGGCTCGTGCTCTCGAACTGCACAAGGGCGATCTCGCCAACATCACCCTGTTCCACTTTTTAACGGACGGCGCCCTGCCTCACGATCGGGAAACCGTCAGGACACGCTTTCAGCACCGCTGCTTTTTTGTCGGCATGGACGTCCGGGCGGCGGTCAAGCAGAGACAAGCCGATTACATTCCCATTTCCATCGCCCAGGTGCCAAAACTGATCGATAGCGGGCGTTTGGCCACCGATGTCGCGTTCGTTCAGGTTTCCCCTCCGGACAAGCACGGTTACGTCAGCCTCGGGGTATCGGTCGACATCACCCGCGCCGTGGCGCTGGCCGCGAAAACCATCATCGCCGAGATCAACCCTCACATGCCGCGAACCCTGGGGAATTCGTTTCTGCACCTGGACCAGATCCATGGTCTGGTTCCGGTCGACGAACCCATCATCGAATACACGCATCCGCCGGCGGACGCCGTGGCTCAGCAGATCGCGCGCTATGCCGCCCGAATTATCGACAACAACTCCACGTTGCAGATCGGTCTCGGCCGCATTCCCAACGAGATGATCAAGCATCTGACCGACCGGCAGAACCTGGGCATTCATTCCGACGTCATTACCGATCCCATCGTCGATCTGATCGAGAAAGGGGTGATCACGGGCAAGGCCAAAGGTCTCCATCCGGGCCAAATCGTCACCAGCTACTGCCTGGGCACCCGGCGTCTCTACGACCTGATCGACCAAAATCCGCTGTTCGCCTTTCATCCGATCGATTATGTCTGCAATCCGACCGTGCTGGCCGGCAACAATCAACTGGTTTCGGTCACCCAGGCGTTTGCCGTCGACCTCACCGGTCAGGTATGCGCCGATCAGTTTCAGGGTGAATTCTACAGCGGGGTCTCGACGCAGCCCGATTTTCTGCGGGGCGCCGCCAATTCCCCGGGCGGCAAGCCGATTATCTGTCTGGCCTCGACTACCGACGACGGCCAGGAATCCCGAATCCGTCCGCTGCTCAGAATGGGCGAAGGCGTGACCGTCGCCCGTTCCGACGTTCATTACGTGATTACCGAATACGGGTGCGCCTACCTGTTCGGGAAATCCATCCGGGAGAGAGCTCTGGCGCTGATCGAAATCGCGCACCCCGAGTTTCGGCCCTGGCTGCTCGAAGAGGCCAAACGCCTCGGTTACGTCCGCCCGGACCAGACCTTGCGGAGCAGGGTTGCCTATCCCGTTCGCGAGGAACGGGAGACCCAGCTGAAAAATGGGGTCAACATTTTGATCCGGCCTTCCAAAGCCAGCGACATCAACGGCTTGCAGGATTTTTTCCACCGCTTGTCCACCGAGGACATTTACACCCGGTTTTTCCAGGATCTCAAATTTCTTCCGACTTCCGTCGCCGAGCATCTTTGCAACGTGGATTACGAGACCGAAATGGCGTGCGTGGCCGTGACCGGCCAGCGGGAAAACGAAATGATTATCGGCAGCGCTTGTTATTTCGTGAATCCCACCAGCAATCTGGCCGAGGCGGCTTATATGATCCATCCCGGCTGGCAGGGGCTCGGACTGGGAGGAATCCTCCAGCAGTGGTTGATCGAGTATGCCCGGGTCCGGGGCTTGCGAGGATTCACCCTGGAAATCCTCACGACCAACAGCAAGATGATACGGCTGGCCAAAAGCGCGGCCACCAAGGTCTCCATCGAACGCTCGGGCGATACCTATGAGGTCGTCATGATCTTTTAGCCGCCAGCGCGCAAGCTACTCCCACGCCGCCAGATCGGCCCGCGCGATCCGAATCCGCCGCAGGATCGCCTCGCGCTGGAGATTGAACACCACCATCCCGGCGGTGATGGCGGCGCCCAACCCGATCAGGATCAGCGCCCGGCTCATGCCCTGCTCGGGATAGAAGCGGACCAGTTGCCCGATCACGTTCAGCACCAGAAACGCCACGCCGGCGTAGAGAAAGGCGCGGATGCGCAGGGCGATGCCGAGGATTACCCCGGTCAGTGCCAGGACCAATGCCAGCACGAACACGCTCAACTCCGGTCGCAGGAATACGTCGAGCCCCGCGCCGGCGTACAGCGCGCTCAGGGCCGCCAGCCGTCCGCCGTTCAGCACCTTCGGCCGCAGCTCCCGACGATGCAGGTGCAGCAGCGCCAGCACCGACACCGCGGCCGGGACGACGTAGAACTGCCACAGGCCGTAACGCTCCGCCCACAGCGGCGCCCACAGATAGACCGCGCCGTTCAGGGCCAGCACGCCGAGGTACAGCGGCCAGGGATTGCGCAGCGCCCCGGCCAGCGACAGATACAGCACGGCTGCCGCCAGCAGCGCCCCGCCGGTCCAGGGCGAGGCAAGCTGCCACGGCGCGGTCGCCACCGCCAGCACGGGCAGCAGCAACGCCAGACGATACAGCGGCCGCAAGCCGGTGAACTGATGCAACAGAAACGCGGCTCCTGCGGCGACCAGCAGCGCGGCGGTATCCCACGGCGCGAACGGCGCCAGACCCAGCACCACCAGCCGCCCGTAACCGGCCAGCAGGCCCAGCAGCAGCGCCGCCGCGTAGACCCAGTCGGGCTCGTCGGGCCGTCGCCAGGCGCGAACCGCCGCCAATCCCGCCAGCAGCAACAGCGCGGCGCCCGCCGCCAGGGGATCGGCGGGGAGGCCGTAACGCCAGGGCGATGGTCCCCAGCCGGCCTCAAAGGACAGCACCAGCCAGGCGTGCCAGCCCAGCCACGCCTGGCTCAGGACCAGCAGCCCGCGAATCGATTCGCCCGCGACCTGCTCGAGGTCGCACAGCCGGCCGAAGCGGTCCGGGTCCGTCTCGGGATCGACGCCCTCCAGCCAGACCGCCAGCCGCCGCCGGATCGCCACAAACGCCAGCAGCAGCAACACGGTCTGTACGGCGTACCAGGGCGGCAATCCCGCCATTGCCAGCGCGAACGGCGCTCCATTCGGCAGCCAGACGACATAACCGCCCGCCAGCGCCAGCAACAGGCCGGTTCTCAGCCAGAACGGACTTCCTCGCCACCCGCCCTGCGCCAGCGTCACCGCCGACAGCAGCAGGAGGGTCGCCGTGCAAACCACCCAGTTGGCGTCGGCCACCAGCAGGAGCAGGCACAGGCCCGCCGCCGGCAGGACGGTCAGCCACGCGTCGAGCGCGGAACGCCAGACCTCCCAGCGGCGCGGCCCGTACCGCCAGGCCAGCAGCAGCGCGCTGTTCCATAACGCTACCACCAGCGGCAGCCACACCAGCGGCACGGCCAGATCGAGCAGGACGGCCAGCAACAGCGCGCCGAGCGCGGCCAACAACAGGTGCGCGGTCAGACGCTCCGGCCGCAACCGGAAGGCGTGGCCGACCGTCGCCGCCGCCAGCAGCGCCAGCCCGCTCAGCGATCCGAAAGAGCGCTCCAGCCGGAACGCGCCATCCCACAACAGGCCGCCGCTCTCCACCAGCAACAGGCGGGCGAGCAACAGCGTCAGAATGGCAAACGGGACCCAGAACAGCGGCGCGTCCAGCCGGTCCTGTCGCCAGGACAGCCACCGGGCCAGGGTCCGGCCATGGCGACCCCACAGCGGCACCAGGAGAAACAGCAGGTTCAGCCAGACCAACACCGTCGCGAACCCGCCACCCATGGGGGACAAGCCATAACCCCGACCCCACCAACTCCATTCCAGCGCCCCGCCGGCCAGCAGGCCGCTCGCGGTCAGCGTCGCCACCGCCAGCCAGGCCATGCCGGGCCACGCCGTATTGCGCAACAACAAGAGCAGGTACAGAGCCAGCCAAGCCAGCGCGACGGCGGGGGACCAGACGCCAACCATGAGTCCGACCGTCGCTCCGCCCAGGACACCGACCAATCCCAGCAATGGCCAAATGGCCGGCGTCACCGCCCAGTTCGGCCAGCGGGCGTTCCAGCGCGGCAGCACCAGATTGCCACCGATCCAGAGCGCGTAGCCCCAGACCACGACAATCCAAGCTCCATCCCCCAGGCCAGCGCCAAACCGCGCCGCCAAACTCCAGACCAGGGCGCCCGACAGCAGCGCCAGCCCCAAGCCGCGCCATTCCGCCGCGTTCGACAGCGGCCAGGCCACCGGAAACAGGGCGACGCACAGCAGGGCCAGCAGGCCCGGCAGGCGCGGATCGCCAGTCAGGGCCGCCAACACCGCGCCGGCCAGCGCCAACAGGTAAAGCGACCCGCTCGCCCCGTGCAACGGCGCGCGCCAGTACGCCAGCGACACAGCGCCTTCGGTGGCCAGCCCGACCGCCGCCACCGCCATGCCCAGACTCAGCAGCGCGTCGAGCAACGGTTGTCCCAGGGCAACCAGCGCCGGCGGCACCAGCCAGGCCCCGGTCAACCAGACGCCGACCGTCAGCGCGCCGAGCGCCGCCCAGGCGTGGATCGAGCTCCGGTAATGCCAGCCGGCCAACACGAACAACAGCAGGCTCAGCGCCAGCGCCGGCAACAGTTCCGGCACCGGCGACCCCAGCAGGGACAGCGCCGGGCCGACCGCCACCGGCACCACAGCGACCAGCAGGGCGCAGGCGTGCAGGCTGTCCTCCACCTGCCAGCGGCCACCGATCCCACCCGGCACGGTGAACCCGAGCACCCACGCCAATCGCCCGGTCAGCGGTCGCGCCAGCAGGCCGACGCTCGTCCGCCAGGCCAGCAGGGCATACAGCACGGCCGCCGCCCCGAGCCAGGGCAGCGTCAGACCGAGCCGGTCCAGCCCGACCAGCAATCCCGCCAGTCCCAGCAGCATCGGTAAGGCTACCCAGCGAAACCGGTGGAAATGACCGACCAACAACAATCCGCTCAGCGCCGCCAGCCCGGCCACTCCCGGCCATTTCATCGAGACCGCGTCCCCCAGCAACCGCAGGCCGAGATGCGTCAGACCGACCGCCCACAGCAGGGCCATGGCCTGTTCCAGCGGCGCGCGGACCAGTGAAACCAGGCCGACTTCATGAAATTCCAGACCATGATCGGGCAGGATTTCCCCTTCTTGGCCAAGGAGGGGTGGCGCGAAACGCCGGGGTGGTTCGAACGCGCCGGCTTCCCGACCATTCTTTTGAAGAGCGTCCGGATGGTTGTCCAGTTCCGCGACGAACCGCGAGCGCCGGTCCAGCCACCACAGGAACGCCCACAACCCGAACACCAGA
>JAVMKL010000226.1:5383-7008 GCA_031732875.1 Candidatus Competibacter sp. | reverse complement strand
TTGACCAGAACCCCGATCGCGGCGGCGGCGGCCAGCGCGCCATAGAACAATGTCCGCCGGCGCAAACCGAGGCTTAGCCACAGCAGCAACCCGCCCGCCAGCGCCAGCAGCAAGATCGGTTCCAGCCGGCCGAGCAATGCCGGCCACAGCGCCAACCCACCCAGTGCCAGCGCCAAGGTCACGTTCGTCAGCGCGCCGACGACGAACACGGTTCGGCTGGCGGGTGACTGCCGACGGTCGTGCAACCCCAGCCCGACCCACAGCGCCGCCAGCGCCAGCAGGCCGAACCCGGTCCGCAACTCCCAGCCGAACGGCATCCAGACCGGCGCGCAGGCGACCGCCGCAGCGGCCAGCGCCACCACGCCGGCGTCGGCACAGGCCCAGCGCGGATTTGCCTGGGGCAACGCGAGCGCCAGCCGCACCGCCGCGTAAGCCAGCAGCGCCGCCGCCGTCGCGGTGGCGAAACCGAGTTCGCCCGGTCCGGTCCACGCCAGACTCCAGACCGTCAGGCCGACCAGCAGCAGGCCGAACGTCGCCAGGCACTGGAGCGCCAAGGGCCGCGAGCGGAAACCGGCCCAGCGGCCCGATCCCAGCAACGCCAGCAACCCTGGCAAACTAGCCAGTCCATGCCAGGCCGGCGGTAGAAAATTCAGGATGCCGAACCCGTACAGGCCGGCCACGCAGCCAAGCAGCAAATACAGCGGCGGCAGGGTTTGATACCGCCAGGTTATCCAGCCATACAGCACCGCGCCCATGGCCAAGGTCAGCAACGCCGCCGGAGTGGTCTGAATGGCCACCGCCACCGCCACCACCGACAGACCATAGAGCGCGAAACTGAACCTGGACAGGAACGCATGTTTGCTCACCCATTCCTTGAGCGCGGCGTCCACCGGGAACAGCAGCCCGCACAGCGCCATCAGGAACGGTCCCGCGTAGCCGGCCGGCAGCGGTGCCGGCCAGATCCAGGTCAGGTGGACGAACGAAACCAGGGCGGCGTAGACCAGCATCCCGGCGGCGTAACCGGTCGTCATTTGTCGATCCACGAACAAGCGTCGCAGCCACTCGCCCGAGAAGGCGAGCAAGCCGTAGCCCAGCAGTCCCAGCAGGACGGCGTGCAACGCCGCCAACGCCGGCCAGCCCGGCGCGACCGCCGCCAGGGGGACGGCCAGTTGCATCCCCGCCAGCGCGGTCAACAACCACGGATAACGACCGTGCAGCGCCCGGTCGACGAGCGCGCTGGTCAAGGCGGCGGCCCAGGCGAAAGCGCCCAGCGTGGCCAACGCCACCAGCACGCCGACGACCGCGAGCAATCCACCGCCACCGGCGGCGATCAGACGGACCGCAACCGCCAGATCGAGCGGTCCCAGCAGCATCCCGAGCGCCAGCAACATGCTGCTGGCCATCACCAGTTCCGGGCGCTTGCGGCGGAACTGATAGCCGGCCCAAAGCAGGAAGGCGGTGGCGCCGAACAGGCTGCCGAACACCACCAGGGCGTTAACGAAACCGCTGGTGTTGGCGATCAGAAACAGAGCACCGGCCACAAAGCAGAAACCGCCGACGAACCAGCCGATGTTCTGCGCCAGAAACGGCGCGACCAGCTTCGGCCAGCCGGACAGAGCCTGTAG
>JAVMKL010000226.1:0-5283 GCA_031732875.1 Candidatus Competibacter sp. | reverse complement strand
TGTTCTGCGCCAGAAACGGCGCGACCAGCTTCGGCCAGCCGGACAGAGCCTGTAGTGCTTTTTCCAGCGGACTCGGCGCGGCCGGCCGCCAGACCCGCGAGGGCGTGGAAACCGGTTCGGCCCACCCACCCCGGCCCTCCCCCACAAGAGGGGAGGGAGCTTTGGCGGCACGGGCGGCAATGGATTCCCCCTCACTTCCTCGGCTGGTCTCGCGGCGGGTGATGGGAACCGGCGATACCCGCGGCAACTGGATCGGCTCCAGGGATAACTCCCCTCGCTCGCTTGCGGGAGAAGGGTCGGGGGTGAGGGCACTTTCCTCCCCTCGCCCCGTGGGAGAGGGGCCGGGGGTGAGGGCACTTTCCTCCCCTCGCCCCGTGGGAGAGGGGCCGGGGGTGAGGGCGCTTTCCTCCCCTCGCCCCGTGGGAGAGGGGCCGGGGGTGAGGGCGCTTTCCTCCCCTCGCCCCGTGGGAGAGGGGCCGGGGGTGAGGGCAGCAGGTTGCCAGGGCGGCGGTCCCAGCGGCGCATCGGCCCACCGGGCCAGCAGGTCCCAGGCCAGGACGCGCCGGCGTTGCCAGACGCCGTCATCCGGCCGCGCCCCGCCCGTGGCCAGATGCCGCGTCCACAGCCGATCCAGTTCCCCCATCAACAGTTGGGAACGTTCTTCGGTGAGAGCGCCGGCCCCGACCAGCCGTTGCAGTTCCAGGCGCAACAGCAGCAGGTTTTCCAGATCGACCGGCGCGCAACGACGATCGCCGCTCACCAGTGGCGGTGCCGTAACGGGCGGCGTTTGCGGCAAGGGTTGGTCGACGGGGCGCGCAACCGCCAGTTGCTGGCGCAATTCCTTGAGCCGATGGCGCGAGACGACGAGAGCGATCAGGAGAACGATCGGCGAAACCAGCCACAGCACCGCCACGGCGATCAGAAACGTCCAGTCCATGCTCCGCCCCCGTCAACAGCAATAAGCAATCGATTCCTTAGCCTTAAAACTAAAACTTAAAACCTTAGCTATTTATCTCTTTCCGCAGTGCCGCCAGTTCCACCTCGACCTCGGTGTTGACCTCCATTTTCAGAAATTCCCGCTCGATCTGGCTGTATTCACCGTTCAGTTCCTCGCGCGCCTCCATCCGCGCTTCCATCTCCCCTACCTTGTCCGCCATGCGGCCGAAGGAGTTGTTGAGATCGAGACCGGTCTGAAAACGGTCGCGCACCTGATCCATCTGCTCGCGCGCCTGGGCCGCCCGCTGCCGGGCGACCAGACTGCCTTTCTTGAGCCGCGCCTCTTCCAGCTTCGCCTCCAGCGCCCGCAGTTGGGACTTGAGCCGCTCGCTGGTGCGTCGGGCCGATTCCCAGGATGTTTGCAGGTTGGTGGCGATGCCTTCGTGCTCCTTCTTGCGCATCAGCGCCTCCCGCGCCAGCGTCTCGTTGCCCGATTCCAGCGCGAGGCGGGCGCGATCGTGCCACTCCCCGGCCTGCCGGCGCTGGCTTTCGAGTTCCTTGGCCAATTGCTTCTCGCTGGCTACGGCATCGATCACCCCTTCCCGGGCGCTGTTGATGTTCTCCTCCATCTCGCGGATGAGTTGCTTGATCATCCGCTCCGGGTCCTCGACCCGATCCACCAGATCGTTGAGATTGGCGGCGATGACGTCGCTGATACGCTTGAACAGATTAGCCATGGAACACCTCCGAACGGTCACGACAGAAATGAAGGAACGATTTGAGTATAGTCAGGAATATTTTAGTTGAACAGTGCTTAATTAATACCCCCCAAAAAAACCGCCGGTCGGTGGATTTCGCTTGTCGCGGTCGCGTGCCCTCGCCGACCCGCGGCGCGGCGTCGCCATATCGTACAAGCAACCCGTTCAAATATTTGATGAACTGGCGGCCACGGCGCGGGAATGCCCCGAAACCATTCCCGCGCGTCCCCATTTGAAGAGGAGAACTCCGTGGCCACCGTGAACCCCATGAACACCCCCGGCGAGCGGGTCGCCGTCGTCGCCGGCCTGCGCGTGCCGTTCGCCCGGCAACTGACCGCCTACAAGGACCTGAACGCCATCGAACTGGGCGTCATGGTCACCAACGAACTGCTCGCCCGGCTCGATTTGGACCCCGCCCTGATCGAGCGGATGGTCTACGGCTGCGTCGGCCTGATTCCGGAAGCGCCCAACGTCGCCCGCGAGGTGCTGCTCGGGGCCGGCATGAACCCGCGCACCGACGCCTACACCGTCACCCGCGCTTGCGCCACCAGTTTCCAGTCGGCCGTGGACATCGCCCAGGCCATCCTGCTGGGCGAGATCGAAATCGGTCTGGCCGGCGGCTGCGATTCCACCTCGGTGCTGCCGATCCAGACCTCGAAGAAGCTGTCGCGGGCGCTGATCCACTCCACCAAGGCCAAGACGCTCGGCGACAAGCTGGCGCTGTTCAAGACCATCCGCCCCGCCGACCTGATCCCGGTCTCGCCGGCGGTCAAGGACTACTCCACCAACCTGGGCATGGGCGACATCGCCGAGCAGATGGCCAAGAACCACGGCATCGGCCGCGAGGAACAGGACCGCTTCACCCTGCGCTCGCACCAGCTCGCCCAACGGGCCTGGGACGAGGGCAAGCTGGACGGCGAGGTGATGCGCGCCTTCGTGCCGCCGTTCAGGGAGTGCATCGAGCGCGACAACAACATCCGCGGCGATTCCACCCTGGAACAACTGGCCAAGCTGCGGCCGGCCTTCGACCGCAAGCACGGCACGGTGACCGCGGCCAACTCCACCCCGCTGACCGACGGGGCTTCCTCGCTGATCCTCATGAAGGAACGGCGCGCCCGGCAGCTCGGCTTCGAACCGCTGGGCTTCATCCGCTCCTACGCCTTCGCCGCCATCGATCCCTTCAACGACGGGCTGATGGGTCCGTCCCACGCCACGCCCGTCGCCCTCGACCGGGCCGGGATCAGGCTGAGCGATCTGGCACTGATCGACATTCACGAAGCCTTTGCCGCGCAGACCCTGGCCAACCTGAAGAACTGGCCCTCGCGCGCGTTCGCCCGCGACCAGCTCGGCCGGGACGAACCCATCGGCGAAGCGGACATGGACAAGGTCAACGTGCTGGGCGGTTCGCTGGCCTATGGCCACCCGTTCGCCGCCACCGGCGGGCGGATGATCGTGCAGGTGCTCAACGAACTGCGCCGGCGCGGCGGCGGGCTGGGACTGGCGACCGCCTGCGCCGCCGGTGGCCTGGGCGCGGCCATGGTGCTGGAAGTGGCGTAAACGTTCGTCCCCCTCGCCCACCTACCCCCAACCCCTCTCCCACAGGGAGAGGGGAGCACGATGCAAGCTGCCGAGGACCAGAATCCCATGACGACCCAATCGAATCCGACCGTTTTTCAACTGGCCATCCGCGACGACGGCATTGCGATGGTGACCATCGACCTGCCCGGCGAAAGCCAGAACACCCTGAAAGCCGAATTCATCGCCGAGGCCAACGCCCTGCTGGACCGACTGGAGCAGAATTCCAGCCTCCAGGGCGTGATCTTCATCAGCGGCAAGCCCGGTTCCTTCATCGCCGGCGCCGACATCAACATGCTGAAAGCCTGCCGGACCGCCGCCGAAGCGACGGAACTGTCACGAGCCGGCCAGCGCTTTTTCGACCGGCTGGAAAACTTCAAGGCCCCGGTGGTCGCGGCCATCGACGGCGCCTGCCTGGGCGGCGGGCTGGAACTGGCGCTGGCCTGCCACGGCCGGGTCTGTACCGACAACCCCAAAACCGCGCTCGGCCTGCCGGAAGTGATGCTGGGCGTGTTGCCGGGCAGCGGCGGGACCCAGCGCCTGCCCCGGCTGATCGGCATTCCCGCCGCGCTGGACCTGATGCTGACCGGCAAGCACCTGAACGCCCGCAAGGCCCTGCGGCTGGGCCTGGTGGACGACGTGGCGCCGGCCGCCATCCTGCCGCCGACCGCCGTCGCCCTGGTTCGCAAGCTCCAGCACAACCGCGCCGCCGCCCGCAAGACCAGCAGCCTGTTTTCGGTCAAGGGATTGACTAAGATGGCGCTGGAGGACAATCCGCTGGGCCGGCGGGTCCTGTTCCAGAAAGCCCGCGAGCAGGTGCTCGCCAAGACCAGGGGCAACTACCCCGCCCCGTCCCGCATCATCGACTGCCTGGAAATCGGCGCCGGTCAGGGTTTCAAAAAAGGACTGGAGGCGGAAGCGGTCGGCTTCGGCGAACTGGCGGTGACGCCCCAGGCGCGGCAGTTGATGAACCTGTACTTCGCCACCACGGCGATGAAAAAGGACACCGGCGTCGCCGATTCCACCGTGCAACCTCGCCCGGTTCGAAAAATCGGCGTCCTCGGCGCCGGACTGATGGGCGCCGGGATCGGCTACGTCACCAGCAACAAGGCCCAGGTTCCGGTGCGGCTCAAGGACAAGGAGCCGGCGGGGCTGAATCGCGGCCTGGCCTACATCGACCGGCTGATCCACAAGCGCTTGCAACGGCGGGCCATCACCGCCTTCGAAGCCGGGCAGGAGCGGCGGCGGGTCATGCCGACGCTGGACTTCTCCGGCTTCCACAACGTGGATCTGGTGATCGAGGCGGTGTTCGAAGATCTCAAGCTGAAGCATCAAATGGTTACCGACGTGGAGGCGAACTGTCCACCGACGACCATTTTCGCCACCAACACTTCGTCGATTCCCATCGCCAAAATCGCCGAGGCGGCGCAGCGGCCAGAAAACGTCATCGGCATGCACTATTTCTCGCCGGTCGAGAAGATGCCCCTGCTGGAAATCATCGCCACCCCAAAAACCGCGCCGGAGGTCATCGCCACGACGGTCGAATTCGGCCGCAAACAGGGCAAGACCGTGATCGTGGTCCGGGACGGGGCCGGGTTCTACGTCAATCGCATCCTGGCTCCCTACATCAACGAAGCCAGCCATCTGTCGAACGAGGGCGTGGCCATCGACGCCATCGATCGGGCGCTGGTGCAATTCGGCTTCCCGGTCGGTCCCTTCACCCTGCTGGACGAGGTCGGCATCGACGTGGGTTCCAAGGTCGGGCCGATTCTGCATGAAGCCTTCGGCGAGCGGATGAAACCGGCGGGAGTCGCCGACAGGCTGCTCGCCGACGGCCGCTACGGGCGCAAGAGTAAGAAGGGCTTTTACCTTTACGAAGGCGTCAAGAAGGGCGAGAAGCCGGTGGATAAGACCGTCTACCCGGTGCTGGGCGTGGCCGGCGACCAAGCCATGGCTGCTAAGGAGATCGTCGAGCGCTGCGTGCTGATGATGTTGAACGAAGCGGCGCTGTGCT
>JAVMKL010000225.1:0-19273 GCA_031732875.1 Candidatus Competibacter sp. | reverse complement strand
CGAACTGGCTGTGGGCACGGGCGCGCTCGCGTTGCGCCGCCATTTCCCGTTCGAAGCCGGCGTCGTCTACCTGCAAGCCGCGTTCGCGGGCGATGTCGGCGGTGAGATCTACCGGGAAGCCGTACGTGTCGTAAAGCTTGAACACGGTTTCACCGGGGATGATCGCGCCGGACAAATCGGAGATGCCTTCTTCCAGCAACTTCATGCCGTGGGACAACGTTTCGGCGAAGCGCTCCTCTTCCTGACGGATGACGCGCTCCACTTGGGCCTCGGCCTGGGCCAAGTCCGGATAGGCCTCGCCCATCTCGACGACCAGGGGTCGGACCAGGGTATGAAAGAAGCTGCCCTCCGCGCCCAGCTTATAGCCATGGCGGATGGCGCGGCGCATGATCCGCCGCAGCACGTAGCCGCGCCCCTCGTTGGAAGGCAGCACCCCGTCGGCGATCAGAAAAGCGGTGGCGCGAATGTGGTCGGCGATCACCCGCAGCGAACTGGCATGCAAATCAACCGCGCCGGTGGCTTCGGCCGCCGCGCGAATCAGATTCTGAAACAGGTCGATCTCGTAGTTGCTGTGCACGCCCTGCATCACCGCCGCCAGCCGCTCCAGACCCATGCCGGTGTCCACCGAGGGCTTGGGCAGCGGAACCAGCACGCCATCCGCGCTCCGATCGAACTGCATGAACACCAGATTCCAGATTTCGATGTAGCGGTCGCCGTCGGCGTCCGGCGCGCCGGGCGGGCCGCCGGCGACGTCCGGGCCGTGGTCGTAGAAAATTTCCGAACAGGGGCCGCAGGGGCCGGTATCGCCCATCGCCCAGAAGTTGTCGCTCTCGTAGCGTTTGCCGCCGGGTTTGTCGCCGATACGGGCGATGCGCTCCCGGAGCACCTGGATTTCATCGGCCCAGACCTGGTACGCCTCATCGTCGGTTTCGTAAACCGTGACCCACAATTTGTCCGCCGGCAGTTTCAGCACCCCTACCAGAAACTCCCAGGCGAAATGGATGGCTTCCCGCTTGAAGTAGTCGCCGAAGCTGAAGTTGCCCAGCATTTCGAAGAAGGTGTGGTGGCGGGCGGTGTAGCCGACGTTTTCCAGGTCGTTATGCTTGCCGCCGGCCCGCACGCAGCGCTGGGCGGTGGCCGCCCGGCGGTAGGGGCGATGGTCGCGGCCGGTGAACACGTCCTTGAACTGCACCATGCCGGCGTTGGTGAACAACAGCGTGGTGTCGTTGATCGGGACCAGCGGGCTGCTGGCCACCACCTCGTGGCCGTGGTCGCGGAAATAATCCAGGAAGAGTTTGCGGAGTGCGGCGCTGCTGGTCATGGTCGGGTTCAGGTCGGTTTGGGTGAATGTCGATTCAGGCCGATTCGAACAGATGCTTGATTTGATCCAGGGTAAAGCCGTGCTGGCGCAGCACCCGGATTTGCTGGATGCGCCCGGCGGCGTCGGCGGGGATTCGGGACTGGAAGCGCTTGCGGTGCAGTTCCCGCAGCCTGGGCAGCCAGTCGTCCTCCAGGATCGCCAGGGTCGCCGCGACGGCATCTTCCGGTACGCCACGCTCGCGCAGTTCGCGGGCGATACGCAGCGGTCCGTAGCCCTTGTCGGCCCGACCACAGGCGTAAAGTTCGGCGTAGCGATTCTCGTCCAGCAGCCGCTCTTCCACCAGCCGATCCAGCGTGGCCTCGATGTGATCGGACGGAAAACCGCGCTGGAGCAACTTCTGGCGCAGTTCCAGCCGGGAATGCTCGCGCCGGGCCAGCAGTTCCAGGGCCTTGGCGCGAACTGCCGCCGGATCGGCTTCGGCACGAACGCCTGGCCGGACGGCGGAGCCGGCGTTCCTAGAGGTCCGGGTCCAACTCATCGGCGGCGGAATCCGCGATCTCGCCACCGCCGACGTTGCCGAGATCGGCGCCGGGCACCACGTCCGGGCGGGTCAGGAAGTGGGCGCGAATTTTATCCTCCAGCTCGCGGGCCAGTTCGGGATTTTCCCTGAGATAGGCGCGGGCGTTGTCCTTGCCCTGGCCGATGCGGGTACCGCCGCAACTGTACCAGGCACCGGATTTCTCGATCAGCCCGGCCTTGACGCCGAGATCGATGGTTTCGCCCAGCCGGGAAGCGCCTTCGCCGTAGAGGATCTCGAATTCTGCCTGCTTGAACGGCGGGGCCAGCTTGTTCTTGACCACCTTGACCCGGGTTTCGTTGCCGATGACCTCGTCGCCCTTTTTGATGGAGCCGATGCGGCGGATGTCCAGCCGGACCGAGGCGTAGAACTTGAGCGCGTTGCCGCCGGTGGTCGTTTCCGGCGAGCCGAACATGACGCCGATCTTCATCCGAATCTGATTGATGAAAATCACCAGGGTATTGGAGCGTTTGATATTGGCGGTAAGCTTGCGCAGGGCCTGGCTCATCAGTCGCGCCTGCAGGCCGACGTGGGAGTCGCCCATGTCGCCTTCGATTTCGGCCTTGGGAGTCAGCGCCGCCACCGAGTCGACCACCACGGTGTCCACCGCGTTGGAGCGGACCAGCATGTCGGCGATTTCCAGCGCCTGTTCGCCGGTGTCGGGTTGGGATACCAGCAGATCGTCCACATTGACGCCCAGCTTGGCGGCGTAAATCGGATCCAGGGCGTGCTCGGCGTCGATGAACGCCGCGCAACCGCCCGACCGCTGGGTTTCGGCGATCACCTGCAGGGCCAGCGTGGTTTTCCCGGACGATTCAGGGCCATAGATTTCGGTTACCCGCCCGCGCGGTAGCCCGCCGATGCCCAGCGCGATATCCAGTCCCAGCGAGCCGGTCGAAACCGTCATCACGTCGCGGGCCACGCTGGTATCGCCCAGGCGCATGACCGCGCCCTTGCCGAACTGGCGTTCGATCTGGGTCAACGCGCCGGCAAGCGCCTTTTTCTTGTTGTCGTCCATTTCGTGCATCCCCTCTGGCAGATGAGAAAACCCGTTGACTGAGCCGGAACCGGTTGTTTTCAGCGATTATTCCATAGAACGGTCGCCTAACTCTAGCCTCCGGGCCAGCGCCGCAGGATATGATAGCGCGAGCCGGTTTGTCCCCGAAGCGACTCCACCAGGGCCACGTCGCCGATCCGCCAGCGGATCGGGGCGGCGGGCGGTTGGGCCGGCGCCGGACCGGAAAACTTGCGCGCGAGGGTAATGTGAGCCTGAAACGCGCGCCGCTCGGGGGTGAAACCGCAACCGCGCAATCGCCGGTTCAATTCGGCCACCAGTTCGTACAATTCCGGCGGAGTGCAGCTGGAACCCAGCCACAGGATGCGCGGCGCCGGCCAGTAGCCGTAGCGGTCGAGAACCAGTTCCAGGTCCGGCGCCGGCAAGTCGGCCAGTGCCGCCTCGTAGGCGGCCAGCCGGGCGGCTTCGGTGGCGCCCAGAAAGACCAGGGTCAGATGCAGGTTGTCGTCGCGCACCCGCCGCCGGCCGGCGACGCTCGCCGCCAGTTCGGCCAGCCGCCGGCGCTCGGCCTCCGCCGGCCAAAGCGCCAGGAACAGCCGTCGGGTGGTGTCAGCGCTGGCGGGCGAACACATCCAGTACCCCGTGCAGGGCAGCGGCGACCGATTCCAGGCGAATGTCGTCGCGGTTGCCGTCGAAATGCCGGATCTCGGTGTGGATCGGACCATCGCGCAGCGCCCAGGCCAGATAGACGGTGCCGACCGGCTTTTCCGGGTTGCCGCCGTCGGGACCGGCGATGCCGCTGACGGCGACGACCACGTCGGCCGGGCTGCGCTCTAGGGCGCCGGCCACCATCTCGGCCACCACCTCAGCGCTGACCGCGCCATGGTGGACGATGGTCGATTCCCGCACTCCCAGCAGCGCGCTTTTGGCGGCATTGCTGTAGGTGACGAAGCCGCGGTCGAACCAGCCGGAACTGCCGGGTACGTCGGTGACGACCTTGGCGATCCAACCACCGGTGCAGGATTCGGCGATCGCCAGGGTTCGGCTCCGGGTGCGAAGGGCGACGCCCACCTGCGCGGCCAGTTCGTAAAGATTGTGATGCGCTGCATTCGCTGCGGACATGGTCGTCTCCTGATCTTGATCGTATGAGGGCGCGAACGGGGGCGGGATGCTTTCGCCGCGCGGCGCCGGGACGCAAGATACCAGAACCGACCGTTTTACGCTGATATGGGCGCGTCCCTTCCAGGTCGGGCGCGCTCCGCTATTTCAGCCAGCCTTTCCGGCGGAAGTACCAAAACGGCGCGACGACCGAAGCGATCATGATTCCCAAGGCGAGAGGATAACCCAGCGTCCACTTCAGTTCGGGCATGAATTCGAAGTTCATGCCGTAGATGCTGGCAATCAGGGTCGGCGGCAGCAGGGCGACCGAGGCCACCGAGAAGATCTTGATGATCTTGTTCTGGTTGATGTTGATGAAGCCGACCGTCGCGTCCATCAGGAAGTTGATCTTCTCGAACAGGAACGAGGTGTGCCCGTCCAGCGACTCGATGTCCCGCAGGATCTGGCGGGCCTCCTCGATCTGGTCGGCGGAAAGCAGGCGCCGCCGCATCAGGAAGGAAATGGCGCGGCGAGTGTCCATCAGATTGCGGCGGATGCGCCCGTTCAGGTCTTCCTGGCGGGCGATGCCGGCCAGTACCTCGGCGGCGGCCTCGTCGGTCAGATGGGCCTTGAGCACTCGGCCGCCGACCTCCTCCAAGTCGGCGTAGACCCCTTCCAGGGCATCGGCGGAATACTCGGCGTCGGTGGCGTACAGATCGAGTAGCACGTCCCGGCAGTCCTCGAGGTAACCGGGCTGGTGCCGGGCGCGCATGCGCAGCAGGCGGAAGACGGGCAGGTCTTCCTCGTGCAGGCTGAACAGAATATCCTGCTTGAGCACGAAAGCCACCGGCACGTTGCGGGATTCGTCCGCCTTGTCGAGCAGGAAATCGGAGCGGATTTGCAGGGCGCCGGTCGCGTCCTCGAAACAGCGGGCGCTGGCCTCGATATCGCCGAAGTCGTCCTCGTCCGGCAGGGTCAGGCTGAACAACTCCTTGGCCAGATGCCGCTCTTCGTCGGTCGGATCGTCGAAGTCGATCCAGATGGGCTTGGCGCGTTCGAGGTCGGCCCCGTCCTCGATCTGAATCTGGCGGAGGCGGCCGTTTTGCAGTTCGAATGCGTTGATCATGCGGTTTGCCCCGCTGGAAAATGGCGCGGAAAATAGTCCGAAACGAGGCTGGGGTAAAGCGAATTCTCGACTGAGGAAGCCGGTTTTGTTTGCGCGGCTTTGCGCGACAACGAGTTGCCGGCCGCTCAGCCGGAACCATGCGCCAGCTTCAGGCCGACGATGCCGGTCACAATCAGCCCGGCGGACACCAGTCGCAACGCGCTGGTCGAATCTCCGTGGAACAGAATGCCCACCGCGAACGTACCCACCGCGCCGATGCCGGTCCACACGGCATACGCCGTGCCGATGGGGATGGTTTTCTGGGCCAGCCACAGGAAGCCGCCACTGGCGCCCATGCAGGCCACGGCGATGGCCAGGCCCGGCAGGAACCGGCCCGGCGTCTGCGACAGTTTCAAACCGACCGGCCAGCCGATTTCAAAAAAACCGGCCATAATCAGATAAATCCATGCCATTGATGCCTCTCTTCCAATCGTCCTCGGCCATCTCGAGGATCTCTGCCGGTATGCTTTCTCGAACCGCGAGCCTAAAATAAATCTCGCTTACCCATCTTCAGGCCTGAGAGAACTCGAAAAAATGAGCATTCCCAACAAGCCGGGCAAATCCCTGCATCAGGACTGGCGGACATGGATCGGCGTGGTTTTGATGTTGCTGGCCGTATTAATCTACATCCTGACCCTGGACGACGCTCTTGAACCGGGCGTGCAACCGGCCGCCCCGATCCCGGCGGCCGCGGCACCGCCCGCGCGCTGAGCGCTGGGGCCGGGGTCGGGACTACAAAGGGGTATCTCCAGCCTCCCTTGACGATCGTCCCGGGGTTGAAAGCTTGCCTGACGGATCGACGCCTTCCCCATTATAATAATGGTCTACTGGGGAAAATCCCTTGAATATTTTTCCACCCACTCGGCGGCCGCTTCCTGTCTTGAAAGCGTGCGCCCTTCTTTTTCCAGGATCTCCTGCTTGTAATGATCGATATGACATACCTGTTCGATCATCCGGACAGAAAATTCCGTGTTGGCATCTTCGAACTTGACCCCAACATCATAGTGCCCATTAATCCTGCGACACCATACAATGATTCCGGTCGCTTCGAACGTTGATTCGTGTATGGCAATATTGATACGAATGGTCCGTCCGATCTCGATGTCACCATTTGCACGAAAGCAGAGCCCTCCCTGACTAATATTATTCAGAACATTCCTTTCATCTTTGCCGGTGTTGATCAAGCTGTACTGGATCGGAATATCCAAAGGATGACGAATGAATTGCCGCATTGGCGCTCCTCCATTCCCGTCTGTCCCCACGACCGCCAGGCGAGCCCTGACCCTCGTGTGGTGATAGTCGTTCGCTCCCCTTGCCCGCATGCAAGAGGGAGTTGGAGGAAAGGGCTTATGTAAGGGGTCGGCCGGCGCGGTTGCCCGCCACGGTCGAATTCGGACCCGATTCCTCAGACATAAGCCTAGCGTACCGGCGAACGATATCCAGCACGTCCGCTTGATGGAACGGTATCTGGTTGCGACAATGAGGATTCATCCATGATGCTCGGTTCTTTCGCTCTCGACCAAGTTTATCTGGGTGACTGCCTCGAACTCATTCCACAACTCCCGAACGACTCCATCGATGTAGTGGTTACCAGTCCACCCTATTGGGGGCAACGGCGTTCGAGCGGCGCTGGCGTGGAGGAGGATCCGCGCGATTATCTGGCGTTTCTCGTGCGGGTGTTCACCGCCATTCTGCCCAAGCTGAAATCAGAGGGCATCATCTGGATCAATCTTGGCGATGCTTACAATACTCCAGTGAATTGGCGGGAGGACGACCGGCGATATAGTTCCCTGGGAGCCGACAACGATGGTCTGGCCGCGCACAATTCCGCCTACACCAAGCCAAGAATGAAGAGAAAGGCGTTCATCGACAAGAGAACGGGCTGGCTGCAATACGGAAATCTGCTGGCTCTGCCTTACCGGCTTGTCTTGGATCTGTTGGATGCCGGATATTTGTTTCGCGGTGAAATCATCTGGCGCAAGAAGAATCCGATGCCGGAGGGAAGGTGCAGGCGGCCTCACCGGCATCATGAAGCCATCTACCTGATCGCCAGGGAAGAGAACCATCGGTTCATCGTCACCCCCCCGGTGAAGAGCGTCTGGGAGTTTCCGAACGAAAGGATCGAGGGGGTCAAGCACCATTCGCGCTTCCCGGAAGAGCTTCCGTTGCGTTGTATCGACGCCTATGGGGGGCTGGGCAAGGATGTCGTGGTGCTCGATCCTTTCTCAGGGTCGGGCACCACTGGAATGGCGGCTCTTCGACTGGGCTGCTCCTATATCGGCTTCGAGATCGATCCGGAGCAGGTCGCGGCATCCAACCGGCGTCTTGCCGATCGAGTCGGCGCTGGTGTTCGTGGCTGACAAATAGAGAACATTCATGACATCGACCTCTCGGTTTCAACAATGGATTGATAACCCCGATCGTGCCGAAAAAAACCTGATCGCGGCGCTGGCGGTCGCGGTAGTGGCGGTGCTGGCGCTCTTCATCGCGCTATCGGCTTTCAACTATCCGGCTGCGGACGATTATTGTTTCGCCGCCAAGGCCAGGGATCTGGGTTTCCTGGGCGCGCAGCAGTACTGGTACCACAACTGGGCGGGCCGATACACTTTTAACGCGACGAGTACCGCCTTGTTCTTGCTGGGCGATTTCTTCCAGGTCTACCGCTGGGCGCCGGTGGTTCTCCTGATCGCGACCTGGCTGAGTTTCAGCTTCCTGACCGCCAGAATCGCTGGGAGCCGCCTCTCGACGCCGTTCGTCCTCCTGCTGGGGGGGATATGGACCCTGCTGTTCATCGCCGGCGTGCCCGATCCCGCCCAAACTTTTTATTGGATGCCGGGAAGCTTCCCCTACCAGATGGCTAACGTCTTTCTCACCTTTCTGCTCGGACTGTTGATTTGGCGGGAGACTGCGGCGGCAAGCAAACTCCAGCGACGGTTGATCTTCGCGGTTTCCAGCCTGCTGGTCGCGGCCACCATCGGCACGAACGAGGTTTCCCTGCTGTTAACCGTTACGATTGTCGGCTGTGGCGCGTTCCATGCGATACGGACGCGTCGTGATTCCCGCGTGTTCTGGGTGGGGTTGCTGGTGATCGCCATCGGGGGGGCGCTCGTCAGCGTGTTGGCGCCCGGCAACCAACAGCGCTATGCCGGCATCGAGCACGATCCCTTGCTACGGCCGGCCCCTTGGCTGGCCGTGGTGCTCTATCTTCCCTGGGTGGCATTGCGCATCCTGTACTGGCTTTCCAGCCTGGGGCTGTGGGCATCGGCGTTCGTGCTGCTGGTCGCCACGTTCCACGCTGCCAAGGAATGGCTCTACATCGGGGGAAGATTTAGGAAATCCTTCCTCCTCCTGCTAGCGATCTGGATAGGCCTGATCTTCGCCCTCGACGCACTGGGCTTTCTGATCAATCGCTACCCCTTGCCGGAACGGGCGGAAAGCGTCGTCTATCTGTTGTTCCTGCTCGGCTGGTATCCCTCTTTTGTCATTCTGGGCCATTACCTGGCTGGTGACCGGATCTGGCTCGGCGACCGGCGTCTCGTCGCGCCCGCGGCCGCGTTGCTGCTGGTCAATCTGTTGGGAACTCCGAACGTGTTCGAGGCCTACAAGGACGTCTACCGGGGTTACCGCTACGCCCGGGAAATGCGCGAACGGGCCGACGCCATCCAGGCGGCCACAAGCCGGGGGGAAACCGACATCGCCGTCGCCAGCCTCTCCAGACCCCCCAGAACTCTGTTCGCCACGGACCTTGAAACCGACCCCGGCAACCACAGAAATCAATGCTTGCGTCAATACTATCGACTTAGGTCCATCAGGCTTGGATCCCCAGCCGGACCCTGAAGACGCGCGGTGGGTGGGGGCGGAATCGGGCCGCTCTGGAAATTACGGGTCGCGCGACCGTTTCTTGGATGCGGTATAAGAACTAAACTGTCGATCGGATATGCCGCGTTGCGAGCTTCCGCCATCATCGGGGCGGTCGCGGATTCCATGACTCATCGCGAGTGGGGCGGGCGTCTCGCCTGCCCGGCCGGGCCGGAAGTCCGTACTTCCGTCATGCCCAAAAGTCCCGATCGTGTTCGAGGAATTTGAGGGGGCTGCCGTCATGCAGGAACTTCAGCCTGGACAGAATCGCCCGGTCGGCGGTGGCCGGATCGTCATCGGTGTCGCCGGCGAGCCCGGTGAGGAATTCGCCGCTCGAATGCAGGCCGGCGCGGTGTTGCTGGGCTCCGACGGGCGGGTTTCGGACCCGGGCGATCTGGTGAGCGCCGAGCAACCGCGTTCCCGCGACGGAGCGGTGACATTTGCCGGACCGCCGGGCGAGTTCCAGGTGGATCTGGATGCGGTGCCCGCCGCGGTGGTCCGCATCGCCGTCGTGCTGGCGGTCAGACCGGGCCTTCCGCCGGGAATCACCTTTGGGGTGTTCGCCGCGATCCGGACTTGGCTGGCGGACGCGGCCGGCCATCCGCTGCTGCTGTTTTCGCTGCCGCTGGCCAGTCGCGGCGAGACAGCCATGATTCTCACGGAACTGTACCGCTATCAGGGCCAATGGAAATTCCGAGCGGTCGGACAGGGCTTTTCGGCGGGACTGCCCGCGCTGGCGGCGCATTTCGGCCTGCGCCCGCCGGAACCGGCGCCGCAACGTGCCACGGCCAGCGGGGCGGACGCGCGCGGTGGGGGGGACCGATCAGGCGGGGCGACGTTCAGCGGCACCGGGTTCAGCGTTCATCCCGACGGTTACGTGTTGACCAATCACCACGTCATCGAGGGAGCGAGCGAAATTCTGGCCCGCTCGCCGCGCCACCGCTGCCGGCTGGAACTGGTGTTCGCCGATCCGGTCAACGATTTGGCGCTGCTGCGGGCGGATGCGCCATCACCCGGGGTGGCGGCTTTCCGCGACGGGTCGCAGGCGCGGCTGGGCGAAATGGTGATCGTGGTGGGCTATCCACTGGGTGGTCTGCTCGGCTCGGGACCGCAAGTGACCACGGGCAACGTCAGCTCGCTGATCGGTCCCGGCGACGATACCCGTTCCCTGCAATTTACCGCGCCGACCCAGGCCGGCAACAGCGGCGGGCCGTTGCTGGACGGCGACGGCACGGTGGTGGGCGTGGTCAGCGCCAAGCTCAACGCGGTTCGGGTCCACGAGATCACCGGCGACGTGCCGCAAAATGTCAATTTTGCCATCAAGGCGGCGCTGGCGCGCGGTTTTCTGGAAGCGGCCGGCGTGGAGTACCGGAGTCGCCCGCCGGGCAATACCCGCATCGCCGCCGACATCGCCACCGAGGCCCGCGATTTCGTGTTGAAGATCGAGTGCCAGGGGTAGGATGAAACGATAACCGTAAAAGGACCTTTTCGATGCAGTCCAGGATCGCCTCGAGACGACACGCCGGAATTCAAGCGACTTCGGCATTCTCGAAGTGTGAGGTAGCCATGCGCGGGATAACGTTGCTGTTGGCGACGATTCTGGTGGGTTCGGCTCAGGCGGCGCCCGAATCGAGCGTCAAGAAATGGCAAGATGAAAAAGGCGTCTGGCATTACGGCGATGCCCGGCCGGTCGCGCCCGACGCCGCCACCAACAGCGCCGCCGACGCCTACCGGCGCGGCGATTACGCCGCCGCCTTCCGGGAATACATGACCTGGGCCCAGCAGGGCGACCCCAAGGCGCAAACCATGGTCGGTCAGATGTATCTGCGCGGCGAAGGAGTGGGGCAGAGCTTGACCAACGCTCTCGACTGGTTGCGGCGCGCGGCCATGCAGGGCAATGCCGATGCCCAATACCAGGTGGGGATGCTGTATGCCGCCAATCCCGACGCTGCCCCCAGCGAGAAGGAAGCGCTGTTGTGGTTGCGCAAGTCGGCCGAGCGCGGCAACGCCGAGGCGCAATACGCCCTGGCCGGCAAGTATGCGTCCGGCCAGGGCGTGGCGCGGGACGACCGCGAGGCCGCCAACTGGTACCAGCAATCGGCCCATCAAGGTCATCCCGGCGCCCAGTTCGATCTGGGGAATTTCTACGCCAGCGGTCGCGGCCTATCGCGCAACGACAAGGAAGCGGTACAGTGGTACCGTAAGGCGGCCGAGCAGGGAAACGCCGGCGCGCAATTCACCCTCGGGGCGATGTACGCGGCTGGCCGCGGCGTTACCGCCAGCGATCAGGACGCGGCGCAGTGGTACCGCAAGGCGGCCGAGCAGGGCCATGCCGAAGCCCAGTACAACTTGGCCGTGCGGTACCTGAACGGCCAAGGCGTGCCGCGCAACGCCGAGGAATCCTTCCGCTGGTTCCGCAAGGCGGCCGAGCAGGGGCTGGGGCTGGCCGAGTTGAACGTGGGGCGGATGTACGCCGACGGCCAAGGTACCACCCGCAACGACGCTGAAGCGATGAAGTGGTATCGCCTGGCCGCCGGGAAGGATCTGCCGCTGGCGCAATACTATCTGGGGCGGATGTACGCCGACGGGCGTGGGGTGTCGCGCGACGAGCGAGAGTCCCTGCAATGGTTCCGCCGCGCGGCCGAGCAGAATCTACCCCTCGCGCAACTGGAACTGGCCGACAATTATCTGAGCGGGCGCGGCGTGGTGCTGGATGAAGCCATTGGCATGCAATTGCTGGCGCGGGCGGCCGGCGGCGGCAGCGCCGAGGCCCAGCTTCGGCTGGCGGAGCGTTACTTTGCCGGCCGTGGCGTGCCGAAGGATGGTCGGACCGGTCTGGACTGGTTGCGCAAGGCGGCGGAACAGGGGCATTCCGAAGCCCAATATCGGCTGGGAACGCTCTACGCCAAGGGGGAAAATCTCGGGCGCGACGACCGGCAGGCGGCGGAATGGTATCGCAAGGCGGCGGAGCAGGGTCATGCCATCAGCCAGTTTCAGCTTGCGGGGATGTATGTCAATGGGGCCGGCGTGCCGCGCGACGACCGGCAGGCGGTGCAATGGTTTCGCGAGGTGGCGCGGCAGGGTAACGCCGAAGCGGAATTCAACATCGGGGTTCTGTACGCCGCGGGCCGGGACATGCCGCGGGACGAGGCTCAGGCCGCGGCCTGGTATCGCAAGGCGGCCGAGCATGGACTCGCCGTCGCCCAGCTGAATCTGGGATTGATGTACGCGGACGGACGGGGCGGCTTGTCGCGGGACGAAGCCCAGGCCGTGGTCTGGTACCGCAAGGCGGCCGATCGGAACCTGGCCCTGGCTCAGGTGATGCTGGGGTTGTCGTACGCGACCGGACGAGGCGTGCCGCGCGACGACCGGCAGGCGTACGGCTGGTTCGAGAAAGCCGCCAGCGGCGGATTTCCGTTGGCGCAGTACGCGGTGGGGATGCTGTACAGCAACGGCCGGGGCGTGGAACCGGACTGGATCAGCGCTCATATGTGGTTGAGCCTGGCCGTGGCTGGCGGCTACGTCGGCGCGGTCCAGCCGCTGGACAGCGCGACCAGTCGGTTGAGCGAAGCCGATCTGGCGCGCGCCCGGCAACTGGCGCGCCAGTGGCGCCCGACCGTCGGCCGGGACGTGAGGCAGAATTGAACGCGCGCCGCCATGAGTCCGGCCAGGGGAACGCGGCGGCTCAGTGACTCTTGCGGTTGGGATCCAGCAGATGTTTGCCCAGATCCTTGACGAAATCCTCCAGCCGCGACGATTCGGCATGCAGGCGTTCGTTCATGTGGCGCAGGGCGCTGGCCAGCCGATAGGTGCGGAGCAGGAGCTGTTCCAGGTCGTCGGTCTGCCACAGTTTGTCCGGGTTGATTTCCGGTCCGTTGTCGCTTAGCGCCACCGCGCACCATTCGGGAATCCGGTACATCAACACCGACTCCCGATCGTTGGCCAGGCACAGCGTGACGCCGGCGTCGTACTTGCGCAGCACCGCCACGACTTCATCGAGGCAGCGCTGCATTTCCTCGCTGGGCTGCTCGCTGGTTTGCAGAACTTCGCCCTCGCTCGGGACGTCCTGCTCTTCGTCTACCCTGCTCATGGTGCTCCCACGTGCTGGCCAGCGGGTTTGATCGTCGATTTTTAATACCGTTCAAAATGATACGGCAATCGTCCGAAGTCCGCCAGTCGAAACCGGCTTTGTCCGGCTGGCCTTCGGCGATCGGGGGGCGAGGAGCGCGAAGCGATGCCGAATTTCCTCAAGTTGCTATTGGCGCTGTTCGTGCTCGACTCGGCGCTGACTTTCCAGAATCGATGGCCGACGGCCGGGGTGCGCTGGGCGCCCGAATTCTCCATCGAGTTGGCGGTGCTGCTGCTCGCGCTCGCGCTGGCGATCGCTTGGCGGGGCGTGCCGGGGCGCGCCGCGCGGGGCGCGATTCTGGGCGGCTACCTGATCCTCGTGCTGGGACGCTACGTGGATGTCACCGTGCCGGCGCTGATGGGGCGATCGATCCATCTGTATTGGGACAGCCAACACCTGCCCCGTGTGGCGGCCATGTTCCTGGACCGCGTGGCGGGGTGGCAACTGCTGCTGGGCGCGCTGGCGCTGCTGGCGTCGTTCGGCGCGCTGGTCGCCGTCCTGCGCTGGTCGCTCGATACGGTCCTGACAGCGCTGGGCCGGCCGGTCGGGCGACGTTCGCTGGGCGCGCTGGCGGCGGTGCTCATCGTTCTGTACGGCGCCGGCCGGCTGAGTCCGGGCCTGCGGACGGAACACGGGTTCGCGTTGCCGGTCACCGCCATGCTGGCCGAGCAGGTCCGGCTGACGCTGGCCGCGACCGTGTTTCGCAACCATGATCGGCTGGCCGCTCGACCGCTGTTGCCCGCCTCGGACCTGAACCGGCTGGGGAAGGGCGACCTGTTCGTGCTCTTTTTCGAGTCCTACGGCGCGCTGGTGTTCGACGATCCCTCCTTCGCGGCCCCGCTCGCCGGCGATTTCGCGGCGCTGGAACGATCCCTGGACGCAGCCGGCTGGCGGGTCGCCTCGGCCCGGGTGGAATCCAGTACCTTCGGCGGGGTGTCGTGGCTGGCCCATTCCAGCCTGCTGTCCGGACTACGGATCGCCGATCAGGGCGACTACCAGTATCTGTTGACCACCGACCGGCCCACCCTGGTCAGCCGCTTCGCCGCCGCCGGTTACCGGACCGTCGCCGTGATGCCGGGCCTGCGTTATCCGTGGCCGGAAGGACGGTTCTACCAGTTCGCGGAACTCTACAATGCCGAGCGCCTGGATTATCGCGGTCCCGCCTACGGCTGGTGGGTCATTCCCGACCAGTACAGCCTGTACCGGGTTCACCAGAGTGAAATGGCGCCCGCCGGGCGCCCGCCGCTGTTCGTGTTCTTTCCGACCATCAACAGCCATGCCCCGTTCGCGCCGCTGCCGCCCTATCAGCCGGACTGGAGCCGCCTCGACGCCGCGCCCGGCGGGACCGCCGCGTCGGGCGCGGCGGAACTGAACGAGCGGCTGGACGGCCAGGCGCTGGGAGCGGCCTACGTTCGGAGCATCCGCTACAATCTCGACGTGCTGGGCGGCTATTTGCGCTTGCACGCTCCCCCGAACGCCCTGCTGCTGGTGCTCGGCGACCACCAGCCGCCGGCGGTGGTCGGCGGTCGCGAGATTTCCTGGCAGGTGCCGGTCCACGTCTTTTCCCGCGACCCGGCACTGATCGCCGCCTTCGTGGCGGCGGGATTCCGGCCCGGCATGACGCCGGACCAAGCGATGCTGGGCGGCATCGAGACCCTGGGTCCGCTGCTGCTGCGAACGCTGGACGGCCCGGGGCCGCTCGGTCCGGCGCCAGTCACTGCTGGCGGGTCTCGAATTCGGTGATTCCGTTCCACATCGGTCGTTCATGGCGCTGCCTCCTGACGAGCGGCACGGCGCGCCAGCCAGATGGTATCCACCGTAAAGGATAGCGCCAGCAGACCCAGGGCGCCGGTGGCCAGCGCCGTCGTCCACGGTCGAACCAGGGGTGGCGCCAGGCACAGCACCAGGACGGCGGTTTGGATGACGCACGCGGTTTGCCGGCGCTTGCGCGGCGGCAGCGGCCGACGCAGCCAGGGCAGGGCGTAACCCAGCGCGACGAAGCCGTAGCGCAGGGCGCCCGACAGCAGTACCCAACCGCCGGCCTTGTCCGACTGGTGGACCAGCACGGCCAGGATCAGAATGAAGAAGGCATCCACCTCCATGTCGAACCGGGCACCGAACGGACTCTCCATGCCGCTGCGTCGCGCCAGCCAGCCATCGACCCCGTCGAGCATCAGGGCCATCGCGGCGAGAACGGCCATGAACCAGGCCAGACCGGGTTGTATCGTCGGCCATCCGATCAGACCGGCCATCAGAGCGGCGATGCCGGCGCGCAGCAGGGTGACGCGGTTGGCCGTTCCGAAGCGTTCCAGCGGCAGATGTTGCGGCAGGAAAGGACTCAGGGCGAGCAGCAACCCCGCGAACACGGCGAGACACTGGGCCGTGTAACCGGCGGGCAATTGGAAAACCGGAGCGATGGCGGTCGCGGTTCCGGCCACCAGCAACAGCATGGGGACGACGTTCAGCAGAGCGCTGATCACGAGTGGCTGGAGCGGGGATGCGGTGGAAGAATGCATTGCGGATAACCTGGTCGATCAACCATCATTCAGCAATGAAAACCGATCGTTTGCAAGCACGGGCGTTCTGGCTCGCGGCCCCCGGCCATGGCGAAATTCGTCCCGAAAGGCTGGTGGCCCCCGGTCCGGATGAGGTGCTGGTGCGGGCGCTCCACACCGGCATCAGCCGCGGCACCGAAAGCCTGGTGTTTCGCGGCGAAGTACCGCCCAGTCAGTATCGCGCCATGCGGGCACCTTTCCAGCAGGGCGAATTCCCCGCGCCGGTGAAATACGGCTATTGCAACGTCGGCGTGGTCGAGACCGGTCCGGAAGCCCTGAGCGGTCGCATCGTGTTCTGTCTCTATCCGCACCAGGACCGCTACGTGGTTCCGGCGGTGGCGGTTACCCCGGTACCGCCGCGGGTCCCCCCCGCCCGGGCGGTGCTGGCCGCGAATCTGGAAACCGCCCTCAACGTACTCTGGGACGCCGCGCCCCGCCTGGGCGACCGCATCACGGTGATCGGCGCCGGCACGGTCGGCTGTCTGGTCGCCCGGCTGGCGGGACGGTTGCCGGGTTGCCGGATACAACTGGTGGATGTCGATCCGGGGAGGGCGGTCATCGCCGAGCGGCTGGGGGTTGGTTTCGCTCGCCCGGACCGGGCCGAAGGCGGACAGGATCTGCTGATCCACGCCAGCGGCGCGCCCGCCGGCCTGGCGACGGCGCTGGGCCTGGCGGATTTCGAGGCGGTGGTGGTGGAGGCGAGCTGGTTCGGCGCGCGGCCGGTCAGCCTGCCGCTGGGCGAGGATTTTCATGCCAGGCGGCTCAGCATCCGGAGTTCCCAGGTCGGCGGCATCGCGGTCGCCCAGCGCGGGCGTTGGGACCACCGGCGGCGCATGGCGACCGTGATGGAGTTGCTGGAGGATCCGGTATTGGATGCGCTGATCAGCGGCGAAAGCCCCTTCGCCGACCTGCCGCGGGTCATGGCCGAACTGAGCCGCGACCCGCCGGGCGTTCTCTGCCATCGCATCGTCTATGCCGATTAACCCAAGGCTAAAGGTTGAGCCATGTACACCGTTTGCGTTCGCGACCACTTCATGATCGCCCACAGTTTCCGGGGGGAGACCTTCGGACCCGCCCAGCGCCCGCACGGCGCGACCTATGTCGTGGATCTGGAACTGCGCCGTCCCGACCTGGATTCCGACGGCGTGGTGGCCGACATCGGCCAGTTGGGCGAATGCCTGCGCGCCGTCCTGGACGAACTGAACTACCGCGATCTCGACGCCCTGCCGGAATTCGCCGGCCGCAACACCACCACCGAATTCCTGGCGCGGGAAATCCACGATCGGGTCGCGGCGCGAATCGCGAACGGCCGATTGGGGCCGAACGCGGCCGGCCTGACCGCCATGCGGGTCACCCTGCGCGAATCCCACGTAGCCTGGGCGTCCTACGAAGGGCCGCTGCCTTGAGATCCGCGCATTTCCTGATTCCCGGCGACCCCGAAACCCGCACCGGCGGTTACCTCTACGACCGCCGGATCATGGCCGGGCTGACGGCGCTGGGCTGGCGGGTGGAACTGCATCGTCTCGATGCCGCGTTTCCCCTGCCGACCCCGGCGGCGCTGCGGGAGGCCGACGCGGTGCTGGCCGCGCTGCCGGAACGGGCGCTGGCGGTGATCGACGGCCTGGCGTTGGGGGCCATGCCCGAGGTCGTCGCCGCCCACCGGGACCGGTTGCGTTTGATCGCGCTGGTCCATCACCCGCTGGCGCTGGAAACCGGGCTGCGCCCGGCGGTGAGCCGGCAGCTTTACGCCAGCGAACGCGAGGCGTTGCGCCACGTCCGCCACGTCATCGCGACCAGTCCCAGCACGGTACGGGCACTGGCCGATTACGACGTTCCACCAGAACGATGCACCGTGGTGCCGCCCGGCACCGAGCCTGCCTCCCTCGCGGCGGGCTCGGGCCGGGGGGAACAGTGGGTTCTGTTCTGCGCGGCCAGCCTGACGCCCCGCAAGGGCCATGCCGTGCTGTTCCGGGCGCTGGCGCGCCTCCGACACCTGTCCTGGCGGCTGGACTGCGCGGGCAGCGACACGCTCGACCCGGCTTCCGTCATCCTGTTGCGGGGATTGATCGAGGAACTGGGACTGATGGACCGCGTCGAGCTGCTGGGGGAGCTGGACGCGGACGCGTTGGCGGCCCGATACCAGCAGGCGGATTTGTTCGTTCTGCCGTCCTGGTACGAAGGTTACGGCATGGTGCTGGCCGAGGCGCTCGCACGGGGTTTGCCGATCGTCAGCACCACCGCCGGGGCGATTCCCGATACGGTGCCGGCGGATGCGGGGCTGCTGGTCCCACCCGGCGATGAAGCAGCCCTGGCCGAGGCCCTGGCGCGGGTGATGACCGAACCCGAACTGCGCCAGCGACTCGCGGCCGGTGCCCGGGCGGCGCGTCGGACTCTGCCCGACTGGCCGAGCGTTTGCAGCCAATTCGCCGCGACACTGGCCGCCGTGCCGGCGCGATGAGCGGTTTTTCGGCCGAGTGGCTCGCGTTCCGCGAACCGGTGGACGCTGCTTCCCGCAACCCGGGGTTAACCGCCCGCCTGCTCGCTTGGCGCCGGCGGTACGCCGCCCTGGCCGTTCTGGATTTGGGCGGCGGCACTGGCGCCAACGTCCGATTTTTGGCTCCGTTGCTGGGCGGCGAACAGCGCTGGCGGCTGGTGGAGCACGATCCGGCGTTGCTGGCGCACGGCGAGGGTCTGTTCCGCCGGTGGGCGGCGGAACGGGGCATGGCGGCGGTCGATGAGAACGGAGGGTTGGTATTGGCCGATGCGGCGAACCGTTGCCGGCTGGAGCAGTTGTGCCTGGATCTGGCCGGTGAGTGGGAGCGACTAAGTTTTCAGGACGTAAATCTGGTGACCGCCTCCGCCCTGATCGATCTGGTGTCGTCCGGCTGGTTGGAGCGGTTGGCCCGGCGTTGCTGGGAATGGCGGGCGGCGGTCTGCATCGTCCTCAGCTACGACGGCGCCATCGCCTGGGAGCCGGCGATGGAAGGTGACGAGGGCGCGCGCGAACGGGTGAACCGCCATCAGCGGACCGACAAGGGTTTCGGCCGCGCGCTCGGTCCCGATGCGGCTCCCGCGCTGGCGACTCTGCTGGAGCGCCTCGGCTACTGCGTTGCGTTGCGGCCCAGTCCCTGGCGGTTGGGATCGGAGCAGGCCGAAATGCAGGCGGCGCTGCTGGCGGGCTGGGTCGAGGCGGCCCGGCAACTCGATCCCGAACCGGGCGCCTGGCTGGAGAGTTGGTCGGCGGATCGCCGCCGCCTGATCGAACGAAGAGAATCGCGGTTGCGGGTGGGACACTGGGATTTGTTCGCCTGGCTGGATGAGTGGCCCGCAACCGGTCATTTCCCCAGGGAAAACTGAGAAAGCTGGAGTCCGTCTCCGATTTTCCGCATCGTGATGGGCCGGGTTTGCAGAATGCTGACTTTGCCATTGGTAATCCCAAACTCAATATCCTGGGACAAGGCATAATGTTCTTCCAGGGCCATCGCTATTTTAACCTTGATGTCCAGCCCTTTTAAGGTCGCTAGGCCCTCTTCGCGGCCCTTGCTTTCGTAGATG
>JAVMKL010000224.1:0-3286 GCA_031732875.1 Candidatus Competibacter sp. | reverse complement strand
CGGCCTGTCACGCCGGGGGTCGCGGGTTCGAGCCCCGTCCGCTCCGCCAGATTTCCGGGGTGTCGTTCAGACGCCCTTTTTCTTGCCCGCTCTCCGCAACATCCCGATTCCTTCCCGATTGATCCGACCTGAAGCCGGGTAACCGCCATGCTTTTACAAAAAATCCGCGATCGCGCCCAGGGCTGGTTCGCCTATACCATCATCGGCTTGTTGACGATTCCCTTCGCCGTCTGGGGTATCAATTACTACTTCGAGGGTGGCGGGCCGAGGGACGCGGCCGTGGTCGGCGACAGCAAAATTTCGTTGCAGGAATTCCAGCGGGCCTACCAGCAGCAGCGTCAGCGCATGCAGGCCATGCTGGGTGGCGCGGATTCGGCGCTGCTGGACGGGCCGCGCCTGAAGCAGGAGGTATTGCAGCGGATGATCGACGAGCGGGTGCTCGGCCAGGCCTCCCGCGACCAGGGACTCCGGATCGGCGACCGGCAATTGCACGATGCGCTGGTGTCGCTGCCCGTGTTTCAGCAGAACGGCGGATTCAGCAAGGAACTGTACGAGCGGCTGCTGCGCAATTACGGTTATACGCCGGTTGGGTTTGAGGAAAGTCTGCGACAGGAACAGGCCGTCAGGCAATTGCGCGATGGCGTCGTGGATTCGGCGCTGTTCACCCAGGTCGAGCTGGATCGGCTGATCGCCCTGCTCAAGCAACAGCGGGATCTGCGGTACGTGACGCTGCCTCTCGAGCGCCGCGTCGCCAGGGCGACCGTGGACGACGTCGCCATCAAGGAGTATTTCGAGAAAAACCAGGACCGATTCGTCAATCCGGAGCAGCTTCAGTTACAGTTCATCGAATTGAACCTGTCCCGAATCGCCGAGGACATCACGGTCGGCGAGGACGAACTCAAAGTGGCGTATGAGGAGCAGATCGCCAAGCATGGCCAGTCCGAGGAACGCTCGGCCTCGCATATTCTGGTGAAACTGCCGCCGAACGCCGGTCAGGAACAGGTGGAAAAGGCTCGCGCCACGGCCCAGCGGATCGCCGACGACATCCGGTCCGGAGCCAAGAGTTTCGACCAGACCCTGGGGGAGATCAAGACGGGTCAATCCGACGAGCTGGAAGGTGGCGAACTGGGTGTGATCGGCAAGGGCATGTTCGACAGTCCGGCGTTCGAGAACACCCTATACGCCATGGGGAAACCGGGTGAAACCAGCGAACCGGTGCGGATGCCGGCAGGATTCCACATCATCCGTCTGGACAGTATCACCCCGGCTCGGGCCAAGCCGTTCGAGGAAGTGCGCGAGACCGTGGCCAGGGAAATCCGCCAGCAGAAAGCCGAGAACCGGTTTTACGAGATCGTCCAGAATCTCGCCAATCTCAGCTACGAGCATCCGGACAGTCTGGAACCGGCGGCCAAGGCTCTGAACGTTCCGCTGCGCGACAGCGACTGGTTCGGCCGCAAGGGAGGGGAAGGGATCGCCGCCAGTCCCAAGGTCATCGACAGTGCCTTCGGCGAGGACGTGCTCAAACGGGGTGTCAACAGCGAGCCGATCGAACTGGAGCCGGGTCGCGTGGTGGCGATCCGGGTCAAGGGGCACAAGGACGCGACGCCACGCACCCTGGAGGAAGCGCGCGAGGATATCCTGAAGGTACTGCGCGAGCGGCAGGCCCGCGAAGCGGTCGCCAGGGATGCCGAGGCGCTGAAGGCGCGCGCCGCCAGGGGCGAGCTTCTGCCCGTTCTGGCTAAAGAGTTCGATGGTGAGTACAAGAGCGTCGGCCTGGTCGGTCGCGACGCGACCGCGGTGGATCCGGCCGTGCTGGCGGCCGCGTTTCGGCTGCCGCTGCCGGACACGGGCAAGGTGGCGCTGGGCTCGACGGCCTTGACCGATGGCGATCAAGTCGTGCTGGAAGTGGCCCGCGTGGTGGCTGGCCCGAAGGATGTTCTTACCGATGAGGAGCGCGGGAAGCTGGCGCGGCAACTGGCGACCCAGACCGGCTCGGGACAGTTCGACAAGTTGCTGGACAGCCTGCGGACCAAGACCAAGGTGGTGACCTACAGCGACCGACTGTAGGCGATTCCCTCGGGAGTCGGTCCCGGCACCGCGCAATTCCCGCTTCGCCCGGCGGCGGGCTGCCCCTGCGGGATCGTGGTGGATCGTCTGAAGCCTTCGATCGATGCCGAGCAAATCCGCGTCGAGCGGTAGCGGTTGCGCGCTTGCCGGATCGTTCCTACTGTTCGTCCGGATGAATCTCTCGATTGCGGGCATGAAACCCGTCTCCATGCAGGACAACGCGGCCTCGTGAAAGCCGATCTTCTCCGTCGTTTGCAACCCCGGCAGGTCCTGGATGGGCTGGATCGGCTGCCGCTGTCCGTGGTGGTCGCGACCGGCGTCGTGCTGGGGTGCGGGATCGGCGGGGCGGGTTTCGTTTATCTGGAAGCGCCGGGCTGGGCGGTGGCTTGGCTGGCGCTGTTCGCCGCGCTCGGCTGGCTGGGCTACACGGCGACGCCGGTGTTCGACGAGCCCAACCCGGTCCAAGTTGCGGCCAAGCCGACCAGGCCGCACCCGGTGCGGGACGGTTCCCTGCTGATGGTGGACCTGCCGGGCGGTCATTTCCTGATGGGCTCGCCGGATTCGGACGACCTGGCCCGCAACGACGAGAAGCCGCAACACGAAGTCACGGTCGCGCCCTTTCGCATCGCGCTTACCCCGGTGACGGTGGAGCTTTACCGGCAGATCATGCCGGAATCCTCCGCCGCCCAAGCGGAAGCCGAGGCGCGATGGCCGGCTACGAATGTCTCCTGGTTTGACGCCATCGAATTCTGTAACCGGCTGTCGGTGCGGGTGGGCTATCGGCCTTGCTACTTGAGACGGTCTGGTCAGTGGCGCTGCGACTGGCACGCTGACGGCTATCGGTTGCCGACCGAAGCCGAGTGGGAATACGCCTGCCGGGCAGGTACGACAACCCGTTATAGCTTTGGCGACGACCCCGCCGACCTCGACGGCTATGCCTGGTACGCCGACAACGCGAACGGCCATGAGCAACCCGTGGCCACCAAGCGCGCCAACCCATGGGGGCTGTACGACCTACACGGCAACGTCTGGGAATGGTGTTGGGACTGGTATGGGGCCTATTCGCCGAAGCCCGCCCGGAATCCGCGTGGACCGAAGCAATCCACGTCCGGGAGGCGGGTTCTACGCGGCGGTTCGTTCCTCCACTCGCCCGAGCGCCTGTGCTCTGCGGTTCGGGACGCTGGCGCCACCGGGGGCAGGTTTGGGAACATCGGGTTTC
>JAVMKL010000223.1:0-3306 GCA_031732875.1 Candidatus Competibacter sp. | reverse complement strand
TTGAAACAGGTGAATCGAAGGGAGGAGAGGATGACGATGACGACGACTGCGCTGGTTCCCCGCATTCAGAATCTGCCGGTGCCGGTCGACAGCGTGGATAGCTACATCCAGGCGGTTAACCGGGTGCCGATGCTGAGCACCGAAGAAGAGCAGGAACTGGTCCAGCGGTTGCGGCTTCGCAACGATTTGGAAGCAGCACAACGACTGATCGTGGCCCATTTGCGCTTCGTGGTGCATGTCGCCCGAGGCTATATCGGGTATGGCCTGCCGCTGGCCGATCTGATCCAGGAAGGCAATGTTGGTCTGATGAAGGCGGTCAAGCGTTTCGACCCGGCTCACGGCGTGCGGCTGGTGTCGTTCGCGGTGCACTGGATCCGCGCGGAGATTCACGAATTCATCCTTCGCAACTGGCGGATCGTCAAGGTCGCCACCACCAAGGCGCAGCGCAAGCTGTTCTTCAAATTGCGCGGTTCCAAGAAGCGGCTGGGCTGGATGAATGGTGAGGAGGTCAATACCATCGCTCGAGAGCTGGGTGTGAACGCCGACACCGTGATGGAAATGGAGTTGCGGCTGAGCGGTCACGATGTGTCGTTCGACCCGGTCCCGGAAGCGGACGGCGACAGCGAGTCCGAGCATTTCGCGCCTTCCGCCTACCTGCGCGACGAGCAGGCCGATCCGGCGGACGCGCTGGAGCGGGGGGACTGGGAGGAGCAGACCACCAGCCGGTTGAGCGCGGCGCTGGAGCGGCTGGATCCACGCAGCCGGGACATCGTACAGCGGCGCTGGCTGAACGACGACAAGCCGACCCTGCACGAGTTGGCCGCCGAGTACAATATTTCCGCCGAACGCATCCGGCAGCTGGAAACCAATGCCATGAAAAAACTGCGCGCCGCGTTGCCGGTGCCGACCTGAATTCAACCGATTTCCGAAAACCCGCCCCCGTGGCGGGTTTTTTTGCGGGAGACTCCCATGGACCACCCGATCCGTCAGTTCGCGAGCGACAACTACTCGGGCATTTGCCCGGAAGCCCTGGATTACCTGCTGGCGGCCAACCAGGGCGACGCGCCCGCCTACGGCAACGACGAGTGGACGCAGAAGGCCGCCGACCGGTTTCGCGAATGGTTCGAGACGGATTGCGAGGTGTTTTTCGTTTTCAACGGCACGGCGGCCAATTCCCTGTCGCTGGCGGCGCTGTGCCAGTCCTATCACAGCGTGATCTGTCACGAGACCGCCCATATCGAAACTGATGAATGCGGTGGTCCGGAGTTCGCTTCCAACGGTTCCAAACTGTTGCTGGCCAAGGGAGAGAACGGCAAGCTCGATCCGGCCGACGTGGAGCGGCTGATTACCCGGCGTTCCGACATCCACTATCCCAAGCCCAAGGTGGTCAGCGTTACCCAGGCGACCGAACTGGGCACGGTCTACAGTCTGGACGAGCTGCACGCCCTGCGGAAACTGGCCGACCGGTACCGGCTGAAAATCCACATGGACGGCGCGCGCTTCGCCAACGCGGTGGCGTCGCTGGGCATGACCCCGGCGCAACTGACCTGGCGGGCTGGCGTCGACGTGCTGTGTCTGGGGGGAACCAAGAACGGCATGGCGGTCGGCGAGGCGATTCTGTTTTTCGACCGGGAACTGGCGACCGATTTCGCCTGGCGCTGCAAGCAGGCCGGACAACTGGCCTCCAAGATGCGCTTCATCGCCGCGCCCTGGCTGGGAATGCTGGAAACCGGAGCCTGGCTGCGGAACGCCCGTCATGCCAACGACCTGGCGGCCTATCTCGAACGGCGATTGCAGGTGGCGAGCGGTCTTCGCCCCATGTTCCCGCGCCAGGCCAATTCGGTGTTTCTGGAATTGCCCCCGCCGGCCATCGAGAGCCTGCGGGCCATGGGCTGGCAGTTCTACACCTTCATTGGTGTGGGCGGCGTCCGGCTGATGTGCTCCTGGAACACAACCCGTGAAGAGGTCGACCGGTTCGTCGGCGATCTCGAGCGGGCGCTGACCTGAGTTTCGAAGATGCCGGATCCGTTCCAGCGCGACGTACCGCTGCATCGTCTCAATACCTTCGGTCTTCCGGCCCGCGCGGCCTGGTTCGCCACGATCGAGACAACGGCGCGACTCGTTGCCCTGATCGCCACGCCCGAATGGCGGTATTTGCAACACTTCGTGCTGGGCGGTGGCAGCAATTTGATCTTGACCGGTAATTTTGAAGGACTGGTGTTGCACGTGCGAATTCCGGGACGGGAACTGGTCGGCGAGGATGCCGATGCCTGGACCGTGCGCGCGGGAGCGGGGGAAAACTGGCACGCCTTCGTGCGCTGGACCCTCGAGAGCGGCTGGCCGGGGCTGGAGAATCTGTCGCTGATCCCGGGCACGGTCGGCGCCGCCCCGATTCAGAACATCGGCGCCTACGGGCTGGAGATGGCGGAACGGTTCCTGCGGCTGGAGGCGGTGGATCTGGAGACGGGCGAGACGGTGCTGTTCGACCGGGCTGCCTGCCACTTCGGCTACCGGGACAGCGTGTTCAAACGCGAGGCGGCCGGGCGCTATCTGATCGCCGCCGCGACCTTCCGCCTGCCCAAGCGCTGGCGGCCGATGACCGGCTACACCGACGTGGCACGGGAACTGGAAGCGCGCCAGATCGCCAGTCCGACGGCGCGGGAGATTTCCGACGCGGTGATCGCGATCCGTTCGCGCAAACTGCCCGATCCGGCGCGCATCGGCAACGCCGGCAGTTTCTTCAAGAATCCGGTGGTGGACGCCGCCGCGTTCGCCCGCCTCGATGCTCGCTATCCCGAACTACCGCGCTATTTCCAGCCGGACGGGACGGTGAAGCTGGCCGCCGGCTGGCTGATCGAACGCTGCGGCTGGAAGGGAAAAGACCTCGGACCGGTGGGGGTGTACGAGCGGCAGGCGCTGGTGCTGGTCAATCGAGGCGGCGCGCGGGGCGAGGACGTGCTGCGGCTGGCGCGGGCGATTCAGGAATCGGTGCGGGCGACGTTCGAGGTGGAACTGGAGCTGGAGCCAGTGATGTTGTAGCGCCCGAGCCCGTCGCTGATCCCGACGAACGGGGTCACCCGCTCCAGCTTGTCGCGGGTGTGCTCCGGCAGTGCCGCCTGCTGGCACGGCTGGACATGGCGGACTTCCAGCGCCTCGTTGGATACCCGCAGGGACCTCGCCAGCTTCATCTCAACACCGGTTCCAGCGCCGCCCAGACGTTGTCCAGGATCCGGGGCTGTCCCTCGGCGCGCGGGTGCAGGCCGTCGTCCTGAATCAGTCCCGGGTTCCCGGCGACGCCGTCGAGCA
>JAVMKL010000222.1:17441-19701 GCA_031732875.1 Candidatus Competibacter sp. | reverse complement strand
ACCTGCCCTTCTCTACCCCAACGGTAGGAAGACAAATATTATAACTTGGGAAAATTGATTTCGCAAGGATCGGCATGATTTTCTCTTCGCTTGCCTCACCCCCCCTAGACCACGCCCAACAGCACGGCCAAGGGAAAGGCGCATTATAGAGACGGAAATCTGCCTGTCAACTTTCCTTCACGAAATCTTCAGAAACATTCCGTCACAGCACCTCGACCCGCGCTATCCGCCGCTTGCCGACCTGATAGACATGCCTGCTGCCGGCGGCCAATTCCAGGTTGCGGCTTTCGATGCGCTCGCCATCGATCCGTACCGCGCCCTGCTGGATCAATCGCAGCGCATCCGAAGTACTCGCCGCCAAACCCGCCTCCTTGAGCAGATTGGTGATCGGCAGTCGACCATCGCGGGATCGCACCTGTACCTCGGTCAGTTCCTCGGGCAGCGTCCCCTTCTGGAAGCGCTCGATGAATGCCGCCAGCGCATGTCGGCCCGCTTCGACGCCATGGAACCGGGCCACCAGTTCCTCGGCCAGCTTGAATTTGACATCCCGTGGGTTCAGTCCTTCATGATCGATCTGATGCCGCCATCCCGCGATCTCGCGGGTCGGGTGGAAGCTCAACAACTCGAAGTAGCGCCACATCAGTTCGTCGGATATCGACATGAGCTTGCCGAACATCTCGTTCGGCTCGTCGCGGATGCCCACGTAGTTCCCCAGCGACTTCGACATTTTCCGCACCCCATCCAGCCCCTCCAGAATCGGCATGGTCAGGACGATTTGCGGCGGTTGGCCGTAGTGTTTCTGCAATTCGCGGCCGACCAGCAGATTGAACTTCTGATCGGTGCCGCCCAACTCGACATCCGCTCGCATGGCCACCGAGTCGTAACCTTGGACCAGCGGATACAGGAATTCATGGATGGCGATAGGCTGACCGCTGGCATAGCGCTTGCCGAAGTCGTCCCGCTCCAGCATCCGGGCGACGGTATGCTTGGCCGCCAAATGAATGAAGTCGGTCGGCGTCATTCGGTCGAACCAGGCCGAGTTGAACAGGACCTCGGTTTCCGCGGGATCGAGAATCTTGAACACCTGTTCCTGGTAGGTCCTGGCGTTGGTTAGAATCTCTTCGCGCGTCAGCGGCTTGCGGGTGGCGTTCTTGCCGGTCGGGTCGCCGATCATACCGGTGAAGTCGCCGATCAGGAACATGACGTGATGGCCGAGTTCCTGAAACTGGCGGAGCTTGTTGATCAGCACGGTGTGGCCCAGATGCAGATCCGGAGCGGTCGGGTCGAAACCCGCCTTGATCCGCAGCGGCCGGCCGGCCTTGAGCCGTTCGACCAGATCCTCCTCGAGCAGGAGATCCACCGCTCCGCGCTGGATCAGTTCCAGCGATTCTTCAACCGCGTGCATGGACAGTCCTCAACAAAATGAAAAAATTCCATCTCCACGGCGGCTCGCGGGATAAATCCGGATTCCATGAAGCCACCCGCTGTGCATGGCTGGCCGAACGTACGCCGGACGAACCGCTCGAGTTCGACGGTGCGACAGATTAGGGATTTCGGGAGGAATTGATTCAGCTTGAGCGGGACCGCTATCCCGCTCGTCGGCGGGGATCAGGCGGAGAAGGACGAACCGCAGCCGCAGGTGGTGACGGCGTTGGGATTGCGTATAACGAACTGAGCGCCTTCCAACCCTTCCGTGTAGTCAATTTCGGCGCCGACCAGATACTGGAAGCTCATCGGATCGATCAACAGCTTCACCCCGTGGTTTTCCACCACGGTATCGCCGTCGTTCGTAGCCTCGTCGAAAGTGAAACCGTACTGGAAGCCGGAACAGCCACCGCCCGAAATGAACACCCGCAGCATCAGGTTGGGATTATCCTCTTCTTCCAGTAATTCCTTGACCTTCAGCGCCGCGGAATCGGTGAACAGCAGCGGGTTGTCGGTGGGGGTGAAATTGTCGACGGTGGCGCTCATGGCTCTATCCTCTTTCAATAAGTTGGGGAATTGTCCGATTGTTGACCTTTAGGGTCAAGAATAGTTTAGCCGCGCTCCAGCAGCCGCAACCCAAGCCGCTCGATCTCGTCCCGCCAGGCCAGTTTCTCGAGCCACTCGGACGGGATGGCTTCGACGCCCCAAAGCGCTCCGGCCAATTGTCCGGTACCACGCGACGAAGCGCTCCATCAAATCCCGGGGATCCAGGCCACCGCAGGCGCAGAGCGATTCGCCCAGAGCAATCGCCAGCGCGGTATCGTCGGTCCACTGC
>JAVMKL010000222.1:5085-17341 GCA_031732875.1 Candidatus Competibacter sp. | reverse complement strand
GGCGCAGAGCGATTCGCCCAGAGCAATCGCCAGCGCGGTATCGTCGGTCCACTGCCCGGGCTCGAGCTGGAACGGCCCGCCCCCGACCATATCGGTCAAGGGGGGAAACTGTCGCGACGGCTGAACTCCAGGGCCGTGCCGACGGCGTCGCCGACCGCCAAGCCCAGCAGGCAACCCAAGGCGCGGGACTCCAAAGCCGTTCTCATTGGCGCCATCCTGACACTCCATCGCGCGTCCGGACTCAAGGGAGCAGCGCGATGCTTTCCAGTCCAGCGGTTTCCGGCAACCCGAACATCAGGTTCATGTTCTGCACCGCCTGACCCGCCGCGCCCTTGACCAGGTTGTCGATCACCGACAGCACTACCACGGTCCGGCCGTTCCGAGGTCGATGCACCGCCAGCCGGCACTGGTTCGCTCCGCGCACGCTGCGGGTCTCGGGGTGCGACTTCGGCGGCAGCACGTCCACGAACGGCTCGCTGGCGTAGCGCCGCTCGAACAGCGTCTGCAAGTTCGCGTCGGGATCGCTCAGGGTCGCGTACAGAGTAGCGTGAATACCGCGAATCATCGGCGTCAAATGAGGCACGAATACCAGATCCACCGGCCCACCGGCCACCGCCGCCAAGCCTTGGCAAATTTCCGGCAGATGGCGGTGCGCCGGCACGTTGTAGGCCCTGAAGTTGTCGCCGGCCTCGCACAGCAGGATGCCGACCTCGGCCTTGCGACCGGCGCCACTGACTCCGGACTTGGCGTCGGCGATCAACGACCGTGCATCGACCGCTCCGGCCTCCAGCAACGGCAGGAAACCGAGTTGCACCGCCGTGGGATAACAGCCGGGATTGGCCACCAGTCGGGCGCCTCGGATCGCCTGACGGTTGACCTCGGGCAGGCCGTAGACAGCTTCCGCCAGCAGTTCCGGACAGGCGTGCGGCATGCCGTACCACTGTTCCCAGTCCCCAGCTTGTCGCAAGCGGAAATCCGCCGCCAGATCGATCACCTTGACCCCAGCCCCCAGCAATGCCGGCGTGCTCTTCATGGCGGTGCCGTTGGGCGTGGCGAAGAACACCACGTCGCAGTCCTTGAGCGCGGCGTCGTCCGGCTCGACGAAGGTCAGCTCCACCCGGCCGCGCAGGTTGGGAAACAGCTCGCTGACCCGAATGCCCTTCTCGCCGCGCGAGGTGATCACCGTCAACTCCACCGTCGGATGCATCGCAAGCAACCGCAGCAGTTCGACCCCCGTATAACCGGTCCCACCGATAATCCCCGCCCTGATCATGTCTTCAGTTCACCCACAATCAAATCATTCGAAAGCTCGCATCATACGGTGTTCGCGACCCCGCGCAAATCAGACCCGCTCTGGCATAATGGCCCCGAGCGACTTTCGGTGGTTGCCGCGGTCTTATTCCGGCGTGCAGCCGTTACCCGCGGCGAGCATCGACCCGCAGGAGGTTCGACCCGTGAAGCTAAACAAAGAAACCGTCATCGCCGGCATCGCCATGGCGGTGATCGTGGCATCCGCTCTAGTCTGGTTCATCCCCACCGGCTTGCGTCAAGCGCCGCCACTGGTCGGCCAAACCCTCGACGGCCGCACCCTGACGCTGGAGCAGTTACGCGGCAAGCCGGTGCTGGTGACGTTCTGGGCCACCACCTGCCCGTCCTGCATCGAGGAAATGCCGCATCTGATCGAGCTTTACCGGGAACTCAACGCGCAGGGATTGGAAATCATCGGCGTGGCGATGGCCTACGATCCACCAGAGCAGGTGCGCGCGCTGGTAAGGCAACGACAAGTCCCCTACCCGATCGTGCTGGATACCCAAGCGCGCATCGCCCAGGAATTCGACGACGTGCGGCTGACCCCGACCACGGTGCTGATCTCGCCGCAAGGCCGAATCGTACATTACCGGCTCGGGCTGTTGGACATACCCACGCTGCGCGAAAAGATTCGGGAGATGCTCTGAGCGGCGAGACGACGCAACCGCGTGTCTCACCATCAAAACGCCTCAGCTCAGTTGAAGCGGGAATTGGCCCGTTCCAGGCACTCGCAAGCTTGATCGAGATCGGCGTGACAGCGCATGACCCAGGCGTCGCCCCAGAAGAAATTACAACTGGTTTCCGCCCGCAACACCCGCCAGCGTGCTTCCTCCAGCAGATCCAGCAATTCCGGATTGCGCGAACCGATATGGGTAGCATTGCGTAGCGCCGCCTGTACCGCCTGGCTGATCTCGTCCACCCGAGTCAATGCATCCTTTTGTGCCTGCGTGCCGGTCCACTGGACAAAATCGCGGCCGTTGTGCCAGCCGGTATTCCACGCGCCTGGCCCGACCGCGACCTCGCCATGCGCGCCGAAGCGGTCGAGATAATCCTTGATGAAGGTCGGCTGAATCGCATTGTTTCCGACCCGCGCCTTTTCCATCAGCGGCTTGTAGAAGACATCCCAGAAATTGCTGCCGGGGGTGACGTTGCGGAACCAGCCGCCGTTCTGCCCATCGGAGCAGGTGGTCACCAGGGGCGGGAAATCGCAACTCTTGGTGCGTTCCCGGACCTCTCGATCGAACCACTCATACTCCATGCCCGATTCCTGGGCATTCGACAAATCGCGATCGCGCACGATGACGATGATCTCCTCGCCGCCAAAGCGGGCGACGTGGGGCCGGTAGCGCAATTCCTCCCAACGCATCGACGTGACCGGCTGCGTGTGTTCGCTGTCGACCAGCACGAAGCGGTAACCACAGCGCCGCAACAACGGGATCATCTCCATGCAGAATCCCATCTCCGGGGGCCAGAATCCCTGGAAATCGCTGCGGAAAAACAGCCGGCGCGCCATTCCCCGCCACCGTTCCAGATGCGCTTCCCAATCAGCCGGAGGAACCAGTGGCAGGACTGGATGATAGTAAGCGGTACCGAGCATGTCGATGCTCTGGGTATCCCGCAGATGCCAGAGCAGCGAACCGCAATCGACCATGCCGCGGGCCCGGTTCTGAAAATCCGGATTCGTCAAGGTTTCCAGCAAGGTGCCGGACAGCGCCAGATGCACCCGGCCGATATCCTGGTAATCCGCCAGCGAACGGGGAATCCGATCCATCGCGAACAGGATTTCCTTGGCTTCCCATTCATTGTGTTCCAGCAAGTGTTCGAGATTGCCATGAGGCTGATGCAGGTTCAGGACCAGCGCGTGATAAAGGGTGTCCACCATGGTTCGGCTCCTCCTGTGATGGGTCGTGGCAACAGGCGGCGGGAACCACCTCGCCGCTTGCCACCGCCCTACTTTTTATAATGATAATATTGGGAACGGCCTTGGCTGAATGCCCCCAACAATTAAAAATCGGTTTCGGCGATAGTGCTGGCCCGCCGGCAGATTTCGCGGCCGTAGTCGGTCCACAACCCCTGCCCCCAGTATCGGTAGCAACTGGTCTGCGAACACATCAAGTGGAACAGCGCGTTGCGATAGCGCGGGTCGGTGGGGGACACGCCCGGTTTCAGCACTTTCTCGTAGAACTGCGAACTGGCCTTCTCCATCGGACCGAGCACGTTGTCGTAGCCCCGTACCCAGGAAATGTCGTTGGTCCAACTACCGCCTTCCATGTGGAAACGGCCGTCTTCCTTCTTCAGGTCGGCGATCAGCTTTTCCAGCTTCTCCGGCCCACTGCCCGGCTCGAATCGATCCCAGATCCGTTTCTGGAGCAACGGCTGGAGCGCTGGTAAATCAGCTTCCCTGATTCCCGACGCGAACAGGTGCTCCAGATACTCGGTCGCGTTCATCAATGGGGTATCCGACCCCGAAGCCTCGCGCACCGAATCCATGAACTTGCCGGGAAATTCGTTCATCATCACCCCGCCGTTCTCGCCGTCGGCGATCTGGGTCACCAGTGGCGGCACCGATTTCCCCGCCAGTTCCCAGCGCGACAGGCTCTTGGCTTCGTAGTAGGGCTGCATCTGCGCCACCAGCTTGGTATCGCTGCCTTGGGTCTTGATGATGGCGATGATGCTGGCGGTCTCGCCCTTGGAATTGGTGCAGACCAGCCGATGCGGCAGGTGCTTTTTCTCCGGCCCCCAGCCATTCTCGGGCCGCTCCACGGTGTGCTCCTGCACCAGCAACCACTGATAGCCACAATCCACCAAAGTCTTGATGTACTCGTAGGCAATGTCGGGATGGTTGGGCAACGCCATTTCCGAGGGCGAGAAACCCCGCACCCGTTCCAGTGCCTCCAGCCCGAAGATGGCGGCGAAATGGTGCTGCCAGGCCTTGACGTGCAATCGAAAATCCTGCGCCGGAGTCGAAGGCGCCACGGCGTGACCCCAAGGGCAGCCCAACCATTCCACCGCGCGCCGGTACTCCGGATTACAGGTCGCGTTCTTGAGGGCATCGAATACGTCGTTCAGTCCCATGGCACGCATTCCGTGGAACAGAGTGCCGGAATATTCCAGCATCACCCGCGGCTCCTTGCCCTCGTGAATGAGTTGCGGGATGAATTCACCCATCCGCTTGTAGCACCAATGAAACACTGAGGCATTGTGGTTATCGCCAATGCCCTGGTTATCCATCATGTACTTAAGATTGCTGATGATCGCCGCGGTGCGCAGGTCGCCGCCACCGGCGGGGATCAGAGGTTGGTGCATGTGCAGGGCAATGGCGCAGGCGGCGCGAATACGAGCAAAGTCGATCCGGCTTTCCGGCAGGAACACCGGCCGGTCGCGGCTGTCGCGGAGGGACTTCTCCACGAGCGGTTCCGAACCGCAGATGTTCGGCAGACCGTCAACGTATTCCGGAAGCTGACTCATGGGGGATGATCTCCTGGCTGGTAGTTGGCTGGGGGATCCCGGAGAACCGGGATCTCGAAGGGTTTGACCCTTTGGTTATTCGTGCGTTGTCGCAACCGTTCGCGCGCCGTACCGGTCCCGGCTTACTTGCAGCGGATGTGCTCGTAAATGTTCAGGTAATCCTGACCGGGCCGGGACCACGAATAATCGTAGCTCATGCCGTGAATCATCAAGCGGCGAAAATCGTCCGGATAGGCGAACCACAGCGCGATGGCGCGGTGCATGGCCGACTCGATACCGGCATGGTCGGCGCCTTGGAAGACGTACCCATTGCGCTCCTCGAACGGCTTGTGGGAATAGTCCTTGTCGAACACCGTGTCCTTCAGGCCGCCGACCTCGCGCACGATCGGCACCGTGCCGTACTTCAGCGCGATCATCTGGGTCAGGCCGCACGGCTCGAACAAGCTGGGCATGACGATCATGTCCGCTCCAGCGTAAATCAAATGAGACAGTTCCTCGTCGAAACTCAGTTCCAGATGACAATCCGGGCTATCGTTGAGATGCCGTTTGAGGTTCCAGAAATGATGGTTGGTGTGGGGCTCCGGACTGGAGCCAAGCAGCACGAACTGGGCGTTGTTGCGCAGGGCGTAGAAAATGGCGTGATGGATGAGATGGACGCCTTTCTGGCTATCCAGCCGGCCCACGTAGGCGATGATCGGCTTGAAATCCTTGCTCAGCCACAATCGGTCGCGCAGCGCTTCCTTGTTGGCGTACTTCTGGTCCAGAGTCTCGATGCCGTAGCGGCTGGGGATATGCGGATCGATCTCCGGATTCCAGACATCGTAATCGATGCTGTTCAGCACGCCGCCGAACTTGCTCTGATGCACGTTCAGGCTATGGTTCAAGCCGCTGCCCTGATCGGTGAAGCGCGCCTCGTGGGCATGAGTCGGCGACACCGTGGTGACGAAGTTCGAATAGACGATGCCACCCTTCATCAGGCTGACGGCGGTATGGTTGAAGTTATCGCGCAAGCGATCGAAGTTGAAATAGTGCGCGATGTTGGTCAGCCCCGTCGCCCACAGCACGTATTCGCCAGTCAGGCCCTGATGCTTGAAATTGTGGATGGTGTAGCAGACCCGCTGCCAATGCATTCCGGCGTGGGCGTACTGTTCGAACAGCAGCACCGGCACCAGCCCGGTCTGCCAGTCGTGGCAATGGATGATATCGGGCCGGCGGTTGTCCTTGAGCAGGAATTCCAGCGCCGCCTTGCTGAAGAACGCGAACCGGCTGACATCGTCCGAGAAGCCGTAGAAGTGACCGCGGTTAAAGAAGTTGTCCTGAGAATGGGGTTCGATGAAGAAGCATTTGCGGCCATGCACGAAACCGAACCACACCGAGCAATGAATGGCACCGTTGTACCAGGGCACCCACAGATCCTTCATGCTGACTTGCAGGCCCCAGATATGGTCGTAGCGCATGCAGTCGTACTTCGGCAAGATGATGTGGACCTCGTTGCCGCGGATTTCCAGTTCCCGGCTCAGGCCGAAGATCACATCGGCCAGGCCGCCGACTTTGGCCACGGGGGCGCATTCAGGAGCAATCTGCACGATATACATAGCTTCCGTCCTTATTTTCGTATTCCGGGCGCGGGCGTGGCGGTCCGGTGTGCCTTCATCCGGAAAACACGGACCGCGCTCGCGCCCCGTTGCCTAGTGTGGCAGATGATCGCGACTCGTGACCAACACGAAAGCCTGTCCCGGCCGCAAGTCATAGGAAAACGGTCGAGGGATGTGTTCCATGCCATATTCGGGGGACACATCCACGAGCGGAGCACCCGCCTGAACGTAAGTGCCCAGATTTTCGGCGTAGAAGTACTGATGGTTCCAGGGATCCTTGTTGAGGATGATCAGCGCTTCTTCGTGGGTCCGAGCCGAGGCCTTCCACATGACCAGAATGTTGGGATTCTGGTAGGGCAGGACGTGGGTCGGGCAATCCTCCCGGAAGACCGAATGCTGGCGCTTGATGGCGTTGACGGCGGTGATGAATTCACACAAATCCACGTTTGGCTGTTCCCAATCGCTCGGACGGGTGTTGACCACGTGCAGCCGGCGCCGGAATCCATATTCGAAGCCGATGGGGATCATGACGCCAGCGGAAAACAGGGCGGAAAACAGATAGCGCTGCTTCATCGCCGCCACGTTGCCGTTGACTTCCTGGAACAACCGGTCGGTATCGTGGCTTTCGGGGAAGCTGATGGATGGCGCGATTTCGCGCACCAACTGGTACTGCTCCATCAGCCAGGCACCGTGGAAATCCCACCATTTGGAACTGTTGAAGACGTAATCGAAACCGGCCTGGGCGGTTTGCTTGGTCTGATCGGCGGTACAACCCAGGGTTTCGGCGGTAAATACCGTGTCGGGGTATTTTTGCCGGATTTCGCGAATCAACCGGCTCCAGATATGCCCCGGAATCTGATAGGCCGCGTCGCAACGGAAACCCTTGAAACCCAGGCCCAACAGATATTCGACGATCTTATGGAAAAAGCGGTAGAGCCCTTCCGGATCGGAGGTATGTTGATGGTCGAAGCGGGCCAGGTCGCCCCATACCACCTTGTGGCCGTCCTCCATGCAGAACGGATGGGCGATGTTGCCGTTTTCCTGGGCGAACCATTCGCGATGCTGGCGCGTCACCTCCGAATCGAAGGCGCAATGATTGATGACCAGATCCACCATCACCTTGAGGCCCAGTTTTTCGGCCGCGGCAAGCGCCGCCTGCATCTGCTGCTCGGGGCTCAGTTTGGAACTCGAATCCACCAGCAGGGGATTGAGTTGGAAATAGTCGGCGATGGAATACAGGCTGCCTGAGGAGCCGGTTTTCTGGACGGGGTTGACGAAGATCCAGTCGAAACCCATGTCGGCGGCCCGTTCGAAATGCGGTTCCCAGTTCCCGCAAGGACCGGCCAGCAAGGGAAAAAGATTGTAAATCAGCATCGGCGACTCCCCTGAGTTTTTCGTTCTGAATCCAAGGCACGGTGGGGCACCCGGGCGGGTCCCGCTGGCTTGGACGCGACACACAATTTGAGAAATCGTATCACGAAACCGTTGGCTACAGCAGTCCGAACCACGCTGGCGACTGATCGGTGAGGCAGTGGCACGATTGACGGCTTGAAGTTGGATTTATAGATCGATCGCGAACCAGGCCGCCCGTTCTGGGGCGGCACCGGCGGCGGACGGCACCGGGACCGGGACGGCGGCGGACGGCGGCGGAATCTCATGGACGGCGGCTGGCGGTGGAGCGGCAAGACAGGCATCGAGAAATTCGCGTATGCTATCGACGCACTTGCCGCATTCGGTACCGATCCCGAATCGGACGCTCAGGTCGCCGAAGGTGCGGGCACCTTGACCGACAGCCTGGTTGATTTGCTTGTCGGTCAGCGCCTTGCAGATACACAAATACATAGCCGCAACTCTCCTGGCAAGGTGGTTGGAATCTGATCGAACGTTATAGAGACTGTCCGGGAACGGTTTAGTTGCGGAATATTATCGATCTCCACCCACCGCTCGCCCAACCGATCTGCCATGTCGACCGCGCTCGTCTGGTTCCGCCGCGATCTGCGGCTGATCGATAATCCTGCCCTGCACCACGCCGCATCCGAGCATGAGCGGGTCGTTCCGGTTTACATCCACGCCCCCCAAGAGGAAGCTCCCTGGGAACCGGGCGCCGCCTCACGCTGGTGGCTTCATCACAGCCTGGTGGCCCTAGACGCGGCTTTGAGGCGGCGAAATTCGCGGCTCGTCCTGCGCCAAGGCAACAGCCTGTCGGCACTGCGCGAACTGCTACGGGAAACCGGCGCGACGGCAGTGTACTGGAACCGGCTGTACGAGCCAGCGATCATGGCCCGGGATCGCGTCGTCAAAGCGGCGTTGCGCGCGGACGGCATCGTTGCCGAAAGCCATCTGGCGACATTGCTGATCGAGCCTTGGACCCTCTTGAAAGCGGATGAAACGCCTTATCAGGTCTTCACGCCGTTCTGGAAAGCCTGTTTGGGGAAACTTCCACCCGCCGCGCCGCTGCCGGCTCCGGCCCTGCTCGATCCCAAACGCTGGCCGGACTCGCCGCCGCTGGACGCGCTGGACCTGTTACCGCGCATCCGCTGGGACGAGGGGCTGGCCGCCGCCTGGCAACCCGGCGAGGCCGGCGCGCTGGCACGACTGGACCGGTTCTGTGAAGCGGTGCTGGCCGGCTATGCCCGATGGCGCGACTGGCCGGGCCGCGACGGCGTATCGCGGTTGTCGCCCCATCTTCACTTCGGCGAGATCGGTCCTCGCCAAATTTGGGCGGCGATCACCAACGCCACCGGCGGTGATCCGCTGGGCGACAAGTGCGCGGCAACCTTCCTGCGGGAAATCGGCTGGCGGGAATTCGCCCATTACGTGCTCTACCACTGGCCCCACACCCCGGAGCAACCCTTGCAGGAACGTTTCGCCGCCTATCCGTGGCGCGATGACTACGGCAATTTATTGCGTGCCTGGCAACGGGGACAAACCGGCTATCCCATGGTGGATGCCGGAATGCGGCAATTGTGGCGCACCGGCTGGATGCATAACCGGGTGCGGATGCTGGTGGCCTCATTCCTGATCAAAAACTGTCGCATCCCTTGGCAGGAAGGCGCCCGCTGGTTCTGGGATACGCTGGTGGACGCCGATCTGGCCGGCAACACCCTCGGCTGGCAGTGGACCGCTGGCTGTGGCACCGACGCCGCACCCTACTTTCGCATCTTCAACCCCATCCGCCAGAGCGAACTATTCGATCCGGATGGCGCCTACATCCGCCGTTGGGCGCCGGAACTGGCCGGGCTGGCGGCGCCGGCCATCCACCAACCGTGGACGCTATCACCCGCCGAACAGCAGGCGACCGGCTTCACACCGGGGCTGGATTATCCGAACCCGGTGGTGGATTTTGCCGCGAGTCGCGCCGAAGCCCTGGCCGGTTTCGAGCGGATCAGGGCCGGCTGATTGCCTTCGTTCGCCCCCGGATGAGTCTCAGGACGTCGCCCGCGCTCCGGTTCATGCCGCTTTCCGGCGATACGCCAGCGTCAGCAGGATCGCCCCGACCGCGATCAACGGCAGCGACAGCAATTGCCCCATCGTCAGCCAGCCGAAGGCGAGATAACCGAGTTGCGCATCCGGCTGGCGGACGAGCTCCACCAAAAACCGGAACACGCCGTAACTCAGCGCAAACACGCCCGACACCGCCATGGTCGGGCGCGGCCTGGCCGAAAACAGCCAGACGATGAGGAACAGCGCCACCCCTTCCAGCGCCGCCTCGTAGAGTTGCGAAGGATGGCGCGGCAAGCTGTCGCCGGTCTGACCGAACACCATTCCCCACGACACATCGGTGACCCGGCCCCATAGTTCGCCGTTGATGAAGTTGCCGATCCGCCCGAAGAACAGTCCGGGTGGAATCAGCGGGGCGACGAAGTCGATGGTCGCCCAGAACCCCTTTTGGTGCTTGCGGGCAAACAGCACCATCGCCAGCAGTACGCCCAGAAACCCGCCGTGAAAGGACATGCCACCTTCCCAAATGCGGAACAACACCAGCGGATTGTGCAGAAAGTTGCTGAAACTATAGAACAGGATGTAGCCGATCCGGCCGCCGAGAATGACTCCGAGGGCGATGTAGAACACCACATCGTCCATCTGCTCGGCGGTCCAACCGGAGCCGGGGCGTTTGGCGCGGTAGCGGCCCAGCGCCCAACCCGCGAGAAAACCCAGCAGATACATGAGACCGTACCAGCGCACGTGCAACGGCCCCAGGCTGAACGCCACCGGGTCGAAATCGGGATGTACGAGCATGACAAACTCCGTAATCGCTCAACGAAAGATGAGCCAACTCAGATAGGCGAGCAATACGACGATGACCGGCAGGATGACCACCATACCTTTGCGGGCGCCGGTGACGAGCTGCGCGCTCTTCATCTGGATTTCCTCGGCGCGATCCTGAAGGCGCTCGGCGCGCTCGGATTGCTTCTGGACCAGGGCGAATTGCTCGCGTTGCAACACCAGCGCTTCGGCCTGGCGTTCCAGTTGCCGTGTTTGGTTGTCGCGGATTTCCTCCAGAAGGCGAAGCAGTTGCCGCGCGTCTTGTTCGTTCATGGGTATGCCATCGCCAGTCGGTTCAGTTGAATCGCCACATCCTTTCAAGCCGGCAAAACCCGCGCGACGACCATCTTAAGATAGTCGGTTTCGGGAATCGCCGGCGGGACCGGATGATCCGGCCCCTGCCGGCCCTGTTCCAGAATGACCAGATTGCGGTCGAGATGCCGCGACCCTTGCAGGAGGGTCTGGATCAGCACGTCGCGCGAGAGCAGTTGCGAACAGGAGCAGGACACCAGCAGCCCGTCGCGTTCGAGCACCTGCATCGCCATTTCGTTGAGCCGCCGGTAGGCCAGAGCGCCTTCCTTGAAATCCTTGCGGCGCTTGATGAAAGCGGGCGGATCCACGATCACCACGTCGAAACGCTCGCGGGCTTCGCGCAGGCTTTTCAGCGTTTCGAACGCATCGCCCTGCTGGGTTCGTACCCGTTCGCCGACCCCGTTCAGCGCCGCGTTGGTCGCCGCCTGCTCCACCGCCGCGGCGGAGGAATCCACGCACAGCACCTCGCGCGCGCCGCGCGCCGCCGCCCGCACGCCCCAGGCGCCGACATAGCTGAACACGTCCAGCACCCGCCGATCCCGGACATAGCGATCCAGTCGGGCACGGTTGTCGCGCTGGTCGTAAAACCAGCCGGTCTTCTGCCCGGTGCGCGGTGAAACCTGGAAGCGCAGCCCGTTCTCCTCGACGGTCATTGTTTCCGGCGCCTCGCCGAAGGCGTCGGCGAGGTAACGCTCCAGTCCTTCCATTTCCCGCACCCGGCTGTCGTTGCGCCACAACACCGCCGCCGGCTTCAACACTTTTTGCAGCGCGGCGAGGATATCGTTCTTGAGCCGCTCCATGCCGGCGGTGGTGAGTTGCGCCACGCACAGATCGCCGTAGCGATCGACGATCAAGCCGGGTAAACCGTCGCCCTCGCCATGGATCAGCCGATAGAACGGCCGGTCGTACAATCGTTCGCGCAGGCTCAACGCCACGTTGAGGCGATGCACCAGCAACGAGGGGCCGAGCGGATGCTCCAAATCGCGGCTGACCAGCCGGGCGCAAAGCAGTGCGTGCGGGTTAATGTAGCCGGTGCCGAGCACCTTGCCGTTGCTGGCCTGAATCGCCACCGGCTGACCGGGTTCAAAGTTGCGCAGCGGAGTCGCTTCAACATCGATTTCGTTGCTGTAGACCCAGAGATGACCGGCACGCAGGCGGCGGTCTTCATCCTTGCGCAGGCGCAGAGGGGCAAATTCGGCTGGAGAAACGGAAGATGAGGGCATGGAATGATGGTGTTCCAGAATACGAGTCGTGGAAACAGCGGACGGCCAGAACGATCGAACGGTCTTCCCGCCTGTCGAACTGTC
>JAVMKL010000222.1:0-4985 GCA_031732875.1 Candidatus Competibacter sp. | reverse complement strand
TGGAAACAGCGGACGGCCAGAACGATCGAACGGTCTTCCCGCCTGTCGAACTGTCAGAATAGGTCCCTTAGCTTACCTCAAACCGCGAGCCTTCCGCCCCATCTCCAAGATGCGCGCCCGCCATTAGGGTCTGGTTTGATTGCCAGTCGAGAACGCGTCGCAGAGGTTCTCGACTGCTGGGAACGAGTCAAGTACTGGCACTTCACACGATCCGGCGTCCGCGACCCGGCTCGGCTCGGCTGGATGACGGTCCCGACACCTTTGCATGCGATGGGCGACGCATTCGTCCGGCGCTTCAGGCCGAAGCCGCGCGCCGCTCGGTTTGGGAGGGCATTGCTCCACTGGCGACGAGCACCTCCGCCAGATGGCGGTCGCTTTCGGTGATATGCTTGCACAGCCACTCCTTGAGCGCCTGCAGGCTCAGCATCAGGCTGGCGCTGTCGAACTGGCGTTTGATGCCGAGCAGATCCTCCACTAGCTTGCGATGCGCCTGCTGGTGGACGAGGGCGTCCGCATAGCCATGCCGGTCCATCAGCCGCTCCTCGGTTTCGAAGTGATGGTGAGTGAAAACGACCAGTTCATCGAACAGTGCCATGATGCGTTCCGCCTCCTGGCCGGTTTTCACGGCATCGCCGATGCGGTTCAGCAACGCCACCAACCCGGCGTGCTGGTCGTCGATTACCGGCACCCCGACGCACCATTCCTCGCTCCATTCCATGATCGCCACCTTCAACGACTTGCCGTTCGACAGCGCCGGCCGATACCGGGTCCAGGTGTTCTTGCCCCGGGTCTTGCTGTCGTACATGGCGGCATCGGCGTGGCCGAGCAGGGTCTCTATGTCGCGGCCATCCTCCGGAGCGATGCAGAGGCCGATGCTGGTACCCACCCGGCACTCGTGCCCGGCCAGCAAAAACGGTTCGGCCAGCGCCAAGATGATTTTCCCGGCCACCAGGGTAGCGTGATCCGGTTCCTGCAGGTGGGGCAACAGCACGACGAATTCATCACCGCCCGTTCGCGCGACGGTATCGGATTCGCGGACGCAGCCTTTCAGGCGCCGCCCCACCGCCTGGAGCAGGGCGTCGCCGGTTTTGTGGCCATGGCTGTCGTTCACCGCCTTGAAACCATCGAGATCCAGCAGCAGCAGGGCGAACGATTCCCCGCGACGCCTGTTCCGGACCAGCGCCTGCCCGAGGCGATCGAAGCACAGGGCGCGGTTGGGAAGGTCGGTAAGCGGATCGTAGAACGCCAGATAATTCAACTGCCGCTGGGTGCGTTTCCGGTCGGTGATATCGAGCACCATACCCACGATGGCGGGACGCCCCTCGTAGTCGGCCGTTTCCCCATTGACCTCGATGTCGATCGGGAAACCATCCTTGCGGATGGCGCCGAAGGTATGACGGATGCCGCTGGTTTCACCATCCAGGCAGCGGCGCAGGCTCTCGCCGACCCGCTCCCGGTCGGGCTGGGCGATAAGATCGCATGGTCCCAGCCGGCCAGCGATCTCCTCCACCGTGTGGCCAAACATTTCGGCGAATTTCGGGTTGACATAGACGAACCGGTCATCCTGGATGATGCAGATCCCTGCCAAGGACTGCTCGACCAGACCCCGGAACTTGGCTTCCGCGGTCCTGCACTCCCGCACTTCACAGCGCAGATGGCGGTTGAGACGATAGATGCGCAGCATGGCCAAGCTGCCCAGCAGCACCAACGCGAGCATCACCGCCAAGATGGGATACAACCAGTGCGGATCGACCGTTGGATCGCCTTCGTAGAGAAAGCCCTGCCGGGACATTCCGACCGGCGACCACCAAGTCAGAACGACCACCAGAATCAGCCAACCTGACGCGATCCACCCACGCCGGTTGGCTCTGATTGGACTTCCCACCCTATCCACCCTCGTAACGGAGAATTGCACCGCCATCATTTATTAAGTGTGGCAAACTCGCGCATGATACCCCAATCGGTCTCCACTATTTCCAACTCCTGTCCATTTTCTGACCCAGCCGGCGCCCGTTGCGAGGGGTTGCAACAACACGCGCCAGGCAGATATTTTTCAGGGATGTCCTTCAGATAAGACAACAAACTTTGTTTCCATATGGAAGAAATTCAGACCTGTTTGGTTTGTCACGCCCCGCTCGTCTTCTTCCCCGCGCGGAAAAGCAGGCTTTGTGGTCGCGGGGAATGCGACTGGCGCTATGCCCTACTGCAAAAACAGCATGGGGTTTGCGTGGTTTGCGGGCGTCCGCTATCCGCACGAGAGCTGTCGACCCAGGCTTGCGCGACCCCAGCCTGTCAGCGGGCGGCGGTCGCGGATCGAGCACGTCAGATTTACGAGCAAAATCAGGCGCGGGACGCCGCTCTTATCCAGCAGGAGATCCAACGGGCCACGCAGCTTCGCGACCGGGTGATGAGCGCGTTCGGTTTCCGAGAACCGGACACGTTTCCTCTGGTGGTGATCCCGGCCTCCACGGCCAGGATCGTGAATCTGCCGAAACGCCGCCGCCGCGCTTTTCGCGACCATGTGGACTCGCTCGTCAGCCAGGCCGACGGATTATCCGAGGCGCCACTCGCAACCGAGGAAAGCACGTCCCCGCTTGCCGTTTTGGCATCCGAAGTCGGAGCCGTCCTGGGTAAGGCGTGTGCGTGTTGCAAGGGATTCTGCTGCGAACGCGGGGGCGATGATGCCTACCTGAACGTTGAAACCATTCGACGTTATCGAGCGGCAAACCCGGATCAACGTCCTTCCGAGGTGCTCGCCGCTTATTTGGAACGCGTCGGTGATCGGGCGGTTGAAGGGTCTTGTATCTATCACCAAGCTGATGGGTGCGCCCTGCCTCACGCGATGCGGGCGGATATTTGCAACCGGCATTTTTGCAAGGCGCTGTTGGAATTCCAACGGGATCTTCCCGCCAAGGGTCCAATTCGCGCCTTTTTCGTGGCGGCGAGCGACGGCGCCGTTCGAACGGCGGCGCTGGTCTCCGAAACCCAGATGTTGATTGTTCGGGGAGAAGGGAAATCGAAGGACTGAATTGCGACGCTGGCCAGCCCCACTGGAGCGGTTCGACCCGCCGCCGCGACCGGTTTCACGCCGGTACTCTTCTGAGTACCGCCCGCGCCGGGGCACCCTCGGCACCAGCCAGTTTGAGCGGCAGGCAAATGAGTTCGTAGTTCCCCGGCGCGACCTGGAACAGGTTCAAACCTTCCACGATCACGACTTGGGCTTGCAGCAGGGCGATATGGGTTGCCGGATCGCCCTGGAAAATCTGAACCGACAGATAATCGACACCGATCAACCGAATGCCCCGCGCCACGACCCAGCGGGCGGCATCGGCGGTCAGGGCCACGAAGTCGGCGCGGAAATCGCGGTCTCCCCGTTGCCAGCTCTCGGAATTGCGGGTGCGCAGCAGCAGGCGCCGGGTATCGGCGGGCAGCTTCAGTGCCTCCAGGTCATCGGCGGTGACGGCGTCCACATCGGGCAAAAAAGCCACGACCGCAGGACCGATCAGCGCGTCCAGCGCCAGATGGGTCACATCCGCGCCGTCGGCCAGAAAATGCAGGGGCGCATCGACATGAGTTCCGACATGGACGCCGCAAACCAGGGTGCTGTCGTTGACGGGATCGCCCCGCCCCATGTCGCGGCGGCGAGTTAATTCGGTGAGCGGGCTTCCGGGCCAGCGGGGCAGGTCCGGAGAGATCGCGAGCGAAATATCGAGGTAGTCAGCCACAGCGGGTACTCCATCAAAGTTTCTATAGAAATGACACCCCTCAGCGCCTGACCAGCCCTGCGGCAACATCCCGGAACGAGGCCAGCGCCGCTTCCAGGTGCTCGATGATCTCCTGCGCCAGTACCTCCGGGGGTGGCAGTTCGTCCAGATGGTCGAGACTGTCGTCCTTGAGCCAGAAAATATCCAGACTGGCCTTGTCGCGGGCGATCAGGTCCTGGTAGGGGAAGTACCGGAACCGTTCCGTTTCCCGGCGCTCGTGCCGATTCTCGGCGTGGTAGCAGGCGATGAAGTCCCGCAGGTCGTCGACTTTGAGCGGCTTGGTCTTGAGAGTGAAGTGCTGGTTGGTGCGCAGGTCGTAAATCCACACTTCTCGGGTCTGCACCCGGCCATCCTTCGGTTTGGCGTCGAAAAACAGCACGTTGGCCTTGACGCCTTGGGCGTAGAAAATCCTGGTCGGCAGGCGCAGCAGGGTGTGCACGTCGCAGGTTTCCAGCAGCTTGCGGCGAATCTTCTCCCCTGCTCCACCTTCGAACAGCACGTTGTCCGGCAGCACCACGGCGGCCTTGCCCTGGTCCTTGAGGATGGTGACGATGTGTTGCAGGAAGTTGAGCTGCTTGTTCGAGGTGGTTTCCCAGAAATCCTGCCGCTCGTAGGTAAGCGCGTCCCGGTCTTCCTCCCCTTCCTCGTTGGTGATGGTCATGCTGCTTTTCTTGCCGAAGGGCGGATTGGCCAACACGTAGTCGAAGCGCCGGCCGGGATCGGCGATCAGCGCATCGGCCCGCTCCACGGTAGGCCCTCCGTCCAGGTCGCCGATGTTGTGCAGGAAGAGATTCATCAGGCACAGCCGGCGTGCGCTGGGGACGATCTCGTTGCCGTGGAAGGTCTTGTAGCGGAGAAATTCCTTTTGCCGCCGGTCGAGGCTGTTACCGGGCCGAGTAAGCCAGTGGTAGGCGCCGAGGAAGAAGCCGCCGGTGCCGCAGGCTGGGTCGGCGATGGTTTTCAGCGGCTCGGGCCGAACGCACTCCACCATCGCCTGAATCAGCGGCCGAGGCGTGAAGTACTGCCCGGCACCGCTCTTGGTGTCCTCGGCGTTCTTTTGCAACAGTCCTTCGTACAAATCACCCTTGGTGTCGGCATCCAGGCTGATCCAGTTCTCCGCGTCGATCATCTGCACCAGGCGGGAGAGCTTGGCGGGGTCCTGAATCTTATTTTGGGCTTTGAAGAAGATGGCGCCCAACATGCCGGTCTCTCGCCCCAACT
>JAVMKL010000221.1:0-3389 GCA_031732875.1 Candidatus Competibacter sp. | reverse complement strand
GCATATTCCGGCCGTTCCGCCAGATACGCCACCAAATCGTCCAGATTCACGATGCTGGTAACGGCGATGCCGTGGGCGCGTTCGACTTCCTGCACCGCCGACAGATCACTCTGCCCCCGCTCCCGCCGATCCAGGGCGATCACCACGCCCGCTGGAATCGCCTTGTGTGCTTCAAGGATCTGCATCGTCTCGCGGATGGCGGTGCCGGCGGTGATGACATCGTCCACGATCAGCACTCGGCCCTCGAGCGGCGCGCCGACGATCATCCCACCCTCGCCATGATCCTTGGCTTCCTTGCGGTTGAAACACCAGGGTACGTCGCGGCCGTGTCGCTCGGCCAGAGCGACGGCGACCGTCGCCACCAGCGGAATGCCCTTGTAGGCCGGCCCGAACAAGGTGTCGAATTCCAGCCCGGCATCGACGATGGCGGCGGCGTAACAGCGGCCCAGCCGGGCCAGCGCCACGCCGCTGTCGAACAATCCGGCGTTAAAGAAATACGGGCTGATTCGCCCGGATTTGAGCGTGAATTCGCCGAAGCGCAGCACGCCCCGACCGATGGCGAAGTCGAGAAAGTCCCGCTGATAGTCCCGCATGGTTCGAGATTCCGGCTGTGAGGATGGCGCTACACGGAGCGCCATCGTGATTTCAGATGTGTTGGAGAATGGTAGCTACGGTCATGGATCACCCTCGACGGGAGGAAGCAATGCCTCCAGTTGTCGAATCAGCGGCGGAATATCCTGGGTTGCGGTTTTGTACAGTCGATCATGATCGATCTGACCATAATCGTGCGCCAGGATATTCCGCTGGCCGATGATATTGCGCCACGGAATTTCAGGATGCTGTTCCCGAAATGTTGCCGACACTCTTCGGGCTGCCTCGCCAATGATTTCCAGGCTGCGTTCGATGGCGAGCTTTGCGGCAAGGTCGCGATGCCACTCTTGTTCCGACTGGTTCGCCAGGATAGTAACGCAATGCTTGGCGTACTCCAGCATGTCCCACAGATAAGCGCCATCGCGTTCTTCAAGCGCCATACACCCGCTCCAGTTCCCTCAAGATCGCACGGCGTCGGTAGGGATTTCTCAATACGCTGGGCGTGACCAGATCGACCGGACGTCGGTCCAGCAAGGTAGATAATTCATCCTGCATCTCCACCATTTCAAACAAGCCAACATCGGCGCTTTCCTCGAACTCCACCAAAAAATCCACATCGCTATCTGGTCGAAAATCCTCGCGTGTGGCGGAGCCGAACACCGACAACGACCTGATCCGACGTTGGCGGCAGAACTCAGCGATCTTATCGCGGGGCAGATTCAGGCTAGGATGAATCATGTAAACCATCCATCTATGTTCATGATTCGAGATTCCGGCTTGGAGGATACCGAATATCGGTATCATAGCGCGCTTCGCCACCCTTCCACCGGAACATCATCGCCTCATGCGAGTGATCACCTTCAACGCCAACGGCATTCGTTCCGCCGCCAGCAAGGGTTTTTTCGCCTGGCTGGCCGAGCAGAACGCGGACGTGGTCTGCCTCCAGGAAACCAAGGCCCAGACTCACCAGCTGCCGCCCGATGCCTACCATCCGGCCGGTTATCATTGCCATTATCACGATGCCGAACGCAAGGGCTACAGCGGAGTAGCCGTCTTCGCTCGCCGCGAGCCGGATGAAGTGCGAACCGGCTTGGGTTGGCCGGAATGCGACGCCGAGGGCCGCTGGCTGGAAGCGCGGTTCGGCTCTCTCAGCGTGGTCTCGCTGTATCTGCCGTCCGGTTCCTCGAGTCCGGATCGGCAAGCGGTGAAATTCGACTTCATGGCGCGGCTGGCCGAACCGTTGCGGGCGATGCGCGCCAGCGGTCGCGACTATATCCTCTGCGGCGACTGGAACATCGCCCACAAGGAAATCGATCTGAAAAACTGGCGAGCCAACCGCGATCATTCCGGCTTCCTGCCCGAGGAACGGGCCTGGATGGACCAACTGTTCGGGCCGCTGGGTTGGGTGGACGCCTTCCGGGTGGTGAATCCCGAACCCGATCAATATACCTGGTGGTCGAATCGCGGCCGGGCGCGCGAAAAAAATGTCGGCTGGCGGATCGATTATCAGGTGATCACGCCGGGTCTGGCCGACAAAGTCCGCGCCGTCGCCATTTACCGTGACCGGCGCTTTTCCGATCACGCGCCCCTGACGATGGACTACGACCATGTCTTCTGACGCCACCCGGCGTTCCGCTCGGGACATTCTGCGAATTTTCCTGAGCGGTCGAATGCTCGCCGCCCTGCTGATGGGCTTTTCCTCCGGCCTGCCGTTGCTGCTGGCCACCGGATCGGTGCTGCAAGCCTGGCTCAAGGAAGCCGGCGTCGATCTCGGCACCATCGGCTTGTTCGCGCTGGTTGGCCTGCCCTACACCCTCAAATTCCTGTGGGCGCCGCTGCTGGACCGCTTCACTCCCATCGCCGCACTGGGCCGGCGCCGCGGCTGGCTGCTGCTGATTCAACTGGTGCTGACGGCGGCCATCGTCGGCCTGGGGTTTACCGATCCGACCCAAAGCCTGCCCTTGGTGACCCTGGCGGCGTTTCTGGTGGCGTTCTTTTCCGCCTCGCAGGACATCGTGATCGACGCCTATCGGCGCGAGTCGCTGGCCGACGACGAGCAGGGACTGGGCGCCTCGCTCTACGTCAACGGCTATCGGATCGGAATGCTGCTGTCGTCCGGCGGCGGGTTGATCCTGGCCGATTTCATTCCTTTTTCCGCCGTGTATTGGGCGATGGCGGCGGCGATGTTGCCCGGCTTGATCACGACCCTGTTCTGCGTCGAACCGCTGGTGCCGGCTGGCACGCCGCGCACGCTGCGGGATGCGGTGGTTCAGCCGTTCGTGGAATATTTCTCTCGTCAGGACGCCGTGCTGATCCTGTTGTTCGTGCTGCTGTACAAGGTCGGCGAGATGATGGCCAGCCAGATGACCACGCCGTTCTATCTGGACCTCGGTTTCAGCAAGACCGAAATCGGCACCGTCGTCAAGTTGTTCGGCTTCTGGGCGACGGTGATCGGCGGGTTGATCGGCGGCGTGCTGATCCTGCGGCTGGGCCAGTACCGCGCCCTGTGGCTGTTCGGCGTGTTGCAGGCAATCGGGCTGATCGGCTTCGTCATTCTGGCCCGGCTCGGTCACAGCCTGCCGGGGCTGGCGCTGGCGGTCAGCAGCGAGAATCTGTTCAGCAGCATGGCGACCACCGCCTACGTCGCGTTCATGGCCACCCTCACCAACAAGAAATTCACGGCTACCCAGTACGCCTTGCTGAGCAGTCTGATGGGGATTCCACGGGTAATCGTCAACACCCCAACCGGCTATCTGGCCGAATGGCTGGGCTGGGAAGGCTTTTTCCTGTTCTGCATG
>JAVMKL010000220.1:0-3400 GCA_031732875.1 Candidatus Competibacter sp. | reverse complement strand
ATCATCAATTCCATGACTCCGCAGGAGCGCCGGTTCCCGGATGTGATCAAGGGCTCGCGCAAGCGCCGCATCGCCGCCGGCTCCGGCACTCAGATCCAGGACGTGAATCGGCTGCTCAAGCAGTTCGATCAAGCCCAGAAGATGATGAAGAAGATGAAGGGTGGTGGACTGATGAAGATGATGCGCGGCCTGCAGGGCAAGCTGCCGCCGGGCGTCCTGCCGCCGCTGAAGCCGTAGCGCCGGCACGGGCGCGTTAAAATTAGCGCGATCGGTGTTAAACGCGCGGAATTTCGGCTACTATCCCCTGCTTCATCCGGCTGCTCCGCGCGGGCGGCCTTTTCGTATCGGAATTCGCCAGAGGTATTCACAGCGCATGGTAACCATCCGCCTGTCCCGCGGCGGCGCCAAGAAGCGCCCCTTCTACACCGTGGTCGTCACTGATAGCCGCAACCGGCGCGACGGTCGTTACATCGAACGCATCGGCTTTTTCAATCCGATCGCCAGCGGCAAGGACGAACGGCTGAGCCTGAACCAGGAACGGCTGCAATACTGGCTGGGCACCGGCGCGCAGCCCTCGGAACGAGTCGTCAGCCTGATGAAGGAACAGGCCCGCCGGCAGGAGGTTCAGTAAAGGTATCACGCCGGATTCACCGCCGCGATGTCGAATTGGGTGGTGCTGGGCCGGGTGTCCGGCCTGTTCGGGGTGCAGGGCTGGGTGCGGGTATTTTCGCATACCGAACCGCGCGAGAACATCGCCCGTTATAACCCGGTGTTCCTGAAGCGGCCAGACGGTTGGCAGGCGTTCGAGATCGAAGCCGGTCGCGCCCACGGAGTGGGGGTCGTGTTGAAGTTCGCCGGCTGCGACGACCGCGACCGGGCCGCGATCCTGCTCCAGTGCGACATCGCCGTGCGCCGGGAGCAACTGCCGCCGCCCGAACCGGGCGAATACTACTGGACCGATCTGGAAGGGCTGCGGGTGGTGACGCTGGATGGGGTCGAGTTGGGTACGATCGCTTCTCTGTTCGCGACCGGCGCCAACGACGTGATCGTGGTGCGGGGCGAGCGGGAGCGACTGCTGCCGTTCGTGCGAGGCCAAGTGGTGGTCGAGGTCGACCTGGAGCAGCGCCTGCTGCGGGTGGACTGGGATCCGGATTTCTGATTGTTCCTTACCCCCAACCCTGACACCCTCGCTTCGTGTTCCCGCAAGGGGAGAGCGGGGAATTAAGGAACGCCGCCGTGCGCGTGGACGTGGTTACCCTGTTTCCCGAGATGATCGAGACGCTGCTTCGGTTCGGCGTGACGGGCCGGGCGGTGGAGCGCGGCTTGCTGGAGGTGGCGACTTGGGACCCGCGCGACGATACCCACGACCGGCACCGGACCGTGGACGACCGACCCTATGGCGGCGGGCCGGGGATGGTGATGAAGGTCCAACCGTTGCGCGATGCCTTGCGGCGGGCGCGGGCGGCGGCCGAATCGCCCGGAAAAACGATTTATCTGAGCCCCCAGGGCCGACCGCTGACCCAGGACGGCGTGCGCGAGATGGCGGGGGAGCGGCGCTTGATCCTGCTCGCCGGCCGTTACGAAGGGATCGACGAGCGCTTGATCGAGGCCGAGGTGGACGAGGAGTGGTCCATCGGCGATTACGTGCTCAGTGGCGGCGAACTGGCGGCGCTGGTGGTGATCGACGCCGTCGCCCGGTTGCTGCCGGGGGCGCTGAACGACGGCGAGTCGGCCGAGCAGGATTCGTTCATGGACGGTCTGTTGGATTGCCCGCATTACACTCGGCCCGAGGAGATCGACGGGCGGCGAGTGCCGGCGGTGCTGCTGAGCGGCGATCATGCCGCCATCGCCCGCTGGCGACGACGCGAGGGGCTGGGGCGAACCTGGCTGCGTCGTCCAGACCTGCTGGCGCGGCGGGAGGCGAGTGCCGGCGAGCGGGCACTGCTGGAAGAATTCATTCGGGAATATCGAGAGAGAACGGAGAATACCGGCGCCGCCGGGGATCTCCCGGAGCAACGTGGAGCGTAGTGTCATGAGCAAACTGGTTGAAGAATTTGAAAAAGAGCAGATGACTCGCGAAATCCCGGTTTTCAATCCCGGCGATACCGTGGTGGTGCGAGTCAAGGTCAAGGAAGGCAACCGCGAGCGCTTGCAGGCCTTCGAAGGCATCGTGATCGCCAAGCGCAACCGAGGGCTGAATTCGGCCTTCACCGTGCGCAAAATTTCCCACGGCGAGGGTGTGGAGCGCGTGTTCCAGACCTACAGTCCGGCCATCGCCGACATCTCGGTCAAGCGCAGGGGCGACGTGCGCCGCGCCAAGCTGTATTACTTGCGCGGTCTGGAGGGCAAGGCGGCCCGCATCAAGGAGAAGTTTTCGTAAGGTTCGGCGGCATGGCCGGCGGATGGGGTGATCGTTTCGGATCGCCCCTTTTTTGTTTCAACTCTCCTCTCTCGCAAGGGGAGAGGAGTTGGGGGTGAGGGGGTGTAAGGTGCGCGACGAGTGGGCGAACTGGCTGGAACCGGTCCGGGCGTTGGCGGTGGAGGCCAGCGAGCGGATTCTGGAGATTTATGCCACGGCGTTTGGGGTGACCGCCAAGGATGACGACAGCCCGCTGACTGCGGCCGACCTGGCCGCGCACCACGCCATCGTCGCCGGCTTGCGGCGACTGACGCCCGACGTTCCCGTCCTGTCCGAGGAATCGGCCAGTGTGCCGTTCGTCGAGCGGGCGCGCTGGCGGCGCTACTGGCTGGTGGACCCGCTGGACGGCACCAAGGAGTTCGTCCAGCGCAACGGCCAGTTCACCGTCAACATCGCCCTGATCGAGGATCACGAGCCGGTGCTGGGCGTGGTGCGGGTGCCGGTGACGGGACTGTGTTATTTCGCCGCTCGCGGACAGGGTGCCTTCCGCGAGGAGTCGGGCCAGTCGCCGCGACCGATCGCGGTCAGGCCATTGGAGCTCGGCACGCCGGTGCGGGTGGTCGGCAGCAAATCGCACGGCGGGCCCGGTTTGCAGGCCTTCGTCGCCCGTCTGGGCAACTGCGCTCTCGTGACCATCGGCAGTTCGCTCAAGTTTTGCCAGGTGGCGGAGGGCGCGGCCGACGTCTACCCCCGTCTCGGTCCGACCTCGGAATGGGACACCGCCGCGGCGCAGGCCGTCGTCGAGGTGGCCGGCGGCCGGGTGGTGTCGGCGGAGACCGGCGAGCCGTTGCGCTACAACACCCGCGACTCGCTGTTGAATCCATATTTCATCGCCTATGGGGACGCCAGCCGGGACTGGTTGGGCTATACCGATTTCCGTTAGGTTTCGTATGCGAGTTCGTTAATCGTAGTACGATGGGTCGTCAAATATCGGGCAACAATCATCCTTGTTCGACACACAGGTACATGGGCATGAAGCAC
>JAVMKL010000219.1:0-3436 GCA_031732875.1 Candidatus Competibacter sp. | reverse complement strand
GGGATTTCCCGCGGCGCCACCGGCAGGGCGCTGACGCCGATGCCGGGCAGGTGGTGGTTGACGAACTGGGCGATGCGTTCGACCGGACCGATTTTGACCTGGGTCGGGAACCGGGCGCGGAGCAGATCGGTCGCCATGTCGGCGCGGACCGCCAGCACGAAGTTGGCCTTGGCGAGCAGGGGACGCTCGCGATCGGTGATGATCGCCACCCGGATGCCGTACGGGCGTTCCTCGATGGGAATCCGGATTGCCGCCTGTTCCTCGACCAGACTGAGCGAGCGGCGCAGCTCCGTCATCAGGACGCCGAAGGTTTTCTGCAAGTCGTCGTGGTCGTAGGTCGGGAACACCGGCGGCCGGCGCCTGGCCTTGCCGGTAAAGGTGGCCATTTCGCCGGCCAGTTGGACGGCAACCTGATAGAAGGCTTCCGGATGTAGTCCCTGCATGGTTGCCAGGTGCGCGAACAGGGGTTCGAAGCGATTGACGGTTTGCAGGCGCAGGAATTGGGCGATGTCCACTCCGGCGCCGCGCGCGGTGCCCGCGCCTGTTACCCGCTCGGCCAGAGCGTCGCCGCGCTGGTGCAGCAGCCCCAGCACTTCGGTGATAAAACCGTTCAGGGCCGGCACACCACGACAGTCCAGACAGGGCGGCAAATACTCGTTATCGAGCACCACCATCTGGTCGGGTCGCTTCTCCAGCACCCGGGCGATGCCGATGCTGGCATGTTCGCTGAAATCCTTGGTGTCGAGGAACAGCCGCAGCCGGCGTTCCCCGATCTCGACGAAAGCGCTGTTATTGGCGGTGTCGAAATTATTGTCGCGCACCTCGCAGGCCACGGCCCGATAGCGCGCCGCGGTATCCTGATGGTCGCCGCGCTCTACGTCCGCCATGCCGGTTCGCCGCATCGGCAGGGCCAGCATGACCCGGGTATCGCGCGCGTCGGCGCCGACGTCCAGCGGTGCGGGCGGTGAATCGTGGTCGGGGATGCTGAAGGGCGTTCCGTCGGGCAACAGACCCTTGGCCGTGGTGATGGCGATCTTGCCCAGCGCCAGCGCTTCCCGGTCCAGGGCCAGATCCGCCACGCCCCAGTCGTAGGGGCGCAGGTAGCCGCAGGAATGCCGGACGAGGGCTTCGAGATAGCGGTCCTGTTGCTGGAAATGTTGAGGACGCAGAAACATTCCCTCGGACCACACAACCTTGCTGTGCCAGCTCATGGCGGTGTCGCTCGTTTCATCGCTTCATTGAGATTAAGGGTCGCCGTCTCTAAATCCTAGCATCCAAACCGTGAAACGGTAGCCAAGGCGGGTTTGGAACCGCAAGGGTTCAGCGAGCGCGCAGTCGTTCCTCGTAGGCGCGGGCGAATTCATCGCCGAACAGTTCGTTAAAATCGTCCTCGGCTTCCCGGGCGATGGCCTGATACTCGGCGTTGAACAAATCCCAATATTTGGCCTTGCGGTTCGCGGGCAAGAAGCTGTCGAGCAGGCCGCGCTCGAGGCGGGTTTCCAGATTATGCGGATCGAATCGTTCGAGCAAGCGGTTGAGGGCCGACTGGATGCCGGCCATGACCGCCAGTTGATGGGCCTTGATGTCGTTGAAACCTTCGCGCACCGCCTGCACCGGCGACATGTAGGCATCCTTCTGCCGGATCAACAGCAGGAGCATGACGTCTTCGGGGCGCAGGGGTGGTTGGCCGGGCGGCGTCTTGAGCGGGTTGTTCTCCATGGGGCCCATGGCGGTGCGGTCCAGGCGGAATTCCCCCTTGATATCGCCGCGGGCCAGCAGGATTTCCATGAGCCCCCGCACGGTTTCGCGGAAGATCGCGCCGATGTTGGCCATGACCTCAGGCCATTGCTCCTCGGCCAGCCGGCCGTGGGGCAAACCGGCGCCATCCAGGAAGGCGTATAGCAGCGTGTCGGCGCCGGGTCCGGCCGGTTTGGCGGTCGCGGGGACGGGTTGCGCTGGAGCGGCCGTCCGCGGTTGCGGCGGGGGTGCCGCCGGTTTCACCGGTTCCTCGAAAGACGGCCGAACCGGCGCGGGTTCCGCGAACGGCGCCGCCGGCGTCGGCTCCGGTCGTGTACCCGTGGTGGGCCGTGCGCCTTCGACCACGGCGGCTTGCGAAACCGGTGGGGTCATCCACCAATCTTCGGGGATGATCGATTCCTCGGCCAGCGCGGCGGCGGCCAGGTTTTCGTGCCCGGGCATGGGTTCGGCGGGCGACTCCGTAACTGGAGAAGCGGGTTCGGCCAATCGATCCGGTTTGAGGGTCGGCGACGCCGGTTCGAGCGGCGCGGGCGGCGCTTCGGAAATCAGCGCCGGCGGTTCGAAGAAGGCCCGATCGGGGGCGAGCAGGTCGGCGGAGGGTTCGGTGACGATGGTGCCCTTAGCCGGTGGTTCGGCCGGATGGCGCAGGCCCATGCCGTCCTCAGCGAGAATCTCCGCGAAAGACGGCTTGGCCAAGTCCGCCCGGGCGCCGCGGGGATGTTCCACCCCGGCGATGGGAATGACCGGAGCCAGACCGGGGGGCATGATATCGGTCACCGGACCCTCTTCCAGTTCGGGTTCTTCCAGTTCCGCCGCCGCCGCGATCAGGGTGGCGGCAATTTCGTATTCGCCCAGAATGAAGTGGTCGCCATCCTTGAGCTTGACCATCTGGTTTCGGCCGATGCGCTGGTCGGAGTTGTTGAGATAGACGCCGTTGGTGCTGGTGTCGGTGAGGAAGTAGGCGCCATCCTGATGGTGGATGGTGCAGTGCTTGCCGGATAGAATGCGCTCCGGATCCTGCAGGATCCAGTCGTTCTGGGCCGCGCGGCCGATGCTGATCGATCCCCGGTCGAGGAACTTGGTGGATTCCTGGCCAGGAGAGAGGCGCTGGTAACTGGTGATGGTCAGTTTCAGGGGCATGACGCGATATCCACTCAGGGTGATGCCGCTTTGACCGCCCGGGTGGGGTCCAGCGAACCGATCGAAAACAGGCGATATTCAGTTGGTAGTCTATACCTCAAGGGGATGAGCGCCAAGCTGGGCTATACTTGAATCCAAAACCATGGGATCTGCGAGCAATGAGCGTGATTGATGTTGAGGGTCTGCTGCGCGAGGTCGCCGCCGACGCGCCGTGCGGCGATGATCTCGAATATGATCCGGACTTCGCGGAGATGGAGAAGCTGGCGCAGGAGACGCCGGAACGCCAGTACGGCAATACCATCATTCCGGTCGAGCCGCCCGACTGGCGCAGCGTCGGAAAAGCTGCGCTAACCCTGTTCGAACGCACCCGTGATCTGCGGGTGGCGGTTTACCTGAGCCGGGCCTTGTTGCAAACCGATGGATTGCTGGGGTTCGATGATGGCCTGGCGCTGGTGGAAGGCCTGATCGAGCGCTACTGGGACGGCGTTTACCCCCAACTCGATCCCGAGGACGACAACGATCCGACCCTGCGGGTCAA
>JAVMKL010000218.1:0-20325 GCA_031732875.1 Candidatus Competibacter sp. | reverse complement strand
TTAGATGAATACAGGAGGATTGGTATGAAAATTTTAGTCGCCGTGAAACGAGTGGTCGACTACAACGTCAAGGTTTACCCCAAGGCGGACGGCTCCGGCGTGGAGATCGCCAACGTCAAGATGAGCATGAACCCTTTCGATGAAATCGCCGTGGAAGAAGCGGTGCATCTGAAGGAATTGGGCAAGGCGACGGAGATCGTCACTGCCTCCATCGGCGTAAGCCAGTGTCAGGAGGTGTTGCGCACAGCACTCGCCATGGGTGCCGACCGGGCCGTCCTGGTCGAAACCGACGCCGCACCCGAACCGCTGATAGTTGCCAAGCTGCTGAGAGCCTTGGTCGAGCGCGAGCAGCCGGACTTGGTGATCCTCGGCAAACAGGCCATCGACGACGACTGCAATCAGACCGGGCAGATGCTGGCCGCGCTGCTTGGCTGGGGACAAGGCACATTTATTTCCAGGCTAACACCGGGCGAGCAGGAAATCGAGGTCACCCGCGAGATCGACGGCGGGCTGGAGACCGTGGCGCTCAAGCTACCGGCGGTGGTGACCGCCGACTTACGGCTCAACGAGCCCCGCTACGTCAAGCTACCCAACATCATAAAAGCCAAGAAGAAGCCGCTAAACACGTTGAGTCCGGGCGATCTGGGTGTCGTTCTGGCGGCACGGATGACCACGCTCGGGGTGGCCGAACCACCCAAGCGCGAAGCCGGCATCAAGGTGGCCGATGCGGCGGAACTCGTCGTCAAACTCCGAAGCGACGCCAAGGTGATCTGAGATGAAAAACATATTGGTCATTGCGGAACACGACCACGCCACGCTGAAGGCGGCCACCCTGAATACGGTTACCGTCGCGCAAAACATCGGCGGCGAGATCCACATGCTGGTGGCGGGAAACAACTGCGCCGGCGCGGCCGCTGACGGCGCCAGGATCCCCGGGATCGCCAAGGTGCTACGGATAGACGCCGACCACTATGCCCACTTCCTCGCCGAGGATCTTGCGGTACTGATCGCCGGACTGGCTAAGGGTTACAGCCATGTGCTGGCGCCGGCCACCACTTTCGGCAAGAACTTGATGCCGCGGGTAGCGGCACTGCTCGATGTCACTCAACTGTCCGACATCGTCGGCGTGGAGAACGCCGATACCTTCGTCCGTCCGATTTACGCCGGCAGCATGTTGGCCACGGTACGGTGCAACGCCCCGATCAAAGTGATTACAGTGCGCGGCACCGCTTTCGCGGCGGCCGCCAGCGAAGGCGGTGCCGCACCGATCGAAACGGTTCCAGCGGCGGCGCCTCTTGGTGCGGCCCGCTTTATCAGCCAGGAACTGACCAAGTCCGAGCGCCCCGAGTTGACCGCCGCCCGGATCGTCGTCTCCGGCGGCCGCGGCATGGGCTCGGGCGAGGGCTTCAAGCTTCTGGAAGAGATCGCCGACCAACTCGGTGCGGCGGTAGGCGCCTCGCGCGCGGCAGTGGACGCCGGCTTTGTCCCCAACGACTACCAGATCGGCCAGACCGGCAAGATCGTCGCGCCCGAACTCTATATCGCCGTGGGTATTTCCGGCGCCATCCAGCACCTGGCCGGGATGAAGGACAGCAAAATCATCGTCGCCATCAACAAGGACGAAGAGGCGCCGATCTTTCAAATCGCCGATTACGGCATCGTCGGCGATTTATTCAAGGTACTACCCGAACTGTCCGCCGAGCTGGACAAACTCCCGCCCGCCTGAGGAAGTGACCCATGACGACTTATCTTGCACCGACCCGCGACATGCGGTTTGTGATCGAGGAACTGGCTGGTCTGGACCGGTTGACCCACCTGCCGGGCTACGAGGACGCGACGCCGGATCTGGTCGAGGCGGTTCTGGACGAAGCGGCCAAGCTGGCCAGCGAGGTACTGGCTCCGCTCAACAAAACCGGCGACGCGCAAGGCGTGCGCCTGGAAGTCGACGGCGTGCTCGCCGCCGATGGCTTCCAGGCTGCCTATCAGCAATTTGTGGAGGGCGGCTGGAACAGCATCAGCGGAACTCCCGACTACGGTGGTCAGGGTCTGCCGGAGCTGGTGCTGACGGCAACGACGGAAATGTGGAACGCGGCGAACATGTCCTTTGCCTTATGCCCCTTGCTGAACGCCGGCGCGACCGAAGCCCTCAAACAGCACGGCTCGGATGCGCTGAAGACACAGTATCTGCCGAACATGGTCAGCGGCGCCTGGACCGGCACCATGAACCTGACCGAGCCGCAGGCCGGTTCCGACCTGTCGGCGGTACGTACCAGGGCTGTGCCCGAGGCCGATCACTATCGGCTGTATGGCCAGAAAATCTTTATTACCTGGGGCGATCACGACCTGACCGATAACGTGGTGCATCTGGTGCTGGCGCGTACCCCGGATGCACCCGAAGGCGTTAAAGGCATCTCGCTGTTCCTGGTACCCAAGTTTCTGGTCAACACCGATGGTTCGCTCGGTCGACGAAACGATGTTCAATGTATATCCATCGAGCACAAGCTGGGCATCCACGCCAGCCCCACCTGCGTGATGAGCTTCGGCGACCAGGACGGTGCCGTTGGTTACCTGGTCGGCCAGGAGAACAAGGGGCTCGCCCATATGTTTACCATGATGAACGAGGCTCGCCAGAAAGTCGGCATCCAGGGTCTGGGGATCGCTGATCGTGCCTATCAGCAGGCGCGCAACTACGCCAAGGAGCGGGTCCAGGGCCGTCCCTTGGACCAGAAATCCGGCGATCGCGTCGCCATCATCCAACACCCGGACGTGCGGCGCATGCTGATGACCATGAAGTCCCAGGTCGAGGCCATGCGCGCTTTCGCCTATGTGATGGCCACCGATATGGATCTCGCCCACAAACACCCGGATGCCGCCGAGCGTCAGCGCCGCCAGGCGCGGGTGGATTTGTTGATCCCGGTGGTCAAGGGCTGGTGCACCGAACTGAGCGTGGAGGTTGCTTCCACCGGAATCCAAGTCCACGGCGGCATGGGTTACGTCGAGGAGACCGGCGCCTGCCAATACCTGCGTGACGCGCGCGTCACCCCCATCTACGAGGGTACCACCGGCATCCAGGCCGCCGATCTGGTCGGTCGGAAACTCGCCATGGACCAGGGTATGGCGATGGCGGACTTGATTCAGGAGATGCGCGGTATCGAGGCTGAACTCGCCCAAGCCGATAGCCCTGAACTGACCGTGATCGGTGAATCCCTGACGGCTGGCGTCCAGGCGTTGGAGCAGGCGACCCAATGGGTGTTGCAGACTCTCAGCCAGGACCCCAATGCCGCCGCCGTCGCTTCGGGAAACTATCTGATGCTGACCGGCTATGTCTGCGGCGGCTGGCAGATGGCGCGAGCCGCACTGGTGGCCAAAGCGAAGCTCGATGCCGGCGAAGATCCCGGATTCCATGGCGCCAAACTGGCCACCGCGCGCTTTTACGCCGAGCAGATCCTGCCTCAGGCGGATGCTTTGCTCAAGATAGTGCGCAGCGGTGGCTCAAGCATCCTGGCGCTGTCGGCGGAGCAGTTCTAAATGCCTACCACAGGGCGCCGTTCTAGCCACTCGTAAGCGATGAGAGAAACCGATGCAACGCGACAGCATGACCTATGATGTCGTCATCGTCGGCGCTGGTCCCTCAGGACTGGCGGCGGCGATCCGGCTGATGCAGCTAGCCCAGGAACACCAACGCGAGCTCAGCGTATGCGTGCTGGAGAAAGGATCCGAGGTGGGCGCGCATATCCTCTCCGGCGCGGTCATCGAACCGCGGGCACTCAACGAGTTGATCCCCGATTGGAAAGCTCGAGAAGCGCCGCTGCATACGCCGGTACGGCAAGACCGATTTCTGTTCCTGACGAGCCAATCCTCCTACCGTTTACCCACCCCGCCGCAGATGCACAATCACGGTAACTACGTGGTAAGCCTCGGCAATCTCTGCCGCTGGCTAGCCCAGCAGGCGGAGGCGCTGGGCGTGGAGATCTATCCCGGCTTTGCGGCAGCCCAAGTGCTCTACGACGACCAAGGGACGGTGGTCGGGGTTGCTACCGGCGATATGGGCGTGGGACGAGACGGTCAACCCACTACCACCTACCAGCCTGGGATGGAGCTACGCGCCCGTTACACTCTGCTTGCCGAGGGCTGCCGCGGCTCCCTGACCAAAACGCTGTTTCAACGCCTTGGGCTCAGAGAAGGTATCGATCCGCAGGCCTATGGGATCGGCATCAAGGAGTTATGGGAAATCGAGCCTGAAAAACATCAGTCCGGCCTGGTGATCCATACCGTCGGCTGGCCGCTGGATAGGCACACTTACGGTGGTTCCTTTCTGTACCATCTGGAAAACCACCAGGTAGCGGTGGGTTTCGTCGTCGGCTTGGATTACCAGAACCCCTACCTCAGTCCCTTCGAGGAGTTGCAGCGATTCAAAACCCATCCCGCGATCCGTCCGACGTTCGAGGGCGGACGTCGAATCGCCTACGGCGCCAGGACGCTCAGCGAGGGCGGCCTGCAATCCATACCCAAACTCACCTTTCCTGGTGGGCTGTTGATCGGCGATACCGCCGGCTTCTTGAACGTATCCAAGATCAAGGGCATCCATACGGCGATGAAGTCGGGCATGGTGGCGGCGGAAAGCGTGTTCGATGCGCTCGGCGCGGCAGAGCCAGCGCTTGAAGTCAACGCTTACCCCGATCGGCTCAAACAATCCTGGCTGTGGGACGAACTTTCTCAGGTGCGCAACATCCGCCCCAGCTTCCGTTGGGGACTGTTCGGGGGCGTTCTTTACTCCGCCCTCGACACCTATATCTTGCGCGGTCGCGCGCCTTGGACCTTGCATCACCACGAGGACCACAAGGCGCTCAAACCGGCGCGCGCCTACACCCCAATCGCATACCCCAAACCTGATGGCAAGGTCAGCTTCGACAAGCTGTCTTCCGTATTCATTTCCAACACCAATCACGAGGAGGACCAGCCCTGCCATCTCACACTGCGGGACCCCGGCGTACCGATCACGGTCAATCTGGCCGAGTACGCCGGCCCGGAGCAACGCTACTGTCCGGCTGGAGTGTATGAGTTCGTCGAAGAAGACGCTCAGCCACGACTGCAGATCAACGCCCAGAACTGCGTACACTGTAAAACCTGTGATATCAAGGATCCGACCCAGAATATCCACTGGGTTGTTCCCGAAGGTGGCGGCGGACCGAACTACCCCAATATGTAATGAGGACGTGGTCTTATGGCGACGCCCCGCCGTGGTGTTGGCCGGTCCGGACGGCGCCAGCAGGGTTAAAAACGGCAGCGCCCACACCCGGCGACTCCACGGCAGCGGCTCCAACACCATCAGGCTGATCCATTTGAGGTCATAGCACTCGACCACCACACTCTTGGTCGATCACACCGCATCCCCGGTACCGGTCCTTGGCCGCAATCCGCCGGCCCTGCCGCCATTTGATCGTTTCGTCCACCCCCACCATCGGTGCTCAGAGGGCTATAATCGCATCCGGCAGAGGCATCCGCATCGGGGGGTACCCTTTCTGATGGGTCGCCCGCGTAAGACACTCCAAGGCGCCTCCGCTGACCTTCCCCTCGCGTCAAGACCTCAAAATGGCCAACGTCGAGCTTCAAGTGGCCGTTTCAGAAAAGTCGAGCTGGTGGCCAGCGCCTCGGTATAAACGCAGCGGATCGTCTCGGGATCCATCGGGCCGCCGCGCCGTAGACTGGCGAAATAATAGCCGGCGGCCTTGCCGATGGCGTAGGTAACGGCCCCGCTCGCCGTCGCCCCCCACATCGCGCCAACAGTCTGCCCCCACCAGGGTACGAACTTGACCACTTCCCGGCCGAGCAACCGCGCCAGATAGCCGGCGCCGACCCCCACGCCCAGGAGACCGAGAAACTCGGAAACCATTCGCCCGTCCCAACGCTGGCCGTACAAGGTGGCAAGACCGTGCAGCAGTTTGGCCTGCACCGCTGGCACCCCGACCAAATCCACTACCGGAAACGCGCCGATTCCAGCCGCGATCAGGGCGTGACCGACGATGTGGGGATGCGCGGCGCGAGCATAGGCATCGAGCACGCCGGCATCGCCGCGCAACCTCGCCCGCAATCCCAGTGCCGAGATCTCCTCGATGGCGGTCCAAAGCGTCTCCAGACCGTAATTCACCGGATTCCAGCCATCCTCCGCCAAGGTCAGATCGAGCGGCACCCAGCGCACTGGAGCCGAACCAGGCAACGCTCCCAGCCGCTCGCGCTGAGCGCGCAGGGCGCGGGCGAGATCGTGGGGAACCTGGGGCGGCAGCGGTTGCCGGTCGTACGGATACGGCAGGATGTGCTCCCCGCCGGGCAGATAGGCCTCGTGCAACCCGGTCTGGGCGATCAGCACCGGCCATTCCGGATGACGGCGGCGCACCGCGCGCAGCACTTCGAACACCGCATCCTGGCGAATGTCGGTCGCCTTCATCACTCCCAGCACCAAATGCGCCCGCGACTCGCAATAATGGATGTCGTCGGCCGGATCGTAAGCCACCTCGCCCAGACCCCGAGTGTCGAGAAAGCGCGCCACCGGCGCCTCGGCCGGAAAATCGTAAAACCGGGCGGTGCGGGTGCAAGGCTGGAAACCGTTGCCGATTTCGGCGGCGTCGCTGCCGGTCAGGGCGCGGACGATCGAGGTCTTGCCGGCCTGCGCCCTGCCGAGCAGCCACAGTACCGGCAACGGTTGCCGCGCCCGCGCCGCGCTCAGCGCCGCGTCCAGTTCGCCGGAATCAACCTGTGGAGTCAGCAGTGCCTCACGCAGGTCTCGCCAGAAATCGGCTCTCTCCTTCCAGTTCCGCAATGCCATCATTGCATCCCAGATGCGGTTGCAAAAAAATCGCCCCCCTTGGTTTCAAGGGGGGCGACGTTCCGACCCGTGTCATCGCCGGCAAGCCGCCGGAATTCTATCGCCACGTTTCATTGTAGTGGTCTTGGGGCGGTGGCGGGGCGTAGCGATCATCCTCGTCCCAGAGCCGATTGGGGCGCGGCGGCCGGGGCCGGCCGCCGCAGTCGATCACGCCCTGGCGGCACAGCGTGTCGCGCCAGGCGTACTTCAGGAAGAACCGGGCGAACGGGTGCCGTTCCGGATCGAACTCCACTCGCCGCGACGGCGACCATTCACGCTCGCCATAGCCGGTACCGGGCTCCGCTTTCGTGCCCGGTGCCGCGCCCAGAGGAGCGGCCTCAGCGGGCGGCGCATGCCGTAGCCCGCGCTGGTCGCTATAACCGGGCCCCTCCTGACCCCACGGCTGAACCGGCAGGTTCTCCCGGAACGCCACCACCGCGATGACCCCCATTGCCGAGTAGTCGCCCCAGGCACCGGCGTAGGAATCGCCCTCGTCGGTAAAATAGAAGCGGTTGACCCGGTTCTTGCCGGTTCGCCAGCCCTCGTAGGTCTCCTGCTGGTACGGACCGAGCACGTACATCCGCTCGTCCGGGCCGAGATTGGAACGATCACCGCTAATGACGTTGCGGCCGTCCACCGCGATGACCACCCCGATCCGCCGGTTGGTCCGATTGCGGATCTGGATCGAATAATTCCGGCCGCGCGTGGCCTCCAGATAGGCCTTGAAGACCGCCGGTCCGCCCTCGCCCCGCAGCGGGTATTGCGGGAACGACCGGCCCCGGTCGTCGACCACGTCCACCTCCACATCGCTGGTGTCGAACCGCTGGGCCCAGACCGCGGTCGGACCCAGTAGTATCAGCACAACCATCAACCAAGCTTGCCATCTGGTGTTCATCGAACCTCTCCCGGTTGCTCGTTTGTTCCGCGGCTCCCCATCCCCGCGACTCTCGTGTCGAGATTCAGCCTAAGAATGGCAGGCTGAATCCATACTGAATATGGAAATATTGAATATCCACCGGTTTCCAAACGCGACGAAACACCCCGCGATTCAGTCCTGATTCATTCTTAACCTGATAAGGTTTAAGCTAATTCAAGTTCCATCAGGAAGTTCCCGACCATGTCCGACAGGTTACGGCGATTGCGGCGCCTGGCGCCAGTGGCGCTGGCGGGTTTGCTGGCCGCCGCCGGCGCGCAGGCTCAACCCTGGTACCGACCATACCGGCAGGGTGGCGATTTTGCTCCGCCTCCCCGAGGCCAGCAAGACCGCCCCCCACCCCGTCAGTTCGCCGATCCCGACCGCGCCGCCAACGCCGCGCGCGAAGCCACCGGCGGCCGGGTGTTGGGCGTGCAGGGCGCCGATCGCGACGGCCAACCCGGCTACCGGGTCCGCATCCTGCAACCGGATGGCCGCGTGCGCAGCCTGCATTTCGACCCCGCCAGCGGCAGAATGCGGGATTGATCCACACTTCCGATCGGACACTCGACATGCGCATTCTGATCATCGAGGACGAGCCCCCCTTATTGGAACGCGTGACCGCCCAACTGCGCGAACAGGGTTACGCCGTGGATACCGCCGCCGACGGCCGCACTGGCCTGTATATCGGCCAGGAATACCCGCTGGACGCGGCGGTGGTCGACCTCGGCCTTCCGGACCTGTCGGGCATCGAGGTCATTCGCCGCTGGCGGACGGCCGGCCGCAAATTTCCGGTTCTGATCCTGACCGCCCGCGGCCGCTGGCAAGACAAGGTCGAGGGACTGGAAGCGGGCGCCGATGATTATCTGGTCAAGCCGTTCCACATGGAAGAGCTGCTGGCGCGGCTGCGAGCGCTGATCCGCCGCATGGGCGGCTGGTCCCGATCGGTATTGTGCTGCGGCCCCATCGCCTTGGACACCGGGGCCCAGCAGGTCGCTCTCACCGGCCAGCCGGTGGATCTGACCGCCTACGAATACAAGCTGTTGGAGTACTTGATGCTGCATGCCGGCACGGTGATCTCCAAGACCGAACTGACCGAGCATCTCTATCAAGAAGACGAGGATCGCGACAGCAACGTACTGGAAGTGCTGGTTGGCCGACTGCGCCGCAAGCTCGACCCGGACCGTACCCTCAACCCCATCGAAACCCTGCGGGGACGGGGTTATCGGCTCCGCCTGGAACGATCCGCGACCTGAGCGCCGATGCGTTCCCTCAGAGGCCGCCTGCTGATCGCCGCCAGCGTGGTGCTGGTCGCCTTTCTCGGCCTGACCGGGCTGACGCTGGACCGCGCGTTCCGTGACAGCGCCCTGTCCGCCGTCCAGGATCGCCTGCAGGCCCAGGTCTATATGCTGCTGGGCGCGGCCGACCTGGATGCCTTCAACCGCCTAGCCCTGCCGCAGGCCCTGCCCGAGGCGCGGTTTTCCACTCCCGAATCCGGCCTGTACGCCGACGTGATGGACAGTCAAGGCAACCTGGCATGGCATTCCCCGTCGCTGCTGGGTCTGGCCCTGCCGTTCTTCCCGGCGGTCCGCAATCCCGGCGAGACCCAATTCGCGCCGCTGGAATCCTCCGACGGCACACCGCTGTTCATGCTGGCGTTCACGGTCAGTTGGGAAATCGAGTCCAATCAGTACCGGATTTATACCTTCCGGGTGGCGGAGACCCAGTGGGATTTCCGCGATCAGCTCTGGAGCTTCCGCCGCGGGCTGTGGGGCTGGCTGCTGGCGGCAACCGGCGTGCTGCTGGCGGTGCAGGGTTTGATCTTGGGCTGGAGCCTAAAACCGTTGCGGCGGGTCGCGGCCGAAGTCACCGAAATCGAAGCGGGGCAACGCACGCAGCTCAGCGGTGGTTACCCCGAAGAGTTGCAGCCGATGACCGCCAACCTGAATGCCCTGCTCGGGCATAGTCGCGCCCATTTGGAGCGTTACCGGAACGCACTGGGCGATCTGGCCCACAGCCTGAAAACCCCGCTGGCGGTGCTGCGCGGCGCGCTGGAAAACGGCGCTCCGCCCGAGGAATTGCGCCAAACGCTGGCGGAACAAGTAGAACGGATGAACCGTACCGTGGATTATCAGTTGCAGCGGGCCGCCGCCTCCGGGCGCATCGCCTTGAACGCTCCTCTGCCGGTGGCGCCCGTCGCCCGCAAGATTCTGGATTCCCTGGCCAAGGTCTACGCCAGTCGGGTGCCGCAACTGAGTTGCGAGGTCGCGACGACGACCGTGTTCTATGGTGACGAGGGCGATCTGCTTGAAATCCTCGGCAACCTGGCCGACAACGCCTGCAAGTGGTGCCGCCGACGAGTGGTGGTGCGCGCTCGCCCCGCCAGCCAAGGCGGCCGCACGGAACTGGTGGTGGAGGTCGAGGATGACGGTCCGGGCATCCCGGCCGAACAGGCGCCACTGCTGCTCGATCGCGGCCAGCGGGCCGATCCCATGGTCGCCGGTCATGGCATCGGACTGGCAGTGGTGCGGGATCTGGTCGAGGAAGTCTACTACGGCCGGCTCGACATCGGTCGAGGCACGCTGGGTGGGGCGCTGGTCCGGGCGCGGCTGCGATTTCAGGCCAACGGCGGGTGAAAGCACCGAGGCATCGAGGTGTCGGAAGGCCGCCACTCACCTCCCGACGCCTCATTAACCGCTTTCCTGGATTTCACGCTAACCTTAGGTGAAAAAGCCCAAGGGAGCTGTCATGCCGACCATCGCCACCTTCAACCTGTGTAATCTGGGCGCGGATGCGCCGCCGGATCGGCTGGCACGACTGGGCGCGATCATCGCCGGGGAACTTGAAGGACCGGATATCCTGGCCGTGCAGGAAATCATGGCGGAAAGCCCGGTGCTGGAGGGCGGGCAAATTCCAGGCGATGCGACGTACCAGGTCCTGAACATGGCTATCCTCAAAGCGGGGGGTCCCCAGTACGCGTTCCGGGAAATTCCCCCGCTGGCCCATCGGGACGGCGGCATGGCTGGTGCCAACATTCGGGTCGGGCTGCTGTTCGATCCGGCCCGGGTACATTTTCCCGACCGCGGCAATGCCGGGCCGGAGGACGGCACCGCTATCCGTCTCAACGGCGGTAAGCCTAGCCTGACGCTCAATCCCGGCCGCATCGCGCCCGCGCATCCGGCCTTCACGGGCGATGACCGCCACCACTGGGCGCCCAGCCGCAAGGTGCTGGCGGCTGAATTCGAGGTGGGCAACCAGCGGCTGTTCGTGATCGTTTGCCACTTTAAGTCGATGCGCTCGATGACCCGCCGCGAAGAGGATTACACCAAGAAGCAGCGCCACGCTCAGGCCGAGATCGTCCATTGCTTCGCCGCCGACCTGCTGGCCATCGATCCCCAGACCGCCATCGTGCTGCTGGGCGATCTGAACGATGTGCCCGGCTCCAAAACCCTGAGGCTGCTCAAGGGCGATCTGTTCCACAATCTGCTGGACGATCTACCGCGCGGGGAGTGCTACACCCGCCGGCATGGCGGCCAACCGCAGGCGCTGGATCACATCCTGGTCAGCCCGGCGTTGCGGCGTGGGGCGACCGCCCGCATCCCGCATCCGAACAGCGACGCCGCTCCCGGCGGGCCGGACCCGGCCAGCGACCACGATCCGGTGGTGGCGACGCTGCCGGCGCTGGCGGAGTCGCCGAACCCATGAAAAAACGGCCGCCGCTTTCACGACGACCGTTTTCGGTCCCTAACCCCCGGACGGCAATATCAACCGACCGGCTTCATCCCGCATCCCGCATCCTGCATCCCCATCACTTGACCAGCCGCATCTTGACGTAGGCGCCCGGCGCATCCTCGATCACCGGCAGCTTGCCGGTTCCCGGCACGCGGGCCGGCATCTTCTCGCCCGAGTTCTTGCTCAGCCACTTGTACCAATCCGGCCACCAGGAACCTTCGGCCTGCTTGGCATCCTTCAGCCATTCGTCCGGGTCGGTCACATGCTTGGGATTGGTCCAGTAGAAATACTTGTTGGCGGAAGGCGGATTGATCGGGCCGGCGATGTGGCCGGATCCGCTCAGCACGAACCGCACCGGACCGTTGAACATCAGGCTGCCGGCGTAGTTGGACTTCCACGGCGAAATGTGATCCTCGATCGCCGACAGGAAGTAGGTCGGCACCTTGACCTGAGTCAGGTCGATCGGCGTGCCCAGCAGGGAAATGCCGCCCGGTTCCTTCAGCCGGTTGTGCTGGTAGAAGTTGCGCAGGTAGAAGCTGTGCATCTTGGCCGGCATCCGGGTGGAATCCGAGTTCCAGTACAGCAGATCGAAGGGGAAAGGATCCTTGCCCAGCAGGTAGTTATTGATGAAGAACGACCACATCAGGTCGTTGGCGCGCAGCATGCTGAAGGTGGTCGCCATCTCGCTTCCGTCGAGATAGCCCTTGGCTGCCATGCGCTTTTCCAGGGAGGCGATCTGTTCTTCCTCGATGAACACTTCCAACTCGCCCGGCTGCGAGAAATCCAGCATGGTGGTCAGGTGGGTGCCGGAGGTGATGCGCGGCGTGCCCTTGGCCGCCAGATAGGCGTTGGTGATGCCCAGCAGGGTACCGCCCAGACAGTAGCCCAGCGCGTTGACCTCGCGCTCGCCGGTAGCCTGCTCGATGGCGTCCAGCGCCGCTAGCGGGCCATCCTTCAGGTAGTCGTCGAAGGCCTTCTCGGCCATCTTCTCATCCGGGTTGATCCAGGACATCAGGAATACGGTGAAGCCCTGATCCACCGCCCACTTGATCAGGGAATTCTTGGGCCGCAGGTCCATGATGTAGAACTTGTTGATCCACGGCGGGAAGATCAGCAGTGGCTTCTTGAACACCTCCGGCGTACTGGGATCGTACTGGAGGAGTTGCATCATCTCGTTCTGATAGACGACCTTACCGGGCGTGGTGGCGACGTTTTTGCCCAACTCGAAGGCGTTGAGGTCGGTCATCCGGATGTTGAGCTTGCCCTTGCCGCGCTCGAGATCGTCGAGCATGTTCTTCAGACCGTTGATCAGGTTCTCGCCGCCGGATTCGATGGTGGTCCGCAATACTTCAGGATTAGTCATCACGAAGTTGCTGGGCGACATCGCGTCCACGAACTGGCGGGTATAGAACTGGAGCTTCTTCTTGGTCTTGTCGTCGTAACCCTCGACGTTGGCGACCATGTCCTGAATCCATCCGGCGGTCAGGAGGTAGGACTGCTTGATGTACGAGAACAGGGCGTTGTCCTGCCAGTCGTCGTGCTTGAAGCGCTTGTCGCTCTTGGGCTCGCGCACCACCGCTTCCATCGGCTGGCCGCCGAACATCGCCGGCAGGGCTTTCTGCCACAGATCCAGATAATTCTGCCACAGGGCCATCTGGGCCTGTGCCAGCTTGGCCGGATCGGCCAGGATCTTCTGGGTCAGATCCAGGAAGGATTTGCCCAAGCCCATCTGATCCTGGAAGTCAAAAGCGCCATCGCTCTTCTGACGGTTCAGAAATTCCTTGACAATGATCTGGCTCTTTTCAGCGATGTGGCTGAAAAGTTGGGTCATTTGCGCCGGATCGGGCATCTTCACTTCCGGCAGCTTGAGTTCGGGATTTTTTTGCTCGGCCATGCATCGTTCCTCATCGTTATGGTGGTTCGCTTGATCGTTCTAATTCTAGCTTATGTTGCCTCTCCCACGTCAGCGGGGCGAACCTCAAAAACAACCGGACAGGCCAGCACGGAAATTCCGCGTTGACCTGCCCGTTCGACAGGAAGGCGAAGCGCCCGCCTTACTTGGCGACCAAGCCCTTGAGTTCCTGCAGGCTCTCGGTGACGCGCTTGTTGATGATGGCGAATGCCTCGGTGTTGGACTTGCTGACCATCTCGGCCAGTTCGCGCATGTTGGCCAACGCCTGCTCGAACGCCTTGCGAGCCAATTCGGCCTGCTTGGTGGTCATTTCCTGTGGGTTGCTCGCGCTGCCGGCCAGTTGCTGGGCGATCGAGGACACCTCGTTCATGGCCTGGCTCAGAATCTCGGCCTGCCGCTGCGCCACGGCCTGCATGCCCTGCACGGCGGCCTGATTGGCGGCGGTCAGCGCTTCGATATTCTTGCGCTGGGCGGCCATGATGGCATCCATGTCGAAGCCGGGGATCTTGACGTCGCCCAACATCTTGGTCATGTCGAACTTGCTCAGATCGAACTTGCCGAAATCGAAATTGGCGAACGGGTTAAAGGGATTTTGGGTAGACATCAGGCACTCTCCACTTTGGTAAAGGGGTTAATAGTTCATTGTACAGCGCAACATTGATGTTGGTATTTTGCATCGCGGAAACTCGTGAGTCAACCAAAATTTTGCAGCGCAGCAATTTTCTTTCTCATTCCTCCTCGCCCAGACTCTTGGCGGCAATCTCGTAAACATCCGGCGACAGGTCCGGCGCCGACAGAATCCGCTCGAGTTGGCTCCGCATCCCCTGCCGGCGAATCGGATCGTATTTGCGCCAGCGGGTGAAAGCGGCCATCAGCCGTGCGGCGATCTGGGGGTTGAAAGGGTTCAAAGCCAAGATTCGGTCGGCAAGAAAAGTATAGCCGCAGCCGTCGACCGCGTGAAAATGCAGGGGATTGGCCTGGGAGAACGCACCGATCAGCGCCCGGACCTTGTTGGGATTGCGGAGGTTGAAGGCCTCATGCGCCATCAACTCCCGAACGACATCCAGCGTGCCGGGCAGGCGGGACGTCGCCTGAAGGGTCAGCCATTTGTCCACCACCAGCGGCTCGTGCCGCCAGCGGGCGTAGAAGGCCGCCAGGGCAGCGGCCCGCTCGGGGCCGTCGCAGTTCGCCAGAGGCACCAGCGCCCCGAGTTGGTCCGTCATAGTGCTGGCCGAATGGAACTGCTCCAGGCACAGGGCGCGCGTTTCCGCATCGTCGAGTTGCATCAGGTAATCCAGACAGGTGTTCTTCAGCGCCCGCCGGCCGATGGCAGCGGAATCGATCCGATAACCCTCCCGGTCCCGGACATGCAGGGTCTGGTAGGTTGCCCGGAGCGATCCGCGCAACCGTTCCGCCAGCGTCCGCATGATAAATAATCGCGCGGCGTGGATACCGTCCACATCCACCACCTCCATCTGCTCGGCGAGATAGTTTTCGCCGGGCAGGGCCAGCACCTGGGCCAGCAGTGCCGGATCGGCGCCGGAGGCCAACGCCCGGCCGAACGCGGCGCTGAAGGATTCCGGTAACGTCCACTCCCGGCCCGGTTGACGTTCCGCGACCAAGGCCAGGATGGCGCGGATCGCCAGGGTCTGACCGGCATCCCAGCGATTGAAGTCGTCGCTGTCGTGAGCCAGCCGGAAGCGCAGATCGTCGTCGCTCTCGGTGCTGTTCAGCTTCACGGGCGCGGAAAAACCGCGCAGCAGCGAGGGGACCGGTCGCGCTGGCACGTTGACGAAGTGAAAAGCGTGTTCCGGCTCGCGCAGTTCCAGCACCCGACTGGTGCCTTGCGGCGCATCCTCTCCCGCCAGTTGCAGCGGCAGATCGCGGCCATCGGCGTCCAGCAAACCCATCGCCAGCGGAATGTGGAACGGCTCCTTGCTCGACTGCCCCGGCGTCGGGGGGCAGGATTGGCGAACCGTCAGGGTGTAGCGGCGGGCGGCGGGATCGTAACGGTCGCCGACGGTCAGTTCCGGCGTACCGGCCTGATGGTACCAGCGCGCGAACTGGTCGAGATCCGCGCCGTTGGCGTCGGCCATCGCCGCGACGAAATCGTCGCAGGTCACCGCCTGACCATCGTGGCGCTGAAAGTAGAGATCCATGCCGCGCCGGAAGCCGTCCCGGCCGAGCAGGATCTGGATCATCCGGATCACCTCGGCCCCCTTGTTATAGACGGTGACGGTATAGAAATTGTTGATTTCGATATAGGAATCTGGTCGCACCGGGTGCGCCATCGGCCCGGCATCCTGCGGAAACTGACTGGAGCGCAGGATGCGCGCATCCTCGATGCGCTTGACCCCGCGCGAGCCGAGATCCGAGGAGAATTCCTGGTCGCGGAACACGGTCAGCCCTTCCTTCAGGCTGAGTTGGAACCAGTCGCGGCAGGTCACCCGATTGCCGGTCCAATTGTGGAAGTACTCGTGACCGATGACGCCGAGGATGCCCTGATAATCGGCGTCGGTGGCGGTTTCCGGCTTGGCGAGCACGTACTTGGTGTTGAAGATGTTGAGGCCCTTGTTCTCCATCGCGCCCATGTTGAAATCGCCGACCGCGACGATCTGGTATAAATCCAGGTCGTATTCCAGCCCGAAGCACCGCTCGTCCCAAGCCATGGCCTGCTTGAGCGAGTACATGGCGTGCCCGCACTGGTCGAGGTTTTCCGGTTCGACGTAAATGCGCAGCGTCACCTTGCGCCCGGAACGGGTGACGAAATGATCTTCGATCGATTCAAGATGGCCGGCCACCAGGGCGAACAGGTAGCAGGGCTTGGGAAACGGATCCCGCCAGGTTGCCCAGTGGCGGCCGTCGTCCAGTTCGCCGCTGGCGACCGGATTGCCGTTGGACAACAGCACCGGATAGCGAGCCTTGTCCGCCACCAGAGTGACGGTGAAGACCGCCATCACGTCGGGCCGGTCGAGAAAGTAAGTGATCCGGCGAAAACCTTCCGCCTCGCATTGGGTACAGAAGTTGCCGCCGGACTGGTAGAGACCCTGCAACGAAGTATTATCCCGCGGCTGGATGCGGGTGATCGCCGTCAGTTCGAACGACTCGGGGGGATCCAGCAGGGTCAGCCGATCCGGGTCGAGTCGATAGCGATCCACGGCGAGCGGCGCTCCATTCAATTCCAGAGCGATCAGTTCCAGGTGCTGGCCGTCCAGCGCCAGCGGCGTGCCGGCTGGAGTGGCCTCGGCGCGGACGATACGCAACCGGGAACGAACCGTGGCGCGGTCCTCGTCCAGCTCGAAGCGCAGGTCGATCGCTGGAATCCGATAGGTGGGCGGAGTGTAGTCCCTGAGATAAGTGGTTTTTGGGGTGTTGGTCGACATGGGCAACATGGTTCGTTGAGGAGTTCACGAACGTGTTGGACGGTTGCCGATCCGGTTCGTTCGGAGCGCGATGGCTGTCCGAGCGTGGCCGAGATTCTCACGCCGCCTGGCTTTTTTCCTTTTGTTCCTCCAGATGCTTGCAGTCGATACACAATTCCGCGGTCGGCCGCGCTTCCAGCCGGCGCAGGCCGATCTCCACCCCGCAGGCCTCGCAATAACCGTAATCGTCGGACGCCAGCCGACCCAAGGCCTTGTCGATCTTGTGGAGCAATTTGCGCTCCCGATCCCGCGCCCGCAGATTGATCGAAAATTCCTCCTCCTGACTCGCCCGATCGTTGGGATCGGGCAGATTGAGCGGCTCGTCCCGCATGCTGGTGACCGTACGCCGGCCTTCTTCCATCAACTCCTGCTTCCAGGCCACCAGGATGGCGCGAAAATGCTTTTTTTGCCTGTCGTTCATGTATTCCTCGCCCTCCCCCACACGGTAGGGCGCAAATCCCGCAAATGTGTCGGTCATCTTCAATTCGCCTTGGTATTTGATTTGTTACCAACAAAACCAAATGCCGGCCGTACGCGGGGCATCCGGTGTAACAGCCGACGGGTACGCATCACAGCACAAGATATTCTAGAAGGAAATTCGACAAATGCTCGGTGGTTCGTCCGACCGTTCAGGAACCGCTCAAACAGCGTCGCACCGAATCGGACAGCCCCTGCAGCAACAGGAAGTAGGCATCGGGGCCGGTCGGTAATTCCGCGCCCAACGGATCGAGCACTCCGCGGTGCGCGCTGCTACCGACGATGACCGTGTCCGCCAGGGCCGACTGGAATTGCGGTTCGCCGAACACGCAGCGAACCCTGAGTTCGTGGATGCGGGTCTGGATTTCCGCCACCCGTCTGGCGCCGGGCCGCTGTTCGGGGTTCAGGACGATCGAACCGACCGCGTTCAGGCCGTAACGCCGCTCGAAATACTGATAGGCGTCGTGAAATACGATGTAAGGCTGATCCTCGACGGGTTCCAACTCCGCCGAGAGCGTTTGGTTCAACTGGTCCAGCCGCTCGATCAGGGCCGTGCCGTTGCGCTCGTAATCAACCCGACGAGCAGGATCGACCTCGCCGAGGACGACGACGATGCGCCGGACCATGGCGGTTGCGTTGACCGGATCCAGCCAGACATGGGCATCACGACCGGCGACGGCGTGATCGCGGTCGTGCTCGGCGGCGCCGGGTTTGACGTGATCGTGCGGGTCATGCCCGTGCTGGTGCGGCTCCCAGGCGCCTCCCTCCCGCAACGGCAGGACCACCATGTCGGGCGCCTCCATCAGGGCCACCGACCGGACCTGTTTGGCATTGGCCAGCGGCTTGACCAGAAAGCTTTCCAGATCCGGCCCGATCCAGAACACGACGTCGGCCTCGTTGATGGCGCGCGCGTCGGAGGGTCGCAAGCTATATTCGTGTGGGGAAGCCCCACCCGGCACCAACAAGCGTGGGGTCCCCATACCCTGCATGACACCGGCCACCAGCGAATGCACCGGCTTGATGCTCGCCGTAACCCTGGGCTCGGCGGCGAGTCCGATCGGGAACGACGACAGCAACCCGGCCACCAGCGCGAACCATCCTGGCCGAGGCCATGACATCCGCATTCTCATCTTGAAATCCAGCCCTTTACGATAAAGCACTTAAATACCCCCGTTAGCATCGCCTGCTTCCTCGATTGCTTCGCTCGATAGGCAGGCTATGATAAATTATCGATTTAAAATTAACAAGTTATGTCACCTTTAAAGGGCTGGGGCTTAGGGAGTACGCTCCCTCAACCCCTGTTGACGATATTCCCGGGGACTTATCCCGGCGATCCGCCGAAAGGCCCGTGAAAAATGTGATGGATCTTCGTAACCTAATGCATAGGCGACATCGAGTAATTTTATGGCCGGATCCCTGACCAATTCGAGCGCGGACTCAAATCGCGCCTGCTCCAATAGCATGGAATAGCAAAGCCCGAATTGCGCTAACCGACGTTGCAACGTGCGCACGCTGAGGCTGGCAATGTCCGCCGCCAAGCGAATATCAAGAGAATCTTCGCGGAGATAAGCCTGTAATGCCAACTTGAGGGAGCCGGAAAAATCCGGGCCGGATTCAGGGGCCACTTGCGCTATCGATGCAGGAGAGATCGGGTATGGTGTGCTTTGACGATCCAGCAGGGGTTGACTCAGCAGAAATGCAGGCGCCTTGATTGACGTGTTTTGTTGCCCGAAGAGAAAACGGGTGTTGGGAAATCGCTCCAACGCTTGTTGGCAGGGCGTAAAGCGAGATTGAAAGGTAATTTCCGAAGGACGCCAGTGTACTCCTGCGGTTTTGCGCACGATCTCAACTAACAGGACAACTTGAACCCACTCGGAATAATGCATCCCTCTCAACTTGGAATCGTTGACAAGATTGACGATGATCCTGACATCATCAGCGTCTGCTGCTATCGAAACACGACAGTGGGTGTTTTCACGAGACACGAGTCTTTGAAAGAGTTGTAGACGCGCATAAAGCGTCGGCGCACTGCGGGAGGCGGTTATGAACTCACCGTGCAAGTTGGCGCAAGTCACTTCCTGTGAAGCTAAAAAGCCCAAATCTTCGATACCTTCCCTATATTCTATACGCTGTAAAAATATTAGAGCGGGATACACCGGAATATAAGCATCCGGTTGATCATCCAGCAGACTGGGCAATTTCGCCCGGTGAAGCTCGTGATCGACAGGTGCTCCTATACGTCTGATCGTATGAATAAATGGCATCAAGTGGGCGATTCGGGCGAGCATGATCGAGCGCATTTCTCGTTTCCTCAGGCAGTCAGAGACGATGACGCGGTCCTTCGATGACAAGATGAGTTGCTTTATCAGATGATTTTAGTTCTACTTTGTCAGAACATCTGTCACTATTCGTTAAGTTGCTGTTTGCGATAGGCGGAATCGATAGCGGCTTGACGTTTTCGGTGACGGACTTCCATCTGGCGGAGGACCTCCTCCAGCGTCGTATCCCGCCGAGGTAAGAACTGGTTCAACAACGCGCGGAGATCCCGGCCACTCAACAACGGTCGGGTCTGCTGATGAAGCCGGCGCTCTTCCAAGCCGAACAGCATCGCCATCATGACCAGGGTCATGTGGTGGTGCCAGCCGCGCCAGCCCCGGACCTGGTGGTCGCCCAGTCCAACGTCCTGTTTACCTTGTTGCAAGGCGCGTTCGATCCAGTAGCGCTGGCCTTGCATGAACGCCAAGCGGGGCCCCGACGTGGCGGCCGGGGCGTTGCTCAGGCTGTACTTGATCTCGGTCGGGGCGTCGATCTCCCGGCGCACGATCAGATGCCACGGCCGGGCCTGGGGTTCTTGACCATCCCACAGCCACACCCGCCGATGCAGGATCTCCACGCGCAACGGGCCCTTGGTCCCGTTGCGCAGGGTAAAGTGGACCCCGGAAAATGGACCAGGGGCTTAGATAGAATGCCACGCAGCGAACGAGGAGATCGACGTGGCAAGAAAGCA
>JAVMKL010000217.1:0-3459 GCA_031732875.1 Candidatus Competibacter sp. | reverse complement strand
CCCCGGGCGATGGTGGTCTTGCAGCAAATGAGGGTCGGACTTTGGGAGTAGGCCCGCGCCTGGGCGATAGCCTCGTGGATGGCGGCGGGGTCGTGGCCGTCCACGTTCGGAATCACGTGCCAGCCACAGGATTGAAAGCGCTGAACCATGTCCTCGCTGAACCAGCCCCGCACCGGCCCGTCGATGGAAATGCCGTTGTTATCGTACAGGCAGATCAGCTTGCCCAGCCCCCAGAGCCCGGCCAGGGAACAGGCTTCATAGGAGATTCCTTCCATCAGGCAGCCATCGCCCAGAATGACGTAGGTGTAATGATCGACGATGGGAAAGCGGGGACGGTTGAAGCGGGTCGCCAGCGCACGCTCGGCCAGCGCCATGCCGACGCCGTTCGCCAGGCCCTGCCCCAGCGGGCCCGTGGTGGTTTCCACGCCCGGCGTGAGGCCGTATTCGGGATGGCCCGGCGTGCGGGAACCCAACTGACGGAAGTTGCGCAGATCCTCGATGGTCAGATCGTAGCCGCTCAGGTGCAGCAGGGAATACAACAGCATCGAGCCGTGACCGTTGGACAGGATCAGACGGTCGCGGTTGAACCATTTGGTATTGGCCGGGTTGTGCCGCAAAAAGTCGTTCCACAGCACCATGCCGAAATCCGCCATCCCCATCGGCGCCCCGGGATGGCCGGATTCGGCGCGTTGCACGGCGTCCATGCTCAAGGCGCGGATGGCGTTGGCCAGTTCGCGGCGCGTGAGGGTCGATGATTCGCAACCGGCTGAGTCGGAAGAGACCGGTTCGTCGGTCATGTTGTCAACCAGGCGACGGGCGGCCAATTCACTACGCGAGGGCATAAGCTCTCTCTCCTAAACATCTGCATAAAAATAACAGGAAAATGCCGGGGACAACGCGCGTTACCAAAATAAGGCACGTTGCGCCATGACTGCGCGCGTCGCTCTTGCTGGGACGTTTACCGGAGAGATCACGAGGGATGTCCGGTCGCGCCAAACCCCCCTTTGGGATTCGGTTCGGCCGAAAAATGGCGGCGATTATAGGAAAAATTGCCGTGCCCGCCAAATCATTTATTGCTGGATCAAAGTAAGGCTGGCGAACGAAGCTACCCCGGTAAACCCGTGGAAAGCGGGAACCGCTCAATCCCGGCGCAGGCTGTCGGAGATGGCGACCGGGGTTGGGTATCTTAGCACCAGATAGTAAGTAGAGGCGACGAACGTCAGCAGGGTGGTGGCCTGAATCAGGTAAGACGCTTCCCGTCCGATCAACTGATTCTGCTGGGCCAGCACCGCGATCAGCAGGGCAAACTCGCTGACCTGGCCCAGCCGCACGCCCACTTCCATGGCGATACGCGGCCGCTCGCCGGCCCATTGCAGGAAGCCGCGAAACACCCACGGCTTGGCTACCATCAGCAGCGCACCCAGCAGCAGCGTGGGCGGAAACACCGCGCCCAGCATCCCCAGATCGAAACCCGCGCCGAGAGAGAAGAAGAACAGCACCAGGAAGAAATCGCGCAGCGGCCTGAGGCTGTCGGCGATGTACAGCGCGATCGGACTGGTGGCCAGCGCCACCCCGCCGATGAAGGCGCCGATGGCGTAGGACAGTCCCAACAGCGCTGCGATCTGCGAGATGCCCAGACACCAACCGATGGCGATCAGGAAAATGTACTCGCGGATCTTGTCGAACCGGCTGATCAGCGGGATCAGTACGTAGCGCGCGGCTAGAAAGGCAAATCCCAGCAACATCGGCAAGGTGACGATCAGCAGGCCCAACCCTTGCAGCGAGGAGCCGCGTCCCCCCAAGCCCTCCAGCAGCAGTAAAATTCCGATTGCCAGCAGATCCTGCAACAACAGAATGCTGATGATGACCTCGCCGGTGTGCTGGTGGTGCAGGGTGCGGGTCGGCAGGAGTTTGAGGCCGATGATGGTACTGGAGAACGTCATCGCCACGCCGACCAGCAGGCTCTCGCCCGGGGTGTAGCCGAACAGCCACGCTACCCACCCACCGATCAGCGCGAACACCAGCGAGGTGCCCAGCGTGATCAGGGTGGCCTTGCGTAACATCTGCAACAGTCGCTGGGGCGACAGATCCAGCCCCAGCAGGAACAGCAGGAACATGATGCCGATCTGGGCCATTTCCTCGATGGCCGAGGCGTTGTCGATCAACTTGAACCCGTAGGGTCCGATAAAGATACCCAGCACGATATAGGCAATCGGCAACGCCTGGCGCGCATATAGTGCCAACGTGGCGAACAGCGCCGCACCGGTGAAGATCAGAAACAGCGAAAAGACGATGGGATTTTGGGCTTCGGACATTTGCCATTGATTCCGGTCTCGCATCGGCGACGTCGTGCCGGATCTATCGCCGACAGGCCCCAACTATAGCAGCATTCACTCCTGCCGCAGGTCGCCACGAAGCCCAGTAACGTCCTTAACACCCATACCCGAGTCGTCGAGGATCGGATATTCCACAGCCAGGTTGACCGTCGAACGTTGGAATCCAGCCATGAGCGCACACCAAGTTTTCGTCACCGGAGGAACCGGCTATATCGGCCGGCCCTTGATTCAGGAACTGCTGGCGCGCGGGCATGCCCTCCGTGCCCTCGTTCGCCCCGGCTCGACGGGCAAGCTGCCGGCGGGTGTGGAGGAGGTCGTCGGGGATGCGCTCGACGCCGCCAGCTTCGCGACCCTGATTCCGCCGGCCGATACCCTGATCCATCTGGTGGGAACACCCCATCCGAATCTGTTCGAGGCCCGGCAGTTTCGGGAGGTGGACCTAGCCTCGATTCGCGCCGCCGTGTTGGCGGCGGAGAATTCCACGGTGCGTCACTTGATTTATCTGAGCGTGGCGCATCCCGCGCCGGTGATGAAGGCGTTCATCGCGGCGCGTAGGGAAGGTGAGGCGTGGGTGCGGGCCAACGGCCTGGCGACGACGATTCTGCGGCCTTGGTATGTACTGGGTCCGGGCCATCGGTGGCCTTACCTGCTGGCGCCCCTCTACCGTGTTTTTGAAGCGTTCCCATCGACGCGGGAAGGAGCGCGCCGTTTGGGGTTGGTAAAACTGGAGCAGATGGTTTCCGCGCTGGTGCGCGCCGTCGAAAACCCCGTGCAGGGGGTAAGGGTCGTCGAAGTACCCGAGATTCGGAACTCTCGGCTAACTCCTGCCGCAAGCTGACACGCTCCTCGCCGGCACCAGCCCGGGACAAACGGCTTGTACCGTTGATTCGGCACGGGCCGCAACCGCGAACATTCGTCATCGACAGTTCTGTTGCTGTCCTGGCGGCAAACTCCTGCACTCGGGTAGTTGCCTCCCTTGCTGGCTTGGCTGCGGACTCTGATGAGTTTCGACGGCTGGCCGTTGTCTCATGCGCTCCTGCTCCGCCTGTTGCCGCTGTTGCTGCTGCTGTTGTTGCTGCTGCTGTTGCTGGTAAGCGGCTCGTTGTCGGGCCTGTTCCTGCTC
>JAVMKL010000216.1:0-20821 GCA_031732875.1 Candidatus Competibacter sp. | reverse complement strand
TGGCGGTGCTGATGTGTGCCCAAGGCTGGCTGGTGCCGAAGCTGTCCTGGACCACTATCGGCTGGGTGGTGGCCTACACTGTGGTTTGGGTGTTCGTCATGGACATCATCAAGCGGGCGACCTATCGGGTCATCGATCAAACCGCCGGCTGGCAAGCCAAATCCCGCGATATCGTCAACCAGTCGCTCAAGTCGTAGGAGATCCTTATGATTCTGCTGGATCACCGAAGGTCAGACCTCACCCCCTTTCCCCGGCCCCTCCTTCTCTCCATGCATGGAGAGGGGACGGGGGGTGAGGTTCGGGGCGGTGGATGATGCTTTGCATGCTCGCTCTATCCAGTAAAACCTACTGAGAATTGGTGTAAATTCTCAAACGGATTCAACCTGCACATCGAGGATCAAAATATGCTGAAAATACAACGAATTTCCAGTATGGTCGCGTCGATTGCGCCATTCCGCGCTTTCATGGCACCGCTGCTGGTCGTCCTGGGTATCGGGTTGCAGGCCTGCGCGCCGGCGCCCATGTCCCCCTACCAGGTCGAGGAGCAGCGCGCCGAAATTCGCGAAATGGCTAACAAAACGATAGCGCAGATCTCCCAGCAGTATCCCGACTTTCGTCGGCAGTTGCAGCGCTCGGCCGGTTACGCCGTGTTCAGCAACTTCGGCTTCAAAGTGCTCTTCATGGGCAGCGCGACCGGGGAAGGACTCGCCGTCAACCACGCCACCCGGCGGGAGACCTTCATGCGGATGGTCGAACTGCAACCCGGTTATGGCTTCGGGGTGCAGCGGTTCCGGCTGGTATTCGTTTTCGAAACGCCGCAAGCCTTCGACCAGTTCGTCTATTCGGGCTGGGAATTCGGCGGCAACGTGATGGCCTCGGCGCAGACCCGCACCCAGCAGATGGGGAACCAGTTGGGCGTGTCGGTTTCCCCGGGCGTGCTGATGTACCAGCTCAGCGAACAGGGCGCCATCGTCGGAGTCAGCATCACCGGCGCCAAGTACTATCCGGACTCTAATTTGAACTAAGCGTTGTCCGGTTCGTGGCGTCGGGCCTGCGTATTCCTCCGGATCGATGCCCCGCATCGCTTCATTGAAACCCCGGATGGCGACACCCCTGCGGGGGGAGGGCGCCAGTTCCGGGGTCTTCCGCTTCTCGGTCGCCTATTTTCTGGTCGCGCTGGTATTGTTGTACATCACGGCGCCATTGGTGCAGAGCGTCCGGAACGGAATTCTGATCGAAGCAGTGCTGATGACGCTGGTACTGCTGTCCGCGGTTCTGGCCGTGAGCGGCCGACGGCGGACGCTGTGGTGGGCGATGGCGTTCGCCGTGCCGGCACTGGTGGAGAAATGGGTGAATTATGGGTGGCCGGATTTGCTGCCCCCACAAGTTTCCCTGTGGACGGGACTGGCGTTCATCGGATTCATCGTGCTACGCCTGTTGAGCTTTATCCTGCGGGCGCCCCGGGTCAATTCCGAGATTCTGTGCGCGGGTGTCGCGGCCTACCTGCTGTTGGGATTGCTCTGGGCTTTTGCGTACCGACTGGTGGATCGGTTGGCACCCGATTCCTTTGCCTTCACGGTCGGACCGGCCGCCAGCCGTTCGCTGGTGGGTTTCAACAGCCTGTACTTCAGCATCACCACGCTCGCCACTTCGGGCTACGGCGACATCGTTCCGGTGTCGGACCTGGCGCGGATGCTGGCGATGGTGGAATCCGTGGCCGGCCTGCTCTACGTGGCCGTGCTGATCGCCCGGCTGGTTTCGCTCTATTCCTCCCAGGCTCTTGCCGATGACTCGAACGCCCCGACCGCGCTGGACCGCAACCAGGTTGAAGAGCCAGCCGACGACCCGGAATCACGAGCGGATTCGCAACGAAATCCGGATGCGGATGACGCATGACGATTCCGACTGGACTTCGTGCCCGCAAGTATCATTGTTGTTGCCGAAGCGACCGTCACAGGTTGCTGTTGATCGCCAGCATCGCGCCGGTCATGCAGCCGGATTCGGCGGGATCGCACAGAAAGGCGATGACCTTGGCTACGTCGGCGGGCGTCGTCCGGGTACGCAAATGCGGCGCGGCCTGCCGCAGCATGGCGGTATCCACCGCGCCCGGCGCTACCCCGTTAACCCGGATGTCGCATGCCTTACCCTCGGCGGCCAGCGCCTCAGTCAGGCCGGTCAGGGCAAACTTGCTGACGGTGTAGGCGGCGTAGCCGGGGAATTTCTCGGTGCCCGGCACGCCGCCCAGCGAGGACACGTTGACGATGCTCCCGCCCCGCTCGCGCATCAGCCGAAACGCCTGCCGCGCGCATAGTACTGCCCCTCGCAGGTTGACCGCCAGCAGCCGATCCCAGTCGCTCATCGCCATGTCGGCGAACGGGCCGCCGAGCAGGATGGCGGCGTTGTTGACCAGAATGTCCAGCCGGCCGAAATCGGTGCCGATTCGGGCAAAGGCAGTGTCCACCGCCGCCTCGTCGGCCACGTCCAGCGCCAGCGCCGAAGCGCTCAGACCGGCGGCGTGGAGTTGCGCGACCGTGGCGGCCAGTTCCGATTCGGTGCGGCTCGCGACGACGACGTGGGCGCCCTTGCGCGCCAGCGCCTCGGCGGTCGCCGCGCCGATGCCCCGACCGCCGCCGGTGATGAGAGCGACTTGATTATGAAGGGAGGTCATCGGTTGGCTTCCAGCATGTAGGGGAGTCGAACCCGAAGGGCACGTATGGATACCACCGGCAGGCGGGAGTGGCAATTTCGGCGGTCAATCCAATTTGAGCTCGAAGCTCGTGTACTCGGCATGGCGCCATCGTAGCGTTGTCATTAAGACCTGTTTTACCTCGGGGTTTTTCGCAACCGAAAACCTGCATTCCAGGCTGACGTCACCGTCTTCACCCGCAAGACTCGTTTTGCTGCCGTCCTCGCAAGCAAGCGGCGATCCGTTGAGAGTGACCTCCATCGAGGCCGTGGTGTCATCGTGACTGCCAGAGAAATTGGCCGTGAAGCGCAAGCGCTGTGGGGTTTCAGATGGATTCAGGTGGCATTCGATTTCTTGAGTCCCGTAACCGGGCAGACGCTGCTCGCATTGCGGTTTCTCTCGAGCCGGTGCCGAGTCCGTTCCAGCGGCGATGGCGACTCCCTGGAGCATGGAAACGATCCACAGGGCGACCGCCCCAATCACCGGACTTCTCCAGTCGGTGGGACGTGCTCCGATTCGCGGCGCTTCGATCGCTCTTAACCGCCCGGAATCGAACGTGGACCAAGGCGTCGTGCGAGCGTCGCGGGGTTCGCTCGCGGTCTTGGTGCTTCTTTTTCTCATATCGCTTTACCCGGCTGAAAATTCGTGAATCTTGCTTGATCCCGACAGTGTTCCGAATACGTCGAGGCCGTTCACCGAGGCGCGTCGGTCAGATCGCGCAAAGCCCGAGCCGCTTCGGACCGCGCGGGTTGTGCTTGCCACAGTTCGGCCAGCAGCGCGCGGGCTGAGGCGACGTCGATCCGGCCGAGAGCGGTCGCCATCCGCAGCAGTGGATCGTAGGCGGGGCGGAAATCGGGACTGATCCGCAGCACGGACAGTAGCGGTTCGCGCACCTGCGCCAACATGCGCCGCACGTCGGACGTTGGCCGTACATCGCGGCCCGCTTCGATGAAGCGATTCCTGGCCGTCCAGTATGCAGCCAGTCGGGATGACCAGACATCGTTGTGAGGCGTCGCGACGAGTTCGTCCGGACTGATCTCGACTGCGTGGAGCAAGGCAATCAGCCGATCGCGCGGCGGGGAATCGGGCACATAGGTGATGCGCGGAGCGCGATAGGCCACCACGGGGTGGTCGTCGGTGTTGAGGGGCGCGTTGCCGGCGAAACGCGCGAGGGCACGCGGACCGGCAACGAAGCTGCCCAGCAGCGCGAGATCGTCGTCGATCCCGAACTCGGCGGGGCGGCGCGGCATCGCCGCGCCGGTCAATCGCTCGCGCACCTGTCCGATATCGAAGCGATCCCCGTCGCCCCGGGCAACAAGCCCCAAAACGGGCGTGTCCAGGCTATTGGTGGCGAGCATCGCCCAGCCGCGCGGATAGACGGTGATGAAGGCCCGCACGATGCTGCGCAGGGTCTCGAGATCGAGTTGATGCAGGGGTAGCCATTGGCAGAACAGGCCACCTGCGGCGAGTCGGTCCCGCACGGCATCGAAATGCTCCACCGTGTAAAGCGAGCCGGAACCGCTCCGCGCCGGGTGAAAGTTGTCGGAGACAACAAGGTCGTAGCGCTCTCGGGTGGCGCGCACGAAGCGTCTTGCGTCGGCCGTCATCAGGTGCAGGCGCGGGTTGGCCGCGTTGACCTCGAAGGGGCGTCTGAAGTAGGCGGATGCCTCGATGACCTCGGGCAACAGTTCGACCGCGTCGACCTCCAACATCGGATCTTCGGCGGCCGATGAAGCGGTGACGCCGGTGCCCAGTCCGAGGAACAGCGCACGTCGCGGCGCAGGGTGAAGCAGGAGCGGCAGCAGCGCCTGTCGGGCGTCGGCGAGCAGGGTGGCACTGCTCCCTTCCTGCCGCCGGTTGTTGATACGCAAGCGCGCCACGCCGTCGGCATCCTCCACGACACTCACCGCCGCCATGACGCCGTCCCGATAGCTGACGATGCGACCGCCTTCGGGAATATCGACGAACCTCAGCGAGGGTGCCCAGAGAGCCAGCGCCAGGGTCGCGGCGACCGCCGCCCAAAGGGTCGGTTCAGACCCAGCGCGCCGCGCCGACAACGCCAGATAGCCGACCGCGACGAGCAACAGCGCGAACTTGGGCCCGAGCGCGGGCAGGAGTATCACGCCGAACAGCAGGGGAGCGACCGCCGCGCCGAGCGTGTTGACCCCGAGCACGCGACCGAAACCGATGCCGGCCGCACGCGCATGAGTGCTGAGGTGGCTGAAGAGGGCGCCCATGATGATGGTGGGCAGCAGAAACGCAACCAGTGCCAGCGCGGCTTCCGCGGCCAGCGCCGCAGCCATACTGGAACCCAGCGCATGCAGCACCGCTGCCTTGACGACTTCGGCGCCTCCGAGGCCCAAGATACCGAGCAGGCAGGCGGCCGCCAGCATGCGCAGCAATCGGTCGCGCAGGCGATTCGACTCGCCCGGGTCGGACAGCCAACGTTGATACGCCGCGGCGCCGAGCGCCGTGCCGACGAGGTACACGGCCAGCAAGATCGCAAACGTGTAGACGGTATTCTCGGCTACCTGGCCGAGCACCCGGACGACGAGCACTTCATAGCCGATCCCCAGCAGGCCAGTGGCCGCCAGCAGCAACAGAATGCCAGGCGCGGACGAGTTGGCCATCGCCGGCGCGCCATCCGCCGGCTCGACGAAGAGCCTCAACGCCGCCACGGCGCACAGGAGGTTCAACACCATGCATACGGTCGCGGTACGCGCCAAGCCGAATTCCGGTACCAGCCAGAACGCGGTGCCGAGCACGCCCAGAACAGCGCCGAAGGTATTTCCCGCATACAGCGCCGCGATATTCGTCCGACGATGGCGCATTTGCGCCAGGACGCGCTCCATCGCCGGCAGGGTCGCGCCCATGGCCGCCGTCGCGGGCAGCAACAGAAGAAAGGTACCGCAGAAGGCCACCGTCCATTGCCACGCCGGTGAAGGTTGCGCGCCGGTGAGATCGAGGAGCCATCCAGTGACTGGTGCCATCAGGAATGCGAGCACCAGGCTCCACAAACCGATCATGGTTTCACACGTTGCATACCAGAGACCGGGTTTCAAACTACGATCGATCCGGGAGCCCAGCATCAGGGCACCTACCGCGAGACCGCCGAAGAAGGCGGTGACGACGGCGAGCACAGCCGCCGCCTCGTGGCCCAGCCACAGCGCGCTTTGCTGCGTCCAGACGATCTGGTAGCCGAGGGCCGCGAAGCCGGACGCCACCATCAAGCCGAGCGCAAAGCGCCGGCGCGATTCATCCAACCGCGAGGCGGGCGCCAACCCGACAAGGGGCATCGGCGAGCGGCCCTGCTTCACCTCAGCCACCGAACGCGATCCGATAGCCCCAGGAATCGAGGTGGGTCGGGATTGCATTGAAGGCCATCGTGATTCGCCGTTCGCCCGGATTCGGCGGTACGGCGTGCATCAGATAGCTCGGAAACAGTACGAGGTCACCCGGTTGGGGCAGAGGACTGATCCATTTGTCGGCGTTATAGGGGCCTGAAGCGATTCCGGCGTGGTCGTTCTTGAAGGCGAAGTCGGTGCCTCCCGGTGATTTCATGAAGACCGTCCGTGCGTCCGGATGAGTAGGCGTCAGGTACACGACACCGGAAATAAAACTGTTGGCGTGATTGTGCATCGCCTGGCGACCGCCGGTGTCCAGCACGTTCACCCACATCTCCTTTAACGACCAGCCGAGGCGCTCGCCGAACAGCAGGGCGCCGAAATCGGTTAGCAGGGGAGTGATGAGCGCGGCGGCATCGACGAGGAGCGGGCTGTCGCTCGGGCGCAGCATCGTGGTGTGCGACAGATTGGTGGACGAGTTGTTCGCCTGGTCGGCCACTGCGCTGAAGTGCTCGACCAACCCCGTCACCAAGTCGCGACCCAAGGCACCCGGCACCCGCATGAAAGGCGTGGGGAAAAGTCCGATGACTTCTGGCATGGAATCGATGGGCTCGATGTGGTGGTGTTGCAGTTAGGCGGATGACGAAATAAAAGAATCATTTTACGAAGGTGAATATGACAAATTCGTGACCGAACCAATTCATGCCAACAGAAGTTTGTGGATCGAGATCGATCCTTGGGCTACGAGGATGCGCATCAACAGGCGAAATAAATAATTCATCGATCCGTCACATTCAGTGACTACGATGCCGGCTCGAATAACCTGGTTGCGCAATCGGAAACCGACAACCGCCCCCCGGCCCAGTCAGAGGAGTTCTTTCCATGAACCGAGGATTCAGCAAAACCCCGATCGCCTTGGCCGTGGCTGCGGCGCTCGGTGCCGCATTCATCAGTACCGCCCCCGGCGCCGCCAGCGCGGCAAACCCCCCCGGAACCTATGTCTCGGGTGACTTCCACAACCACACGACCTGCTCCGACGGCTCGATCTCGATGCAGAAGCTGGTCAAGAAGGCGACCGACAAGCAGGACACGCCGTGGGGCCTCGATTGGTTCGTGCAGGCCGGTCACGGCGGTAACGGTAACCGCAACTGCACCTTGGTGGAGGACGACTCCCTGAGCACTCCCGCCTATCCTTACGTGGACGGTCAGGGACCGACGACTACTTGGGCGGCAAGCATCAGCGCCGCCAACGTGAAGGGCAACGCCCCCAATGGCGGCGCCGCCCTAAGCACCCAGTCGAACCCCAGCATGTGGCGCTGGCAGTCGATCCAGGAATACCAATATCCTCTCATGGAGTACCTCAATGCCTATAAGAACCTGCCCCTGTTCATGGGCATGGAATCCGTGGTTGCCGGCCACGAGCACACCTCCATGTCGGTGATCACGGGCCAGATGCCTTCCGTGATCGACGGCGCAAAGTTGCCGACCACGCCCGGCTACACCGCCGTCGGCAACGCCACGGCCCTGTCCCAGTGGTCTTACTGCTTTGATCGCGCCGACACCGACTGGAGCCACGGCAACACCGCCATCGGCGGCACTGGCAACAACTGGGACTGCTCCGTACCCGGCAGCCTCAATAGCACCAGCTCGGACTGGAACGCCACGGCCGCCAAGCTCAAGGGCGCCAGCGGTGACTTGGGCCACACCAAGACCCTGGAAGGTCTGAAGTGGATGAATGCATACCACCCGGACGCTGGCTACTACGTCCCTGCCCATCTGGAGCGCGCCGGTCCCTTCAACCCGACAGGCAACAACGGCTTCAACATCGAGCATCTGCGCGATTTCAACAATACTGCGCCGATGGTTGCCTTCGGCTTCGAGACCCAGCCGGGTCACGGTGCTTCCGACCAACGTGGGGAGTACACGATCCGCCGCAACAACATCAATGGTGTGCGGTATGACTCCGTGGGTGGTACCACCTTCGGTGGTACTGGGGTCTATGGTGCGATCATCGGCGGCGTGTGGGATGCGCTACTGGGCGAGGGCCGCAACTGGTGGTTCTTTGCTAGCTCGGACTGGCACAACCGCGGCAGCTTCGGCCCCGATGACCGCCGCTCGACACAAGACTTCTATCCAGGTGAGTACCAGCGTGACTTTGTGATGGTGCGCAATGGTAAAGATAAGCTCAGACCCCAAACCATCGTCGATGGCTTGCGCAGCGGTAACAGCTTCGTCGCTAGTGGCCAACTCATCGATCGCCTGGCCTTCGTCGCCTGTATCGGCAATCCGGCGGCGCACGGCCGTAGCGACCAGGCTGTGGAATCGCTGACCGTGAATGCCGCCTTCGCTAATACGGACGTTGATTTCGAGGGTTGCGCCACGATGGGTGAGAAGCTCGTAGTGCCGAAGGGATCAGACGTCGTCGTGGCAGTGGTGGTGCGCGACCCCAAAGGCACCAACTACTCACCGTACTCCTTCGATAATCCGTCCTTGTTGCAGGTTGGGATCCATCAGTACTTGAACGCGCCGGTGCTCGACCACGTCGATGTCATCCGCGGTATGGTGACCAGCGTTCCCAAGCAACCAAGTGATATGGACTATGCTGGCCCATGGCCCGACGACTGGCTTAATTTCAATGCGAACCCACAGGTCCAGCCTTCGCTGGCGGGCGTCCCCGCGGCGGCGAAGAATCCCACGGCTGCTGTTATTAAGACCTTCAACAACGCCACTTGGGAGACGATCAAGCGCGATCCGGAGTTCAAGGCCATGGTCTTCCGCATCCCGGCGGCGCAAGATTCGCAGTATGTCCGCCTGCGCGGCACCAATCTGCCGCCCCTAGTGCCCTTCGAAACCGATGCCAACGGCAACCCCCTCGCTGACCTTTGGACCAACGCGGCTGCCGTCAACTTTAAGACCTCATCGTCCATTGAGTTCCAGGCGGGTTACTTCCTCCGGATCCCTTGCACGACATCTGGCTGCCCGGATCACTTGCCTGTCGTAAACGGCCAGAAGATGGTCGCTTACGATGTCGCCGCTTGGTCCGACCTGTGGTTCTATAGTAACCCGATCTACATCGAGGTACAGGGATCGACACCGGTGGCAGGCGTCGAATAGCAACAGCAGACTCACCGTACCCGAGGCGCCGCGCGATCCCGCGCGGCGCTTTATTGATTGCCACCATATAGTTGACGCCGAGATGCATGAATGATGCCTGTTGTGCCCCAAACATCCTTCCCTGGCGAGGTCAGTCCCTCATCTCTATCTGTGCCATGGCTGAACTGGTTGCGCGAACCGCTGCTACACTTCCTGTTACTTGGCGGCTTGCTGTTCGCCATCGATCATTTCGTCAACGGCCGGGTCGACGATCCGCGCACGATCTATGTGGATGCCGCCGTCGACAACCAGGCCCGGCAGGTGTTCAAGGCGGCGCGTGGCCGGGAACCCAATGAGGCCGAGCTCTACGCCCTGCGCCGGGCGTGGCTCGACAACGAGGTGCTTTATCGCGAAGGTCTCACCCTCGGGGTCGATAAGGGCGACACGATGATTCGCGAACGGGTGATCTTCAAGGCGCTGAGTATCGTCGATGCCGGCCTCAAACTGCCACCCGTCGACGATCAGATGCTGCGCGAGTGGTTCGAAAAAAACCGTGCCCGATACGACGAGCCAGCGCGCTACGATTTCCAGGAAGCGGTGCTCACGGGCGACAACTCCGAAGTGGCCACACGTGCCTTTGCGGTGGCCCTGAATGCCGGCACGCCGGGTGACGCCCAGGCGGGCTTGCGGGTATTCAAGGGTCGGCCGCACCAGAATCTGGTGCAGAGCTACGGCCCCGAATTTGCCAAGGCACTCGAAGAGTCGCCACCGGGCGAGTGGCGCGTCCTGCCGACTCGGGAAGGCTGGCGGGTAATACGGCTTGTAGCGATCACACCGCCCAAGCCAGCCGTTTTTGAAATGTTGCGCGGGGTGGTGCTCCAGGACTGGACCGACGTCACGATGGCCGAACAACGGACCGCCGCCGTACGCGCGCTGGCCAGGAAATACACCGTGAAGGTCGAGGCGGAGACGAAATGAGCGGCTGGCTGCACGGATTGCTGCTGGTCGCTTTGGTGTTGCTGGGCAATGCTGCGGCCGCGCACGAGATGAGCATGGCCGAGATGGAGTTGCGCGAGACCGCGCGTGGTGAGTTCTTGTGGCAATGGACGGCGAGCGGAAACCGCCCGGCGAGCGAGGTGCTGACGCCGGTGTGGCCCGAGGGTTGCCACGCGGAGGAGAACGTAGTGCGCTGCGGCGAATCCGCGCTGCAGGGCACGTTAACGATCAAGGGGGTCGGCAAGAGCTATTCGGCCGCCATGATTAAAGTGTTCTGGTTCGACGGCCAGACGCAGGTCTATACCCTATCCGCAGGTCAACCGAAGGTTCGTCTGTACGGGCCGGCCGACGATACCCGCCACGATGCCTGGGCTTATCTTTACCTCGGCATCGAACACATCATGCTCGGCGTCGATCATCTGCTGTTCGTCCTTGGGCTGCTGCTCATCGTCCGCGACCGCTGGATGCTGGTGAAGACGGTGACCGCGTTCACGGTGGCGCACAGCATCACCCTCGCCGTGGCCACGTTCGGTGTTGCGAAAGTCGCCGCGGCGCCGCTCAACGCTTCGATCGCGCTCTCGATCCTGTTTCTTGGCCCGGAGATCGTGCGGTCCTGGCGTGGCGAAACCAGCTTCACCATCCGCCACCCCTGGGTCGTCGCGTTCGCGTTCGGTCTGCTGCACGGCTTCGGTTTCGCGAGCGGGCTTGCCCAACTCGGCCTGCCCGAAGATCAGATTCCGCTCGCGCTGCTGCTGTTCAACGTCGGCGTCGAGATCGGGCAACTCGCGTTCGTGCTCGGCATTCTGCTGCTCGAGCGCTCGTTCCGCCTGCTCGAATTCCATTGGCCGAAGCTGGTCGAGCGGCTTCCGGGTTATCTGGTCGGTACGCTGGGCGCATTCTGGACGATCCAGCGGATTGCAATCTTGTTGCGAGGTATCGCGTGAAAAAAGAGGGATTAGTATGAAAGCGAATATGAAGCGGTGGAGAGGATACGCAGCGTCGGGTGCGGCGCTGCTCGCGCTGGCGCCGGCAATCGCGCTGGCGCACCAGGAAACCGGTCAAATCACCGGTCTCCTCTCCGGGTTCGAGCACCCGATCTCGGGGCTCGATCACGTACTTGCCATGATTGCCGTGGGTCTCTGGGGGGCTGTGCTCGGGCCTCCCGCGATTTGGGTGCTGCCGGTGGCGTTTCCCGTGGTGATGGCGTTCGGTGGCCTCATGGGGCTGCTCGGCTTTCCGCTTCCCGGCGTTGAGATCGGCATCGCGATCTCGGCGATCACGTTGGGCGCGATGGTGCTCGCCCAGTTGCGCCCTCCGCTCTGGCTCGCCGCAGCGCTGGTCGCGTTCTTTGCCATCTTCCACGGCCACGCACACGGCCGCGAACTGCCCGAGGGCACGAGCGCGCTTCTCTACAGCCTCGGCTTCGTCGCCGCTACCGGACTGCTGCACTTGGTCGGCATTCTGATCGGGGAGGCGCACCGCTGGTCCGCGGGGCGCCAGGCCGTTCGCGCCGGCGGCGGCGGCGTGGCGCTCGCGGGGCTGTTTTTCCTTTGGCGGGCAATCGCATGAGGAGGACAGTGGCGTCCAGGATCATCGTCGCGCTGTCGGCGATCATCGCGGTCCCGGCACACGCACACCTCGTTGAAACCGGCTTCGGCGCCTTCTACGACGGCATCGCGCACGTCGTGGTAACGCCGGCGGACCTGCTCGTCGTCATCGCGCTCGCGCTGCTCGCCGGCCAGCAAGGGACACGAGCGGGGCGCTACGCGGTGTTCGCGCTGCCGCTGGCTTGGTTGGCGGGCGGCATCGTCGGCGCGAGCTGGCCTTTCGCAACGATATTGCCGCTGTTGACCACGCTGTCGTTTGCCCTAGCCGGCGCGCTGGTCGCGCTGAATGCGAAGGTGCGGGACGCCGGCGTCGCCGCGTTCGCCATCGCGGCCGGGGTGCTGCACGGCCTGGTGAACGGCGCGACCATGGCCCCAGCGGGCGTCGGTGGACTGACGCTGGGCGGCGCGATCAGCGCGATTTTCTTCCTGACTGCCATCCTGTCGGCCGAAGTCACGGCGTTGCCGGCGGGTTGGCCGCGAGTCGTCGTGCGCGTCGCTGGAAGCTGGATCGCCGCGACCGGCCTGCTGATGCTCGGTTGGCTGGCACGCGCGACGCCCTGAAGCGGCGTGAATCCTCCGTGTCCTTCGTGGTGACGTCAAGTTTCCCACCGGACCCGATAGGTCGCTCCCTGCCCGCGCGATTCGTCGATGCGCAGGCTGGCGGCAACGGTCCGCTCCCGCCAGGGCACCGAGCGGTCGCGGGTCAGTTCCGCCCAGAACCGCTCGAATAGCGTTTGAGCCAGATTCTCGGCGGTGACGTTGTCCATCTCCAATACCACTACCTCGTCGGCGGGCAATACGTAGCGCTTGCCGCACAGTCGGAAGGCGTACTCACCCTCGCCGGCGGGCAGCGTTTCCAGGCACGGATTGTCGCCGGCAATCAGTACCTTCTCGTCCCACTCGTTGCAGACGGTTCTTAACGCCTGTTTGAAGATCTCGTAGCTGAGCATCCGGACCAAAGCCGGCTCGGCCAGTTCCACGGTCAGTTCGACCTGATAGTTGTGGCCGTGCAGGTTTTCCTTGCTGCCGTCGGGAAACACGGTCATGTGCGCCGCGGAGAATTTGAGATTGTCCTTGCGGATGTGGATCGTCCAACTCCGCTGTCCATGTTGCCCGATCATGTTGTCACTCCCGTTGGGCTCGTCGGTCCGGCCGTCAGGACCCGCAACCAGTTCGCCAGAGCCGTGCCGTAATGCGCCAGCGTGTAGCGTTGTTCCACCAGCGCTCGACAGGCGATCCGATCGATCTGCTCGATCCGCTCCACCGCCGCGCACAGTTCGTCGAGATCGTCCGGTTCCACCAGCCAGCCGGTTTCACCGTCGCGAACATAGTTCCCGACTCCGCCGCGCCGGTAGGCGACCACCGGCGTTCCGCAGGCCAGCGCCTCGATGCCGACGATGCCGAATGCTTCCAGCCATTTCGGCGTCATCAACAGTGCCTGGAATTCCCGCACCACCTCAGCCAGCACCGACATCTTCAGGAACCCGCCGTAACGAACCGGAGCGCCGGGATGGCGCCGCGCCAGCCCATCCCAGTAGTCCCGATCCTGCATGACTCCGAACGCCGTGACCGCGATGCCGGTCCGGTCGGCCAGGCCGAACGCGTCTTCCAATCCCTTTTCCCGCGCGATTCGTCCTACCCAGCACAATGCCCGGCTGGGCTGAGCGTTGTAGCGGTATTGCGCGAGATCCACCCCCGGCGGAATCAGCCGGACCGGACCGTTCAGGCCGAAGCTGGCGGCCTGCGCGGCACTGAGGAAGGCCAGTCGTTCCGGATGTCGGGCGGCGAGGCGGTGGATTTCCAAATCCAGCGAGCGGTTCAGGGAACTCATGCTGACCAGCGTCGCCAGCGGGCAGGGCAGGTAATCGCTCAGGAACAGGGGCAGCCAGTCGTAGGAGAAGTTCAGGATGGCGTCGCCGGGTTGTATCCGCTCGGCCAGCCAGTGCAGCGCGGTGATCAGGAACGCATCGGCCTCGACGGGCAGAGGCAGGTCGTGGCCGTGGGTCACGGCAGTCGGCGCCAGTCGGCCGGGCAAAGCGAGCAAATCCGGCACCTCGGCCACCGAGCCCATGGGGGCGATAATCCGCGTGACCAGGCCGTGCGCGTGCAACTGCCTGGCCGCGGCGATCACCATGTGTTCCACGCCGCCGCCCAGACCGGAGCCGAGCGGTGCGACCGCCGTCGACAACAGATAGACGCGCATGCTTCCTCCTGACTGATGTCACCGCGATTATAGACAGCTTCAGTCGTTCCACCGATGAAACGGCGATCCAGGGAACACACGAGGGATTCCCGAAGTCTTCAATGGGCGGGTACTTCGGATCGGAGAGTGGGATGAGCGTCCGGTGGCGCGGTTTCACGGGGTTGATGCTGGCGGGATTTCTCGCCGGCTGCGCCGTGACTCCACCCCGTTCGCCGATCGATCCGGCTGCCGCCGGCTGTCTGGATCTCTACGCCGAACTGGATGAAGCGGTGGCGAAGCAGGGCACGACCCCATCCTCATTCGCGCGGGTCGATGGCTTTCCTCACCTGCGAGTGGACCGGTTCCTGAGTGCTTACCGCGACCAGTCGCTGGCTCCAGCCGGGATCGCCGCTTGGCTGGCGCGCATGAACGAACTGGACCGGGAAGCCCGGCGGATAGAGTGGAATTCCCTGCCGGTCGCGGTCCGGACCGGGTTGAATCGCCGTCATGCGCCGACCGACGGGATTCCGGCCGCGCTGGAGACGTGCGCGGTCGAGTTGCGAACCGCCGATTTGGCCGATCCGGAACGGCTGAAATCGATCCGGGCACGGGCACGGGTACCGGACGACTACCGGACCGTGAATCAGGTGCTCGGTCTGTATCCACTCACGGCATTGCCCGTAAGCCATGGCGTGCTCCGCTATCAGGACGAAACCCGCGCCCGCTTCGCCTTGCCGTTGGCGGCATTGCCGGTTCAGGGTGAGTTGCACCGCTACGGTCCCCCGCCGGCAGTGCCGGTTTCCATCGATTTCACCATCATCCCCCGGGATGCGCTGGGCATTCCCGAACCGAACCCGGCGCAACTGGAGACGCTGTTCGCGGCCCATGCGCCAGTCTGGGAAATCGACACCGTCACCGATGCCGACCGGCCCGGTGCGCCTTACTGGCAGGCGGACGGCACGCCTTCGGTGGATCCGACCGACCCGGCGATCTACCGTTATGTCTCTTATACTCCCTGGCGGGGCGAACCGCTGTTGCAACTGAATTATCTGATCTGGTTCGCCGCCCGGCCGCGCACCGGGACGTTCGATCTCCTGGGCGGTCCGCTGGACGGGGTGCTGTGGCGGGTGACGCTGGACCGGGCGGGCCGGCCGCTGCTGTACGACAGCATTCATGCCTGCGGCTGTTATCACCAAGTCTTTCCCACCCCAGCCTTGCAATTGCGGCCGGAAACGGCGCAATGGGCCGAACCGCCGCTGGCGCCGCAGCCGGCGCCAGCGGTCGGTGCGGGCGAGCGGGTCACGATTCGACTGACTTCCGGCAGCCACTACCTGCAGCGGATCTACGCGGATCGGCCGGGCACGGTGACGGTGCTGGGCCGGCGGGATTACGCCGCGTTGTATGCCGTGCCGACGGCGGGTGGGGAACGGCGCAGCCTGTTCGGTCCGGATGGACTGGTGACCGGCAGCGAACGGGCCGAACGCTGGTTGTTGTGGCCGACCGGCGTACCGTCGCCAGGCGCGATGCGCGAACGGGGTCGGCACGCCATCGCGTTCGTGGGCCGCCGTCATTTCGACGACGCGGATTTGCTGGACCGGTTGTTCGAATCGGTGAAGGAGGCTTTGTGAAACTGAAGGTGATCCTGGGCGCGGCGCTGTTGGCGGCTTCGACTTTGGCAACCGCGGCGGATGAAGAACTGATGATCGGCCGGTTTTCATCTGGCGACTTGAACGATTGGCAGACCAAAGCCTTCAAGGGCGAAACCCGTTACACCTTCGACGGGAAAAGTGGCCGGCAGGCGCTGTTCGCCGACAGCCGGGGCGCGGCCTCGGGCCTGTATCGGGAAATCCGGGTGGACGTGAACCGCACGCCCTGGCTCAACTGGTCGTGGCGGGTGGATCGGGTGCTGAACGGCGTGGACGAGCGCGACAAGTCCGGCGATGATTATCCGGCGCGGGTTTATGTGGTGATTTCCGGCGGCGCGGCGTTCTGGAAAACCCGCTCGCTGGTCTATGTCTGGTCCAGCAACCAGCCGGTCGGGGCGACCTGGAACAACGCCTTTACCAGCAATGCCCGGGTGATGGCGCTGAGGTCGGGTACGAAAGACGCGGGGCGCTGGGTCAGCGAGAAACGCGACATCCGCGCCGACTTCCGGCAACTGTTCGGCGAGGACATCGACCACATCGACGCCGTCGCGCTGATGACCGACACCGACAACAGCGGTCAGAACGCGACGGCCTGGTACGGCGACATTTATTTCACGGCACGGTGAATGGGGGCGACGAACCGGATGCGCCACGCTTCAGAAATTCTTGCGCAGATCCATTCCGGCGTACAATCCGGCGACCTGATCGGCATAACCGTTGAACGGCAACGTATCGCGGCGGAACAGGTCGCCGACCCGGCGCTCCTTCTTCTGGCTCCAGCGGGGATGATCCACGGCCGGATTCACGTTGGCGTAGAAGCCGTATTCATCTGGATTTTCGCTGTTCCAGGTGGTGCGCGGCGGATCCTCGGTGAAACGGATTTTCACGATGGACTTGATGCTCTTGAAGCCGTACTTCCACGGCACCACCAGCCGCAGCGGCGCCCCGTTCTGATTGGGCAACTCCTTGCCGTACAGGCCGGTCGCCAGCAGCGTCAGCGGGTGCATGGCCTCATCCATCCGCAGGCCCTCGACGTAGGGCCAGGGTAACAGACGGGTTCGCTGGCCCGGCATCTGCGCGGGATCGAGCAAGGTGGTGAATTCGACGTATTTGGCGTTCGAGGTCGGCTGGAAGCGCGGCAGAACCTTTCCCAGCGGGATGCCCAGCCACGGTACCACCATCGACCACGCTTCCACGCAACGCAGACGGTAGATGTGCTCCTCCGCTTGCTGCGGCGCCAGAAAATCCTCCAGTGCGTACCGGCCCGGCTTCTCGCAGTGACCCTCCACCGCCACGGTCCAGGGTTGGGTCTTGAGACTGCCGGCGTATTCGGCCGGGTCGGTTTTACTGGAGCCGAACTCGTAGAAATTGTTGTAGGACGTGATGTCCTTGTAGGGCGTTGGCTTGAGGTCGTCATCCGCGGCCGCCCGGGCGACGCCGCCGCGCAATGCGGGCGGCAGCAGCGCGACGACGCCCAGCGCGGCGCCGGTCTTCAGGAACTCGCGGCGGCGGGCGTAGAGTTCGGGCGGGGTGATTTCGGATGGGTGGATGTCAGCGGGTTTCTTGATCGGCATGGCGCGCTCCTGGGGAAATCCTTCATTCCCCTGTGACCCGCGCTGGCGCCACAAGTTACCGATCGGTTCGTCCGTGTCTTCACATAACCGTTCTTACGTTGCGTTTAACCCGAGGTTTCCGCCGTTTCCCCAGGCTCCGGATTCGACCAGACCACCGCGGTCTTGACCCGGTTCCCGGCGATTTCGACGATTTCGGTCGGATGCCCCACCAGCGACAATCGAGCGCCCGGTTCCGGGATGGCTTCCAGTTGTTCCATGACCAGACCGTTGAGGGTGCGCGGGCCATCGGTCGGCAGGTTCCAGCCCAGAGTTCGGTTCAGGGTCCGGATCGAGGTGCGACCATCCACCACATAGCCGCCATCGGCGCGGGCCACCAGTTTGCTCTGGCTGCTGGTGGCGGGGTCGGTGGTGAATTCCCCCACGATCTCTTCCAGAATATCCTCCAGCGTCACCAGACCCAGCACGTCGCCGTACTCGTCCACTACCAGCCCGACCCGGCGGCGCTGCTGCTGGAAGTTGAGCAATTGCCGGGTCAGCGAGGTGCCCTCGGGGATGAAATAGGGTTCCCGGATCAGGTTCTCCAGGTCGGCCCGGTTGAAATCCGGTTTGCGGATCATCAGGTTGAGCACCTTGCGCAGGTGAACGAAGCCGACGATCTGGTCGAGGGTGTCGCGGTAGACCAGCAGGCGGGTGTAGGGACTGCGGTTCAGTTGGGCGACGATTTCCTCCCACGGACCCTCCAGATCGATACCCGCCATCTCGTTGCGCGGCACCATGATGTCGTCGACCGTGATCTCCTCCAGTTCCAGGATACCGAGCAGCATGGTCTGGTGCCGCCTGGGGATCATCACCCCGGCTTCGAGCACCACGGTGCGCAGTTCCTCGGCGCTGAGCGAGTGCGGGTTGCCGGAGGTCTGGAGGGTGACCCGGAACAGGCGCAGCAGGCTGTTGACCACCAGGTTGATGAGCCATACCAGCGGATAGAACGCCTTGAGCAACGGCGCCAGCACCGCGGAGGCGGGATAGGCGATGCGCTCGGGGCGCAGTGCCGCCAGAGTCTTGGGCGCAACTTCCCCGAACACGAGCACGATCAGGGTCATGGCCACGGTGGAGGCGACGATGCCGGCTTCGCCCAGGAAGTGGATGGCGACGACGGTTGCCAGCGAAGAAGCGAGGATGTTGACGAAGTTGTTGCCGAGCAGAATGATGCCGATGAGTCGGTCGGGGCGTTCGAGCAGCTTGCTGGCCCGTTGCGCCGCCTTGTCGCCGGCCTTGGCGCGGTGGCGGAGGCGATAGCGGTTGAGGGTCATCAGCCCGGTTTCGGAGCCGGAGAAGAAGGCAGAACAGCCGATCAGCAGAACCAGGGCGACACAAAGCGCGCCGATATGAATATCTTCCAACTCGAAAAAAGCCTCGGTATGGGTGGGCCAGTCGTTTTTACGGGTTACCGGCGCGGGCTGTCAAGCGCGATTCGGCGGCGCTCCCCGAGACGGCGGCATGAATGGCGCTGGGCCACCGGATGGTCAATAGCGCTGCAGGATCAATTCCAGCACCAGCTTGCTGCCGAAGTAAGCCAGCGCCAGGAAGGTGAAGCCGCTCAGGGTCCAGCGGATGGCGGTGCGACCGCGCCAGCCGAACCGCCACCGGCCCCACAACAGCACCCCGAACACGCACCAGGCGATGAACGAGAGCACCGCCTTGTGCAGCAGGTGTTGGGCGAAAATGTCGTGCAGGAAGAACAGGCCGCTGACCAGGGCGATGCCGAGCAGGACGAAGCCGGCGCCGATCATCTGGAACAGCAGGGTTTCCATCGCGGTCAGCGGCGGAATGCCGCGCAGGAAGCCGCCGGGCTGGCGGCGGCGCAGCCGATGGTCCTGCACCGCCAGCAGCAGCGCCTGCAGCGCCGCCAGGGCCAGCAGCGAGTAGGCCAGAATGGCGATGAGGATATGCAGTTCCAGCGGCCACTGACTGGGATCGGCGACGATGCGTTCGGCGGGAAACAGCAGGCCGAGGCACAGAGTCACGGCGCAGAACGGCAGCACGATGATGCCGAGGTTCTCGATCGGCCGGACCATCGCCGCCGCCAGCAACACCACGCCGATCAGCCAGGCGGTGAAGGAGAGGGCGTTGAAGAAGCCGAGATTCAGCCCGGCGGGCTGAAACACGGTCTGGGCCAGGATCATGGCGTGCAGCAGCGCCGCGCCCCAGCCCAGCGCCAGCGGTCCGCCCTTGGATCGCGTCGCACCGCCGCCAGCGCGAGCCAGCCGCGCGGCGAGCAATCCCCCGGCGAGCAGATAGAGCAGGGCGGCCAGGCCGCCGATGACCGCGTTCATGGCGAGTTCCGTGATGGGGTTGTTCCCGGAATGGTAATGGCATTATTCCCGAAATGGTAATGGGATGAAACGGCCCCGACTCGAAGCGCGCGACCGCCCCCCATCCGCGCCCCAACGTCCGATTTCCCCTATAATCCCGCCCATTCCCACCGTATCGAAGGTTGATCCCGCATGTTCGAAAATCTCAGCGAGCGTCTGTTGCGCACCATCAAGAACCTGCGCGGCCAGGGCCGCCTCACCGAGGACAACATCAAGGATGCCCTGCGCGAAGTGCGCATGGCGCTGCTGGAGGCGGACGTGGCGCTGCCGGTGGTGCGGGAGTTCGTCAACCGGGTGCGCGAGCGGGCGATCGGCCAGGAGGTGCTGCTCAGCCTGACCCCGGGCCAGGTCCTGATCAAGATCGTCCACGAGGAACTGGTGCGGACCATGGGGGAGGAAAACGCCGAGTTGAACCTGCGGGTCCAGCCGCCGGCGGTGGTGCTGATGGCCGGACTGCAGGGTTCCGGCAAGACCACCAGCGTCGCCAAGCTGGCCCGCTGGTTGAAGGAGCGCCAGCGTAAGAAGGTGATGGTGACGAGCTGCGACGTGTACCGGCCGGCCGCCATCGAACAGTTGCGCAAGCTGGCCGGCGAGGTCGGCGTGGAATTCTTCCCCAGCGACGCCGGGCAGGAACCCGAGGCCATCGCCCGCCAGGCGCTGGAGCAGGCCCGCCGCCATCTGCTGGACGTGCTGGTGGTCGATACCGCCGGCCGCCTGCACGTCGACGCGGAGATGATGGCGGAAATCAAGCGGTTGCATGCCGTGCTCGATCCGATTGAGACCCTGTTCGTGGTGGACAGCATGACCGGCCAGGACGCCGCCAATACCGCCCAGGCGTTCGACGCCGCCCTGCCGCTGACCGGCGTGGTGCTGACCAAGACCGACGGCGACGCCCGCGGCGGCGCGGCCCTGTCGATCCGCCACATCACCGGCAAGCCGATCAAGTTCCTCGGCGTCGGCGAGAAGACCGCCGCGCTGGAGCCGTTTTTCCCCGACCGGGTAGCGTCGCGCATTCTCGGCAAGGGCGACGTGCTGAGCCTGGTCGAGGAGATGGAACAGAAGATCGACCGGGAAAAGGCCCTCAAGCTGGCCAAAAAGGTTCAGAAGGGCAAGGGTTTCGATCTGGAGGATTTTCGCGAGCAGATGGAGCAGATGATGAAGATGGGCGGTATCGCCAGCCTGCTGGACAAGATGCCGGGCTTCAACGCGGCACCGGCGGCGCTCAAGGATCAGGCGGCCGACAAGGAAGTCAAGCGGTTGATCGCCATCATCAATTCCATGACTCCGCAGGAGCGCCGGTTCCCGGATGTGATCAAGGGCT
>JAVMKL010000215.1:0-3560 GCA_031732875.1 Candidatus Competibacter sp. | reverse complement strand
CAGCCAAAAATTGTGATATTATACAATATGTTCTGAATGACCTTAAAAGGGCTGGTATTACGACCTGTCCGATCTCAAGATCGCCAAGAAAAAACCGCTGACGCTGGAGCACTTCGCCGACTTCTTCGCGCGCCTGTCGAACCGTTCCGACAGCGACGCCAGTTGGATCGTGGACATGGTCGCTCGCAAAAGGAAAGCCGCCGCCGAGGCCAAGCCTTTCCACGATCAAGCGCGGGAGAAACAACAGGAAGCCGCCCGCTGGAAAGAGCGGCTCGACGATCTGCGCCAACCCAAACCCGCCGAACGGGACGCCGCCGCCCTCGAAAAGGCGGATAGCAAAATCAAGGAATTGACCAAGGAAGCCAACGCCCTCACCGCCAAGGCCGCCGACATCGAAAATGCCGTCTACGACTTGAAAGCGGTGAATCCCAACAAGACTTCCGACACGGACACGCGCACTCCGGAGGAACTGCTGGACATCATCGCAGCGAAAGGGAGGGAGATCGAAGCCGCGCTGGCGTTGTTGCGGGGTCCACTTTTTAGGCATCCCTGAAACCAGCGGTGGGCATAAAAAAAGCGGCGCGTCAAACGCGCCGCTTTGGTATTGGTGGAGGCGGGGGGACAGTAACTCCATCATTTTCATGATGGACTGGACTATTCCTTCATCTGGGCTTAGCTAATAGTCTAGCATCAACCAGAGGATGGCGTTTATGGAAGAAGATATTACAGCGCCCTTCCATCCTAGTGATTCATAGATGCCTTTCGAGCATCCTTAGAACCCTATGAGTCTCTAGCGGGCTTACTCGTTTCCGATTCACCCGACGGCGTTAGCGTATCTCAAATCAAGGGACTTAGCGTTCACCGTTTGAGCCATCTTTTCCAACGGGCATCGCTGCCCGTGGCGACCATTCCAATCGAACCCCCGTCCGCAAATCCTCCGCCCTTGGCCCTACATGCTTAGCCTGGTCTTTGCTTTAACCCTTCGCAACCCGACCGGCAGGGCGGCGAACGGCGGTTCCGGTGGGTTTTAGCGCCTCACCCCCGGACGGGATCGGTCGCGAGCTTGTGTTGGGTCGACCCCTGAACGCCCCGAAAGGCTCCGGACCTCACAGGCAAGTTCCGGTCAGAGGCTGGCGGGCTTTAGGCCGCCAGAGCGTAGCTGTCGTCGTTGGCAACTATGTTTTGCAGCCGGATTAACGAGATGAGCTGCATTCTCGGCATGCGCCTCAGGTTTTGCAATCCACGTCGAAACCGGATCGCCCCCATCGGGTAAAGCGTATGATAGCGCGATGGAGGGGAAGTTCCAACGCGCTAGCGTTCCCGCATCAGCCGCTGCTTGTCGCGCTCCCAGTCGCGGTCCTTCTCGGTCGCCCGCTTGTCGTGCTCCTTCTTGCCGCGCGCCAGGCCGATGTCCAGCTTGGCGCGGTTGTGCTTCCAGTACATGGCCAGCGGAATCAGGGTGTAGCCCTTGCGTTCGACCGAGCCGATCAGCCGGCCGATTTCTTCCTTGTGCAGCAGCAGCTTGCGGGTGCGGGTCGGGTCGGCCTGCACGTGGGTGGACGCCGAGGCCAGCGGCGAGATATGGCAACCGAACAGGAACGCCTCGCCGTCGCGCAGCAGCACGTAGCTCTCCTTGAGGTGGGCGCGGCTGGCCCGCAGGCTCTTGACCTCCCAGCCCTGCAAGGCCAGGCCCGCTTCGTAGTGTTCTTCGATGAAATACTCGTGATACGCCTTCTTGTTGCCGGCGATCTGCTTGTTGCTCGGAGTCGGTTTCTTGCTCATGACGAAATCTTCCAGGCGCGCCGGAGCCTGGGTCCGGTACGCAGTGCTTGAGGATGAACGCGGATTCAACCAAACTTGCGCGGCGAGAGTCCAATAACAAAAGCGATAACGCCGCAACGGAGATCGAGTCGTGGCGACCGTGAAGAAAAGCGCCCTGGTGCTGTATTCGGCGGCTGAAATGTATGCCCTGGTCGGCGACATCGAGTCCTACCCGCAGTTCCTGCCCTGGTGCCGGTCCACCCAAATCCTCAGCCGCGGCGAGGACGAAGTGCGGGCGACCATCGAAATGGTCAAAGGTGGGGTACACAAATCCTTCACTACCAGCAATCGCATGCAAAAGAACAAGATGATCGATATCCGTCTGCTGGAAGGTCCCTTCAAGCGTCTGGAAGGCTACTGGCGCTTCGAGCCACTGCGCGTCAGCGCCTCCAAGGTTTCCCTGGACATGGAATTCGAATTTTCCAGCCACCTGTTGCGCGTGGCGGTCGAACCGGTGTTCAAGCAGATCGCCAACTCGCTGGTGGACGCTTTCTGCAAACGCGCGGTCAATCTGTATGGCAGACGATAATCCCGCCACGATCCGGGTTGAGGTGGCCTATGCCCGGCCCGAAGAGCAAACCATCATTTCGGTCGAGATTCCGGAAGGGGCGACCCTGGAACAGGCCATCGTCAAGTCGCGCATCCAGGAGCGGTTCCCGGAGATCCAGATCCAAATCGCCAAGGTCGGCGTGTTCGGCAAGCTGGGCAAGCTTTCGACCACTCTGCGCGCCGGCGACCGGGTGGAGATCTATCGGCCGCTGATCGCCGATCCCAAGGAGGTTCGCAAGAAGCGCGCCGCCGAGGGCAAGCGCATGCGCAGGGGAGGCGGCGATCTGGAGCCGGAAGACGGTTAGTTCACCTCGCCGTCGATGCGATCCAGCGTGTCGCCCTTGAACCACAGGATGACGTGGCGCCGCTCGCTGATCTGGCCGCCCCTGCCGTATTGGTAGTAATAATCCCAGCGGTTCTGATGGAACGGATCGGCGACCAGCGGTGTGCCCAGGATGCGCTGAACCTGCTGTTTGGTCATGCCGGGGTGCAATCGAGCGACCATCGCCTGATCGATATAGTTGCCCTGGCGGACTGGGACAGTGTAGAAACTGGGCAACGTTGATTCGCAGCCGGCCGTCAGAACCAGCAGCAGGACGCCGGTGGCGCGTAGGGACAAGTGAAGCATGGAAGGCAGGGTCCGGGTTGCTTGTGAACTTGGCTACATCATAACGTACTACGGCAACCCGTGGGTAAGCGCAATCCCGGGAGAGTTCCGCGTGGGCTCGAAAGAACTCAAGCAGGCGGGCCTGAAGGTCACCCTGCCGCGCATGAAGATTCTCGACATGCTGCAGCATCAGGGCAGCACGCACCTGACCGCCGATGCGATCTATCAGTCGCTGGTCGATTCGGGCGAGGAGATCGGCCTGGCGACCGTCTATCGGGTGTTGACCCAGTTCGAGTCGGCCGGATTGGTCAAGCGCCATCATTTCGAAAGCGGCCAGTCGGTGTTCGAAATCAACCAGGGCGAGCATCACGACCACATCCTGTGCCTGGAATGCGGCCGGATCGAGGAGTTTTGCGACGAGGACATCGAGCGTCGGCAGCGGGTGATCGCCCAGCGGCTCGGGTTCGAACTGGCCGAGCATTGCCTGATCCTCTACGGCCACTGCAGTCGTCCCGACTGTCCGCACCGCCCCACCGGGGATGGCGAGGATAACGATCCGATGGTGGAGCGGGGGGAGAATTAG
>JAVMKL010000214.1:0-3565 GCA_031732875.1 Candidatus Competibacter sp. | reverse complement strand
TGACCTCCTCCAACGCCACCCCGAACACTTCGGCGGCGGTGGCGCGATGCACGTCAGCGCCGGTGGCGAAGGCTCGCAACAAGCCCTCGTCGCCGGACAGATGGGCCATGATCCGCAGCTCGATCTGCGAATAATCCGCCGCCAGCATCACCCAACCCGGTTCCGGCACGAACGCCTGGCGGATGCGCCTTCCTTCCGGGGTACGGATCGGGATGTTCTGCAAGTTGGGATCGGAGGACGACAGCCGGCCGGTGCTGGCTATCGCCTGATGATAGGAGGTGTGGACCCGGCCGGTGCGTGGATGAATCTGCTCGGGCAGCCGGTCGGTGTAGGTGGATTTCAGCTTGCTCAGCGTTCGGTGTTCCAGAATGACGCCCGGCAACGGATAGGCCAGCGCCAGTTCTTGCAACACATCCTCGGCGGTAGACGCCTGTCCGGTGGCGGTCTTCTTGCCCGCCGGCAGGCCCAGCCGCTCGAACAAAATCGTCTGCAATTGCTTGGGCGACCCCAGGTTAAAACGCTCCCCGGCCAAGTCGTAAGCCTGCTGCTCCAATCCCCACAGCCGTTTGGCCAGTTCGCCGCCGTGTTGGCGCAACGCCGCCGCGTCCACCCGCACCCCGGTCCGCTCCATCCGCGCCAGGATCGGAATCAGTGGAATTTCAAGCTCCTCATAAAGCCGCCTCAAATTCGGTTCCCGTTCCAGTCGCGGCCACAGGCAACAATGCAGGCGTAAGGTGACGTCGGCATCCTCGGCGGCGTAGGGTCCGGCCTGCTCCAGCGCCACCTGATCGAATGTCAACTGTTTGGCCCCCTTCCCCGCCACCTCCTCGTAATGGATGGTGCGCAGCTTCAGATGCCGCTCCGCCAGCGAATCCATGTCGTGCCGGGCGGTGGAGTCCAACACGTAGGATTCCAGCAGGGTGTCGTGCCGGATGCCGCGCAGCGCGATGCCGTGATTGGCCAGCACGTGCGAGTCGTACTTGAGATGCTGGCCCAGTTTGGGTCGCGCCGGGTCTTCCAGCAGTGGGCGCAATTGCTCCAACACCCATTCCCGGTTCAACTGGTCCGGGGCGCCGGGATAGTCATGCGCCAGCGGCACATAAGCCGCCTCGCACGGGTTCACCGCGAACGACACACCGACGATGCGGGCGTCCAGATAATTCAGGCTGGTGGTTTCGGTATCGAAGGCGAACAACTCCGCCGTCCGCAGCCGCTCCAGCCAGCCGTCGAGCGCCGCCTGATCGAGCACCAGTTGATAATGGGTTGGTTCGCTGGGCATTTCCTCCAAGTCAAGAGAAGGCTGGTTCATCACCGGCGCTGGTGTTGAGGCGGCTATCTCCCGTCTATCGGACGATAGATCTTTCAACCAGGAACGGAACTCATAGCGTTCGTACAGCACCTGCAGCGCGGCGGCATCCGGTGGTGTGGGCCGCAAATCCTCGAACGAAACCGGAAGTGGCACCTGACAATCCAGCATTGCCAATTGCCGGGACAGCAGCAACTGCTCCAGTCCGGCCCGCAGCTTGTCGCCGATTTTGCCGGAGATGGCGGCGGCATTCGCCACCAGATTGTCCAGCGAGCCGTACTCGCGCAGCCACTTGGCGGCAGTCACCGGTCCGACTCCCGACACACCGGGGATATTGTCGGAACTGTCGCCGACCAGGGCCAGCCAATCCACGATCAGGGCCGGCGGCACCCCGAATTTCTGTTCCACCCCAGCGATATCGGTCACCACGTTCTTCATGGTGTCCAGCATTCGCACCTGCTCGTCCACCAACTGCGCCAGGTCCTTGTCGCCGCTGACGATCAGCACCGGTAATCCCCGCGCAGTCGCCTGTTGGGTCAGCGTGCCGATGACATCGTCGGCCTCGACCCCCGCCACTTGCAGCAACGGCAGGCCCATGGCACGGATGCACGTATGAAGCGGCTCGATCTGCTGGATCAGTTGCGGGTCCAACGGAGGCCGATGAGCCTTGTAGGCGGCGTACTGCTCGTGGCGGAAAGTCTTACCGGGAGCGTCGAACACCACCGCCAGATAATCCGGTTGGTAATCGGCCAGCAACCGGCGCAACATGTTCAGCACCCCGTACAGCGCGCCGGTGGGCTCGCCGGTCTTGGTGCTCAGCGCCGGCAGGGCGTTGAAGGCCCGGTGCAGCCAAGACGAACCATCCACCAGCAACAGCGGTTTGGGTGCGGTCATCGCTCGCTCTCGTTAAGGCTGGTTGATCATGCTGGCCAGACAGGCCGCGCCGAAACCGTTGTCGATGTTCACAACGCCCACCCCGCCGGCGCAGGACGTCAACATCCCCAGCAGCGCCGACAGGCCGTTGAAATTGGCGCCATAGCCGACGCTGGTCGGCACCGCGATCACCGGGCGGGCCACCAGCCCGGCCACAACGCTGGCCAGCGCCCCTTCCATCCCGGCGACGACGATCGCGACCCGCGCGCCCCGGATCACGTCCAGCCGAGCCAGCAGGCGGTGCAAACCGGCCACGCCCACGTCGTTGATCCGCTCGACCCGGTTACCGAACAAACGAGCGGTCTCCGCCGCTTCCTCCGCCACCGGCTGATCGGAAGTACCGGCGGTCACGATGGCGATCCAGGACTCGGTCGAGGGCCGCGCACGGCGCTGGATGGCGATGGTTTGTCCCACTGGATTGTAGCGGGCCGCCGGATGTAACTCCGCCACCGCCGCAGCCATGTCCGCTGTCGCACGGGTCGCCAAAATATCGCCGCCGCCTTCCAGCATGGCCGTGACGATGGTTCGCACCTGAGCGACGGTCTTACCGGCACAATAGATCACCTCGGGGTGGCCGCGCCGCAGTTCCCGGTGGCTGTCGAGTACCGTCTCGCCCAGATCCCGGAACGGCAGTTCCCGCAACTGGTCCACCGCCCGATCCACCGCCAACCCCCCGGAACGAACCTGCTCCAGCAACGCGCGCAAGGACGCCTCGTTCACCGCTCCCCTCTCCTATTGCCCCGGCGACGCTTCATGATACATTGCACACGGCCCGGTCAAACGCTTCGGCCAGCCTGATACCCACTTCGCCCAACCCACCCGGGTTCGATGCCACGCCATGCCCAAATTACCCCTTCTTCTCACTGCTCTCGGCCTGACGTTATTCATCGCGTCAGGCTGCGCTCACAATTCCGACTTGCCACCTCCCGCGACTCAACCTTCCTATACGAGCGACGATTGCAACACTCGAAGTCAGTACGAGAAAAAGTCCTGCATTCCGGCGCCGGCGCCCCCACCACCGATGATCCTCGATGATTGAAAATCGTCCGGCATCTCTGCTCGGGACGCGATATTGAAGATCCTCCGGCGATAGCCCTGCAAATCCAGGGTAACGAACCTATCCCGCGCAGCCGTTCCAGCAGGCCTTGGTAACCGGGCTCCGCCAGAGGCGAGGTGACTTTGGCGTTCAGGATGACGGCTCCACCGGTTCCGCCGGCAGGCCCAGGGCCACCAACGCCGCCTGTACCGCAGTGTAAATGGCATGAATCGGTACGCCGTGCTCCAGCGCCAACCGCTTGCAGTCCTCGTATTCCGGCTTGCTGCGCA
>JAVMKL010000213.1:0-3580 GCA_031732875.1 Candidatus Competibacter sp. | reverse complement strand
CTGATCGGCAGTTCCGCCAGCAACGCCCGCAGCAGGCGCCGAATCTCGGGCGTATCCGCCTCGCTCGCGGCCGGAACGCCCTGCACCACCAGGACGAATTCGCCCTTCTGGCGGTTGGCGTCGGCCGCCAGCCAAGTTCCCAGCTCGCCCAGGGGCGCGCCGTGCACTTCCTCGAACCGCTTGGTCAGTTCGCGGGCGACCACCGCCCACCGCTCCGCGCCGAACACCGCCGCCAGATCGACCAGCGTCTCCGCCACCCGGTGGCTGGCTTCGAGAAACACCAGAGTACGCTCCTCCCCCGTCAGAGCTTGCAGGCGGGCGCGGCGGGCGGCGGTTTTGGGCGGCGGAAACCCCTCGAACACAAAACGGTCGGTCGGCAGGCCAGCGACGGACAAGGCCGCCAGCACGCTGCTCGGCCCCGGCACCGGGATCACCTTCGAGCCCTGCCGGCGCAGTTCGCGCACCAGGGGAAAGCCGGGGTCGCTGATCAGCGGCGTGCCGGCGTCCGACACCAGCGCGACTGATCGACCCTCTCGCAGCATGGCAATGACGGACTCCAGCCGGCCACGCTCGTTGTGCTCGTGCAAGGACAGCAGCGGCGTGTCGATGCCGAAATGCCGGAGCAGTTGCCCGGTGTGTCGGGTATCCTCGGCGGCGATGCAGTCCACTTCCCGCAGTACGCGCAGCGCCCGGGCGGTGATATCTTCCAGATTCCCGATCGGCGTCGCCACCACGTACAATGCGCCGGATTCAACGGCCATGGGGTTACCTCTTACCTTCGGTTGCCAGCAGCAATCGCGGATATCGCGAATTCGCATACCCAAAATCGCAGCCGGGCATGTAACCAACCTCCTAGTGGAGTAAAATCCATGAAACAGCCTCCGCGCGCGAAAAACATCGAAAATGAACGACCAAATCGTCTTCCTAAAGGAATTCCTGAGAAATCCCCGACAAGTGGCGTCCATCCTTCCGAGTTCGCGATTTCTCGAACAACGCATCGTGGAACTGGCGGAAGTCCGTTCCGCCCACACCATCGTCGATCTGGGAGCCGGCACCGGCGGCACGACCCGAGCCATTCTCAAGGCGATGCCGCCATGCGCGAGGTTGTTGAGCATCGAGATCAACCAGCGATTTTGCGGTTTGCTCGGGCGCATCGAGGACAAGCGACTCATCGCGCACTGCGGCAGCGCGCACGAAATTCAAAAAACGCTCTCACTATACGGTTTGCCCGCCCCGGATGTGGTGATTTCGGGAATTCCGTTCTCGACGATGAGCCGCCAGACGGGCGTGCGAATTCTCGAAGCGATTTTTTCCGTGCTCGTCCCCGGCGGTCGGTTCGTTGCCTACCAGCTCAGCAAGCAGGTTGAAGAGATGTCGCGCCCCCTGTTTGGCCCGGCGCACGCCGTCGTCGAGCTGCTCAACATTCCACCATTGCGGCTGTATCGGCTGGAAAAGCAAACGGCCTGATCCGCCGTATCGACGGATCGGCCGTGGCGCATGGGTTCGACCCTCATCCACAAGCCCTTGAACGACGAAAATTCCATGCAATCTCCGACGCATTCTTCCACGACCGGAGACGATCGGTGACCACCCGCGTCGCCCAGGGAACCGCCGCCGAGGAATTGGCCTGCCGTTATCTGGAAGCACGAGGATTGACCCTGGTGACGCGCAATTTCCGCTGCCGTACCGGCGAACTGGACTTGATCATGCGAGATCGGGAACAACTGGTGTTCGTGGAAGTGCGCAGTCGCGGCCATACCCGCTACGGCACGCCCGCCGAGTCGGTCACCCACCGCAAGCAACAGCGTCTGTTGCGAGCGGCGGCGTTCTATCTGCAACGCCAGCGTCTCGATCTGCCCTGCCGCTTCGACGTAGTAGCGATCCTCCACGCCGAGCACGAACCGCGCCTGGAATGGATTCGGGATGCGTTCCAGCTTAGTTGAATTTGCCCCATTCCACCGAAGTTGCCGAGTAACCCGCCGATGACCGTCGACCGCACCGCACCGCTGCACGACCTGCTCGCCCGCCGCATCCTGATTCTCGACGGCGCGATGGGCACCATGATCCAGAGCCACCGCCTGCGGGAGGCCGATTACCGGGGCGAGCGCTTCCGCGACTGGCCCAGCGATCTCAAGGGCAACAACGACCTGCTGGTGCTGACCCAGCCGGCCATCATCCGCGAGATTCATGCCGCCTACCTGGATGCCGGCGCCGACATCATCGAAACCAACACCTTCAACTCCACCGCGATCTCCATGCACGACTACGGCATGGAATCCCTGGTACCGGAGTTGAACCGGGAAGCAGCGCGGCTGGCGCGCGAAGTCGCCGACGAATTTACCGCCCGCGATCCGGCCCGGCCCCGCTTCGTGGCCGGGATTCTCGGCCCCACCAACCGCACCGCCAGCCTGTCGCCGGACGTCAACAATCCCGGTTTTCGCAATATCACCTTCGACGCACTGGTCGCCGCGTACGCCGAGGCGACCCAAGCCCTGGTCGAAGGCGGCGTCGATATCCTGATGGTGGAAACCATTTTCGACACCCTGAACGCCAAGGCGGCGGTGTTCGCCGTTCAACAATTTTTCGACCGGATCGGCCAACGTCTGCCGGTGATGATCTCCGGCACCATCACCGACGCCTCCGGCCGCACGCTGTCCGGGCAGACCACCGAGGCGTTCTGGAACTCGCTGTGCCACATCCAGCCGCTGTCCTTCGGCCTCAACTGCGCCCTGGGCGCCACGCAACTCCGACCCTACGTCGCCGAACTGGCGCGCATCGCCGACACGCACGTCTCCGCCCATCCCAACGCCGGCTTGCCCAATGCCTTCGGCGAGTACGACGAAACGCCGGCGCAGATGGCGTCTATCATCCGCGAGTTCGCCGAGAGCGGGTTCCTCAACATCGTCGGCGGCTGCTGCGGCACGACGCCAGCCCACATCCGCGCCATCGCCGAAGCCGTGCGGGAATTGCCGCCGCGCGAGGTTCCCCATATCGAACCGCGCTGCCGGCTGGCCGGACTGGAGCCGCTCGACATTGGCCCGGACTCGCTGTTCGTCAACGTTGGCGAGCGCACCAACGTCACCGGTTCGGCGGTGTTCAAACGGCTGATCAAGGCCGGCGACTACAACGCCGCGCTGGACATCGCCCGCCAGCAGGTCGACAGCGGCGCGCAGATCATCGACATCAACATGGACGAGGGGATGCTCGACTCGAAAGAGGCCATGGTCACCTTCCTGAATCTCATCGCCGCCGAGCCCGACATCAGCCGGGTACCGGTGATGATCGACTCCTCCAAGTGGGAGATTCTGGAAGCCGGTCTCAAGCGCATCCAGGGCAAGCCGGTGGTGAATTCCATCAGCATGAAGGAAGGCGAGGCGGAGTTCGTTCGCCAGGCGCGACTGATCCGCCGTTACGGCGCGGCAGCCATCGTCATGGCGTTCGACGAACAGGGTCAGGCCGACACCGAGGAGCGCAAATTCTCCATCTGCCGGCGGGCCTACCGCATTCTCACCGAACAGGTCGGCTTTCCACCGCAGGACATCATCTTCGACCCCAACATCTTCGCGGTCGCCACCGGCAT
>JAVMKL010000212.1:0-21160 GCA_031732875.1 Candidatus Competibacter sp. | reverse complement strand
GGACATCTTGGTTCGGCCTGCATGATGGGTAAAATCTTTGTCGGAAATGGCCTAAAGTGAAACGATCCATCGAGGAGTTCCCCGGGGGAATAACCGAGCTGTTTGACGTTATGCGAGACGAATGCCACGGGCCAACCGTCTTCGGCTTTCCAGCGGAACAGCATCACCGGACTGTTTTCCACCACTAGGTTCGCCTGCCGTAGCGCCTCCTCGCTCCTCCTGCGGTCGGTGATGTCGATGTTTAGCCCCACGATGCCCCTGATTTCACTGGCATCCTCGATTGGCGCAATGATGTTATGAATGAAACTCTCTTCATCATGGATAGTGACACGCACCTCTTCATCGACGATCTGGCCGGCAAGGGCCTTGCGATTGTTCTCGTTCCAATGTGCCAGCGTTGCCGCGTCGTCGGTGACGTCATCGGGGCATTTGCCAACCATGTCTCCCCAATGTTTCCTGGAGACTGAGTTTTGCAGAGCATAGCGACCATTGACACCGATCAGGAAAAAGTCGAAGGGGATACATTCGATGGCGGCGCGCAAACGCGCTTCGCTCTCCCGCCGCGCCTCTTCGGCCCGCTGGCGCTCGGTGATGTCCACCGTTACGCCTATTACCTGAAAAGAACCATCGACAGCCCGCACGGGGTTGGCGTAAACGTCGAGAAAGACCTCCCCAATCCGCGTGTTGAATCGCACCGATTCTCCGTTGAGGGTGCGGCGGGCATAGTCGCAGATCTCGGGATAGTCGCGGTAAAGCTCGAATACGGACCGACCGACCGCTTCGCCGGCTGCCCGCCCGATGCCGGCCAACCCTTTGCCTTCGCTGAAGGTAAAAATACCGCGCTCGTCGAACTGGAAGAGGACCACCGGGGCATTGCCGATCACGGACCGAAAACGTGCCTCGCTGGTCGCCAGGTCCCGCTCGCGCTGGCGAATGGCGCGCGACATCCGTTCGAGATCGCCGGCCAGGTTGTCGAATTCCCGAATCCGGGTGATCGGCCACGGTTGGTCGTAGTGGCCCTCGGCGATGGCGTGGGCTTGTTCGGCGTAGCGACCGATGCGCCGCGCGAAGCCGCGAGCCAGCCCCCACGCGACGAGGGTTGCCAACGGCAGGGCCACCAGCACGCCGGCCACCAGCACCCACAAGGTGGACAAAAACGGTCGGAACGCCTCGCTGCGGGGTTGCGCGACCAGCACGATCCAGTCGAGTTGCGGAACGGTGACCGGGATGCCGACGAACCGTTCGCCGTCCCACTCGAAACTGCGGGTCGCGAAGCGCCCTTCCGAGGCATCGCGGACGATGGGGAGGTGGCCGAGACTAGGCTGCTGGCCATTCAGGGCGGCCCGGGAATGGGCGATGATCTGGCCTTGGCGGTCGAGGATCATCGTCACGATCCCCGATTCGGCGGGCGAACGACCGATGAATTTCGAAAGCCGATCGATGGCGATCTCGCCGACGAGCGTGTGCTCGGCCACCGGAATCGCCAAGGCCACGGCGAGCTGGCCGGTCACGGCGGACAGGAAGGTCTCCGACCACACTGCCTCGTTCCGCTCGCGCGCCTCGCGCAGGATGGCCCACTTGGCAAGATCGAGCCCCAACAGATCATCGCGATGGTGGCGCTCGGCCTGAGGCAGACCGACCGAGTACGTCGAATCGTCCGAATCGATGATGTAAATCGCCGCGAACATGTAGCCCGTTTCGGCATGCGCGTCCAGATGACTAAACCAATGCGACGCTGGGAGGCCGCGCTGGTGGTTGCGGAGGTCTTCCGCGACGACGCGCAACTCGCGCTCCGCACCGAGCAGGTGAATCTCGATTTGACCGGCGATGGCGCGAGCCAGGGTCTGATAGTGGATTTCGAGGTCCGCACGCAGTTGCGGTAGCAGCACCCCCAGGATGAGGGCGGCCACCACCGCCAGCGGAACCAGTCCCGCCAACATGATGCGCAACGCCAGCCAAAGCCGCAGGGGTCGGGCAGAGAACATGGCTTTACTCGACCAACATGAATTGGCTGTCGCGCGCGACCGTGATGCGAGGGCTCCGCTTCATCTCGCCGAACTCGTTAAAGATGATCGGTTCCTGGACGTCATCGAAGCAGCGCATGGCCAGCACGATATCCTCGATGCTGTGCCCCGCCTGGCGCTGGGCGAGCGCGTCGAGCACCACGTTGGCGGCGTCGAAGGCAGCGATGCCGCCAACGCCGGGCTCGAGATGAAACCGGTCGCGGTGTCCTGGTAAAAGGCTAGGTAACGCGGCGCGGTGCTGGTGCGGTCGAAAGGTTGCACCATGACCACTCCCTCTACCGCCTTGCCACCGAGTTCGATTAACCGTTCGGTGGCCGCCCACTCCGAAGCGATGATGAGAGAATTTTTATCGAGCTTACGAATTTGCTGGCACAACATCGCCGTATCCATCGAGGTGGCGATGATCGACACACCATCGGCCGGCGTCGCCAACAGGTCTTGCAAAACCCTGACCTCGTCGGCGATGGGCACCACGCCGAGATCGGCCATCCGGCCGGAGGTGCTGCCCACGAAGCCGATGCCTAGAACGATGATTGCCCAAGCCCAGCTTTTTGCACCCGCTCGTCTAAGTGGTTTACCGTTCAAGCTCGACCCCCAATCGACGGTACGCCATCGATCAACGATGCCGAGTCGCACCATCGTGTTTGGGTCATTTCTGTCGGAACCGAGCCTCTCGCTCCTTGCCCGCGCTGCTCACAATCGTCGCAATTGCGCGGCATTCAACAAAAACACCCCTTGGCCGCCACGCTCGAATTCCAGCCAGGTGAACGGCACGTCGGGAAACGCCTCGCACAGGGCGTACTGAGCGTTGCCGACCTCGACGATCAACAGCCCCTCGCGCTTCAGGTGATCCGCCGCCTGCCGCAGGATTTCCACCACCACGTCCAGTCCCTCCTCGCCCGCGGCCAGGCCCTGCCGCGGTTCGTGGTGGTATTCGGCCGGCAGAGTATCCAGCTCCTTCAGGCCGACGTAGGGCGGATTGCTGACGATGATGTCGTAGTGGCGGCCTTTCAGCGCCGAGAACAGATCGGACTGGATCACCTCGACCTGATCCTCCAGCCCATGCTCGGCGACGTTGCGCCGCGCCACCTCTAGGGCCTCGGGAGAAACGTCCACCAAATCCACCCTCGCGTCCGGGAAAGAGTAGGCACAGGCGATGCCGATGCAGCCGCTGCCAGTGCCCAGATCCAGAATGTTCTCCACCTTGCGACTGTCGGGTAGCCACGGCGCGAAATGCCGTTCGATCAATTCCGCCAGCGGCGAGCGGGGGACCAGCACCCGCTCGTCCACGTGGAACGACAGGCCCATAAACCAGGCACGCTGGGTCAAATAAACGGCCGGCTTGCGCTCGGCGATACGCCGTTCGAGCAGTTGCAATGCCGCCTGCTTTTCCGGTGGCGTCACGTTCGACTGAAAGAACTCGACATGTAGATCCGGCGGCAGGTGCAGGGCGTGCAACACCAGCGCCGCCGCTTCGTCGATGGCGTTGTCGGTGCCGTGGCCGAAATGCAGGCCGGCTTCGTTCATGCGGCTGGCGCCCCAGCGGATCAGGTCACGGATCGTGTGCAAGTAGGTCGGAACATCGTCGCGGTCGGTCATGGGGCACGGGGCGGACAGTTGAGGATTGGCGGCGGGGGCGGATCGGGCATCCGTGGATTACCCGTTTATTCTACCGTCTCGGCGGTAACCCGGATATGCTGTTTCGATCTTCAACGCCGCCCCTGCCTACCACTCTACCGAAGTGCTTGCCCATGGCCGACACCCACGCCTCCGATTCGCCCGCCACCCCGGTTGATTATTTGCGCAACCTGCCGCAATACCTGTTGCCGCAGCGGCTGCTGACTCGCCTGACCTACCGGGTGACGCGGGCTCGAACTCCCTGGTTCAAGGACATCCTGATCCGGGGATTCGCCCGCCATTTCCGGGTGAATCTGGCCGAGGCGCTGGAGCCGGATGCGCGCGCCTACCCGGATTTCAACGCCTTTTTCACCCGGGCGCTCAGGCCCGGGGCGCGGCCGGTGGCGCCGGGCGACCGGGTGGTGTGCTGCCCGGTGGACGGCGCGGTCAGCCGGATCGGGGTGGCAGACGCCGACGCCGTGCTGCAGGCCAAGGGGCGGAGCTTTTCGCTGACAGCGCTGCTCGGCGGCAATCCGGAGCGAGCGCGGCCGTTCCGGGGCGGCGCCTTCGCCACTCTGTACCTGTCGCCGCGCGACTATCACCGCATCCACATGCCGCTGGCCGGCCGGTTGCGGGAGATGGTTCACATTCCGGGCAAGCTGTTCAGCGTGTCGCCGCTGACCACGCGGGTGGTGCCGGAGTTGTTCGCCCGCAACGAGCGGGTGGCGATGCTGTTCGATACACCGGCGGGGCCAATGGCGCTGGTGCTGGTGGGCGCGATCAACGTGGCCTCGATCGAGACGGTCTGGACCGGGGCGATCACTCCGCCGCTGGGAACGGCCATCCGGTGCTGGAGCTATCCGGCCAACGGCGATGGGGCGGTTCGGCTCGACAAGGGCGCGGAGATGGGCCGTTTCAACATGGGTTCCACCGCGATCCTGCTATTCGGTCCGGGCATGGCGCGCTGGGAAACCGAAGTACGGGCGGGGGCGACGGTGCGGGTGGGACAACGGCTGGGGAAGGTCGCCAAACCCGCTGCTGGATAGCAGTCGGGCGCGATGGGGCGGCTCCACTGGCGAGCGGTCAATCGGGGCCATCGCTGGCAAGCGGGCTGGGAGTTCAGGCGCGGTCGACCGGAAACGCCAGCGCCTCCGCCAGCGACGCCTTTCCCGCCGCCAGCATCACCAATCGGTCGAAGCCGATCGCCACGCCCGCGCAATTCGGCAATCCAGCCTCCAGCGCGGCCAGCAGATTCCCGTCCACCGGCATGACCGGCAGGTCCCGCGCCCGCCGCGCCGCGTTCTCCGACTCGAACCGGCGGTATTGCTCGGCGGCATCGCCCAGTTCGTGAAAGCCGTTGGCCAGTTCGACGCCGTTCAGGTACAGCTCGAAACGCTCGCCGACCGGTGGATCGGCCGGTCGCAATCGCGCCAGAGCCGCCTGCGAAGCCGGATAATCGTACACGAAAGTCAATCGTCCCCGTCCCAGCCGCGACTCGATGCAGTGCGTCAACAATAAATCCAGCCATGGATCGGTATCGCCCGCCGGCATCCCGGGCGGGATCGGCACGTTCCGCGCCTCGGCGCAGGCCGCCAGTTTCGCCACGCCGACCCGGTGCGGGTCCAGATCCAGATGGTGCTGGAACAGTTCGCGATAGCTCAGCCGCTCCGGCTCCGCCAGCGCCAGCCGTCCGGCCAGCAGTTCCGCGACCAGTTCCGCCACCTCCGCCATCAGCCGGTGATGGTCGAAACCGACCCGGTACCATTCCAGCAGGGTGAACTCGGGATTGTGGCGGCGGCCGGCTTCGCCGTCGCGGAACACCCGCGCGAATTGGTAGATGCAACCGCTGCCCGCCGCCAGCAACCGCTTCATCGGGAATTCCGGCGAGGTGTGCAGGTACAGCGTTTGCCCGTGGCGCGGTCCCGGTCCTGAATAGATCGTGCTAAAGCTGATCAGGTGGGGATCGGTGATCGCCGCCGCCGACAAGGCTGGCGTTTCCACTTCCAGCACGCCGCGCGCCGCGAAGAAAGCCCGGGCGCGCGCCAGCAGTCCGGCCCGCAGGCGCAGGATGGCCAGATCGGCGGTTGGCCGCCAGGAGATCGATTCCACGTCCCGGCCGATCCACTCACTCCTTGACCCGGGACACGTACTCGCCGTTGCGGGTGTCGACCTTGATGACTTCGCCGCTCTGGACGAACAGGGGCACCCGGACCACCGCCCCGGTTTCCAGGATCGCCGGCTTGCCGCCGCCGCCCGAGGTATCGCCGCGCAGACCGGGATCGGTCTCGACGATGGTCATGATCACGAAATTGGGTGGCGAGACGCTCAATGGCGCGCCGTTCCACAGGGTCACCTGGCAGATCGCCTCTTCCTTGAGCCATTTGGCGGCATCGCCCACGGCGGTCGCTTCGGCGGTGAGTTGCTCGTAGTTTTGCGGGTCCATGAAGTGCCAGTGCTCGCCGTCGTTGTAGAGATATTGCAGTTCCACATCGACCACGTCGGCACCTTCGGCGGTGTCGCCCGATTTGAAGGTCCGCTCGATGGTTCGCCCGCTCTTCAGATTGCGCACCTTGACCCGGTTGAATGCCTGGCCCTTACCAGGCTTGACGAACTCGTTCTCGACGATGGCGTAGGGATCGCCATCCAGCATGATTTTCAGCCCGCTCCTGAATTCATTGGTACTATAGGTTGCCATGCCATGCCTGCCTTCAGCCAGAGTGATTAGGTTGCATAAACAAAATATGATAACCGCAAAGACAAGTTCCCGTCAGGTTCCGCGGGTACCATCCCATTTTGGGGTGAAGGAGACCGGGGCATTGGCTATCATGAAGAAAATTGGATCCTGGCCATCAGCAGAGGTTGGAACGCGTGTCTGATCCTCCCCTCATCAATCTGCTCATTTTGGATCGTTCCCGGTCCGATATCGATCATATCGTCAAGACCTTGGATGGCGAGGGCTACCAGCTCGACCTGATCCAGACCGATCAGGCGGAAGAAGCTCGCGGCGCGATCGATTACCGGCCGCTCGATGTGATCCTGTTGCGGCTGGGTGAGGGATTGCCCACCATCGCCGAAGCGCGGCTGATGGTGGTCGAGTCCAAACAGGACATTCCGATCATCGCCGTGGTGGACGATGAATCCCGCCTGCATTACAAGCCTGCCCGCATGCTGGAGGAAGGCGCCGACAACTATTTCTACCTGGATGACGCCGATCATCTGGTATCGGTGGTCCGCAAGGAATTGCGCCACTTGCAAGCGCGCAAGCGCGAGCAATCCTTCGAGATCCGCATCACGGAGAGCGAGATTCGCAGTCAGGCGCTGCTGGAAAACATCCAGGAGGCCATCGCCTACATTCACGAGGGGGTTCACTCCTACGCCAATCCTGCCTATCTCCGCCTGTTTGGTTACGAGCGCAAGGAAGATCTGGGTAATATCCAGTTGGTCCACATGGTGCCACCGGGATACCGGGATGCCTTGAAAAGCGTTTTGCGCCGCAGCATCCGTTCGGGCAAGGCGATCGAACAGGTGGAACTGGTCGGGATGCGCAGCAACGGTCAAACCTTCCCGATCCTGCTGGAATGTGCGCCGACCCGGATGAACGACGAGCCGTGCACCCAGATCATCGTCCGGGACACCACTCCGGAGAGGAGCGCCTACAACCAGCAACTCGAGAACCTGCTTAAGTACGACGACACCACCGGGCTGTATACCCGGCGTTTCTTTCTTGAAGCCCTGGAAATCGATCACGATGGCGCCGTGTTGTACGTTCTGCTCACGGATTACGCCGCCATTCGGTACGCCATGGGGTTCGAGGCCGTCGAGCAATTCATGATCGAGGTCGCCAACCTGTTCAAGGAAATGTTGGCTCTCGAGGATGTCGCCGCTCATTTCGCCAGCGGGGTGTTCGCCATTTACGTGCCCGCGAATTCGCCGACCGATCCGCTGGCCTTGGCCGAGCGCATCCGCGAGTCGGTCGCCGAACACAGCTTTCAGGTCGGCGGCAAGCTGTTCACCACGACCTGCTGCATCGGCGTCTGCGCGGCGAGCGGCGGACATGAAAGCGCCGTTCAGGCTTTGTCGCACGCCGACCGGGCCTGCGAAGGAGCCCGCCAGAAGGGCGGGAATCAAGTCGAGATTTACGCTCTCCCGAAGGAGGAACGGCAAGGCGCCACCGCCACCACGGTCAGCGAGCAGGATGAAGCCGCGATCCGACTGATCAAAACCGCCCTGACCAAGGGGCGTCTGAGCGTGTCCTATCAGCCGATCGTCAGTTTCGAAAACGCCGAGGAAGCGCGCTACAAAACGTATCTTGGGGTCGTGGACGAGGCCGACAAGCTTCATCCGATGGAAAAGCTGGGTGTCGTGGCGGTACGTTTTGGACTGATGGGCGCCCTGGACAAATGGACTATCATCCGAGGATTGGCGTCGTTGCTCGAATTGCAGAGAGCAGCGGCCAAACTGCCGGTCCTGTTTGTTCGCGTGTCACGCAATTCCTTGGTTGATAAAGATTTTTTTGATTGGCTCGGCAAGCGTTTCAAGGACAGCCGACTATCGGGTAATCATCTGGTACTGGAGATCAAGGAGGACGACGCCGATGAATGCTTCGACGAAACCCGTCAACTGCGCGCGCGCCTGCGGGATCTGAGTTGCGGCATAGCCTTGTCTCATTTCGGTGGCAAAGCGCACTCCGAACGGCTGCTCCGGGAACTGGTTCCCGATTACATCAAGCTGGATGGCAGCCTGATCGAACGCCTGGCCAAGGCCAAGGACGAAAACAGCCGCATGGCGATGGCGATGCTGGCGCAGAAGGCGCAGGAGCTGAAGACCCGGGTGGTGGCCGCGGGAGTGTCCACGGCGCCGCAGATGGCCAGCATCTGGCAGTTCGGCGTCACCCTGGTTCAGGGCAACATGGTCGCGGAAGCCGGTCCCAAGCTGGATTTCGACTTCCGACAGTACGCCGGTTGATCGTTCCACCCCAAAAGCGCCGCGGCATTGCCGTCGCGGCGCTTTTTGACCGGTCAGGACTGCTGGCGCAGGGCGGCGATCCGCTCCTCCAGGGGGGGATGGGTCATGAACAGCTTCCGCAGCCCGTCGCCCAGACCGCCGTTGATGCCGAAGGCTGCCATCTGCGAGGGTAACTGGGAGGGTTCGTGCAACTGCCGCAGCCGCTCCAGCGCCGCGATCATCTTGCCGCGGCCAGCCAGCCGGGCGCCGCCGGCGTCGGCGTGGAATTCGCGCTGGCGGCTGAACCACATCACGATCAGCGAGGCCACGAGGCCGAACACGATTTCAAGGATCATGCTGGTTATCCAATAGCCGATACCGGGACCGCTGCGCTCCTCGTTGCGGGAAGACAGGGCTTGATCCACCAGGTACCCGATGATCCGCGACAGGGCGATCACGAAGGTGTTCAACACCCCCTGCAACAGGCTCAGCGTCACCATGTCGCCGTTGGCGACATGGCTGACTTCGTGGCCGAGCACCGCTTCCGCTTCCTCGGCGGTCATTTGTTGCAGCAGGCCGGTGCTGATCGCGACCAGCGCCGAATTGCGGTTGGCGCCGGTGGCGAAGGCGTTCGGTTCCGGCGAGTCGTAAATCGCGACCTCAGGCATTCCGATCCCGGCCGCCTGGGCCTGACGCTGGACGGTTTCGACCAGCCAGCGTTCGGTTTGAGTGCGTGGCTGCTCGATGACCTGGGCGCCAACCGACATCTTGGCCATCCATTTCGACATGAACAGCGAGATCAGCGAGCCGCCCATGCCGAAGATGGCGGCGAAGACGAGCAGGCTGGTGAGATTGAGGCCCGACTGATACAGGAAGCGATCCACGCCCAGCAATCGGGCGACGATGCCCAGCAGCAGCACGACCCCCAGGTTGGTGGCGACAAACAGAAAGACGCGTTTCATGGTGACGCTCCGGTGAAGAAATCCTGATGAATCTATAGGCGCCGGGTGGAATTTCAAGCGTCCTACCGCCGGTTCGGACCGGAGCGCGGGCCGTTTCGTTCAGGAGAGCGGCCGGCGGGTGACGAACATGGCGTCGCCGTAGCTGAAGAACCGGTAGCGGTGCTCCACGGCGTGGCGGTAAGCGCGCAGGATTTCAGCGTGGCCGGCGAAGGCCGCCACCAGCATCAACAGAGTGGATTCCGGCAGGTGGAAATTGGTGATCAGCGCGTCCACGCAGCGGAATCGGTGGCCGGGATGGATGAAGATGCGGGTTTCGCCACGCCAGGGTTGGGGAATACCATCCTCGCCGGCCGCGGCTTCCAGCGCCCGCACCACCGTGGTGCCGACCGCGATCACCCGTCCACCATGCGTCCGGGTGGCGCGAATGCGCTCGCAGACCTCCACATCGACTTCGATTCGTTCGGCGTGCATGACGTGTTCGGCTACTCGCTCGGCCCGCAGCGGCTGGAAGGTGCCAGCGCCGACGTGCAGGGTGATGAAGGTTCGCCCGACACCCCGCTCGGCGATCCGGTCGAGCAGGGTCCGATCGAAGTGCAGGCCGGCGGTGGGCGCGGCCACCGCGCCGGGCCAGCGGGCGTAGATCGTCTGGTAGCGCTCGCGGTCTTCCGTGGTGGGTTCGCGGGTGATGTAGGGCGGCAAGGGTAGCCGGCCGTGCCGTTCCAGCAACGCCAGCAGCGGTTCCTCGCTCTCAGCGCGGATTTCGAACAGGTCGTCGTGGCGTGCGAGCACGGTGGCGGCGAAACCGGCATCCAGCAGCAACAGACCGCCGGGTTTGGGAGGCTTGCTGGCGCGGAGGTGGACCAGCGCCCGCCGCTCGTCGAGCAACCGCTCCACCAGCAATTCGATCCGTCCGCCGCTGGCCTTGCGGCCGTGGAGTCGCGCCGGGATGACCCGGGTATCGTTGAACACCAGCAGGTCGCCGGGAAAAAGCAGCTCCGGCAGATCGCGAAATTGCCGGTCGCCGATCTGGCCGGTGGCGCCGTTCAGGGTCAGCAGCCGGCTGTCGCCGCGCCGGGCCGGCGGATGCTGGGCGATCAGTTCCGGCGGCAGGTCGAAATGGAAATCCCGCCGCTGCAATTCGCTGGCGGATTCGGCCAGACCGTGCCGGGGTTGCGTTTCCGAAACCGGCAGGTCATTGTGGAACCCCGGCCGCTGGCTAAACTCTGAAGTCATTATTTCTTGCCATCATGTGGATATTCAAATGCGTAAGACCTTGTTGATTGCCGCCGTTCTCCATGCCGCCAGCGCGCTGGCCGCCGATCCCGCGCCGGCGCCGCCCACCGTCGGGCAGCCGGATCTGACGAAGCTGCAAGCCGCCCTGAACGGTGAAAAGCCCGACAACGTCAATCCGACCGCCATTCCGGGATTGTACGAGGTGGTCGTCGGCGGTCAGATTCTTTATCTGAGCGAGGATGGCCGGTTCGTGGTACAGGGCGACATTCTCGAGCTGGGTTCCCGCGCCAACCTGACCGAGAACCGCCGGGGCGAACTGCGGGGCAAGGCCATCGCGGCGGTCGGCGAGAAGGACATGGTGGTGTTCGCCCCCGAGGGGTCGGCCAAGCACACGGTCACGGTGTTCACCGACATCGACTGCGGCTACTGCCGCAAAATGCATGGTCAGATCGCGGCTTACAACAAGGAAGGCATCAAGATACGCTACCTGATGTTCCCGCGCGAGGGCATCGGTTCCGAGTCCTATAACAAGGCGGTGGCGGTCTGGTGCGCGGACAACCGGCAGGAGGCGCTGACCAAGGCCAAGCGCGGCGAGAACATCGAGCGCAAGACTTGCGAGAACCCGGTGCAAGCGCAGTACGAACTGGGCCAGAAGCTGGGGGTGCGGGGTACGCCGAGCATGATTCTGGAGTCCGGTGAAATGATTCCCGGTTACGTCCCGCCGACCCAGTTGGCCCAAATGTTGGCCGAAAACAAGGACAAGGCGCCCAAGTCAGCGCAGCCCTGAGAGACCGGGGGATGTTCTTCGGCCAGAAAATTCATCCGCTGAATTTCGATTACGCCGAGTGCGCGACCGTCGGCGACGCGGCGGTCGAGCTGACCGGGCCCGGCGTCCGACTGCGAATCACCTGCGCCGACATCGCCGAGGGGTGCCTGCGGCTGCGGTTCGAGAATGCCGTCGCCGCCGACTCGGGCCAGCATTCGGACGCGGTATTGCTGGAATGGCGCGTGGGCCGGTCGGTCGCGCCGCGGCTGGAGGCGTCAACGGCGGTGTTCGCGGCGGCGATGGGGCGGGTCGAATTGACGTCGGCCTGCCTGCGGCTGGAACTGGCCGGCTTCAGCCTGATCACCGTCGCCGAGGGCATCGGCTGTTGCGGCGAGAACCTGCTGCTCAACTTCAATCTGGCCGGAGTCGATGGTTGTTACGGGTTTGGGGAGCGCACCCGGCGTCTCAACAAACTGGGCGACAGTGCCGACTGCGTGACCGTGGACGTGGTGTCGGTGTTCCGCCACACTTACGCGCGCGACGATTACGATCCCACCTATGTCGCCATTCCCTTCGCCATCCTCAAAAAGGGCGAGCGGTTTCTGGGACTGTTTTTCGACAATCCCGGCCGAACCGTCATGGACGCCGGTAAGAGTCGGCCGGGCGAGTTCTGGTATCAATCCTTCGGCGGTGTCACCGACGTCTATGTGCTCGCCGGTCCGACGCTGGCCGAGGTGGTCCGGCGTTACGCGGCATTGACCGGGCGGGCGCCGCTGCCGCCGCCGTGGGCGCTGGGCTATCACCAGTGCCGCTGGGGCTACCAGTACGAAGCGGAATTCCGGGAACTGGCAGCCCAATTCTCCACGCACGACGTGCCGGTCAGCGCCCTGTGGTACGACATCGACTATATGGACGGCTACCGGCTGTTCACCTGGGACCGGGCCGATTTTCTCGACCCCGCCGGTCTGAATCGCGATCTCAAAGCTGTCGGCATCCGCGCGGTGACCATCGTCGATCCGGGCGTGAAGCGGGAGCCGGGCTATGCGGTTTACGACAGCGGCCGGGAGCGGGAAGCGTTCTGCCGGACCGCCAGCGGCCGCGAGTACGTGGGCAAGGTCTGGCCGGGAGACACCGTGTTTCCCGATTTTACCCTGGAGAGCGCCCGCGAGTGGTGGGCCGGCTGGCTGGCGGATTTTCTGCGGGACAGCGCGGTGGACGGGGTCTGGCTGGACATGAACGATCCCGCCACCGGCTACAGCCGCACCGACGAGATGCGCTTCCAGCATGGCGCGATTTCTCACGACCGCTATCACAACCAGTATGCCCACTTCATGGCGATGGCCAGTCGCGCCGCCTGCGACCGGCTCGATCCCGACGGCCGGCCGTTCCTGCTGACCCGCAGCGCCTGCGCGGGAACGCAGCGTTACAGCGCGGTGTGGACCGGCGACAACGCCAGCAACTGGAAGCATCTGCGGATGGCGCTGCCGTGCTCGCTGAACCTGAGCCTGTCGGGAGTGGCCTTCAACGGTCCCGACGTGGGCGGTTTCATGGACGACACCAGCGCCGAACTGCTGGTGCGCTGGCATCAGGCATGTTGCCTGTTCCCGTTTTTCCGCAACCATTCCATCCGCCATTCCCGGCCGCAGGAACCCTGGCGGTTCGGACCGGAACCCTTGGCCGCCATGCGCGGCGCGATCCGCACCCGCTACCGCTTGCTGCCGTATCTGTACCAGTGCTTCTTCGCCCATTGGCGGGATGGGGATCTGGTGATCCGTCCGCTGCTCTATCACCATTCAGGACCGGAGTACGTCGATCTGGACGATCAATATCTGCTTGGCGACGCGCTGCTGGCCGCGCCGATTCTGCACGGGGAAGGGCAGGGACCGGAAATCGTCCGCAATGGGATGAAATATCAGGAACGGCCGGTGGTGCTACCGCCGGGCTGGTGGTTCGATCTGAATCGCGGCGAGTGGCTGGAGGGCGGGCGGGCGCTGGTCTACGCCGCCGCGCTGGATGAGTTACCGCTGTTCGTCCGCGACGGGGCGGTGCTGCCGTATTACCCCGGTCCGTTGCATAACAGCTTCATGGATCTCAGCGCGGTGGAACTGCATTTGTTCTGCCGCGAGCGGTCCGCGCGGCTCGACTATTTCCTGGACGACCGGGAAACGCGGCGCTATCAGGGCGGTGACTACGGGATTGCCCGCATCTCGGCGGAAATCGCGGGAGAACGGTTGCGGGTAGTCGTCACGGAGTCGGGCGACTACCCGACCGACACGGTCGCGTTCGCGCCGGTGGTTTACGGTCGCCCGGAATTGCGGGAACTGGATCTGGCCGTAAACAGCCGCGCCGTGACTCGACCGTTACAAGCCGGTCGGCGCGAGTGGCTGTGTCGGACGTTGCCGGTACTGGCCTGATCGACGCCTGACCGCTCGTTCGTCCGCGCCGCGAACGTTTTCCAATACGCCGATCGGCGCTGTCGCGATGCCTATTGCGAGGAAAATCCCGGCTATGGGTGCAGGGATCGGCGCGGTGCTAGCGGATAGCCCATCCCCCACAGATTGGGAAGATCTGACCGACGAAGCAATCGGCGGCATCACTGCAAAGGTACGCTGCGAACTCGGCGTCCTCCCGCGCGGAGACGAGGCGTCCGAGCGGCACCTCGCGTTTCAGCCGCTCCTGAAAGCGCGGGTTTCGCTGAACCTCTTCGGGGAAGTAAGTCGGGTTGTCCACGAAGTTCTGGGCGATGGCGTTGACCTTGATGTTGTGCTGGGCGAGTTCGACGCCGACCGCCTGAACGTAGGCGAGTTGTGCGCCCCGCGCCGCGCTGTAGGTCGATGCCCGGCGCATGCCCCGAAGCGCGGAGGCGCTTCCGATCACCAGAATCTTGCCGTGGCCTCGAGCCGTCATTCCTGGAACGACCGCTCGAACGAGCCTGGGCAGCGGATCGACGAGCGCGGCGAAGGTCTGCTGCCACTCGGCGTCGGTTACCTCGACGGCGGGCGTGCTCGGTGCTGGAATTGCGAGGTTGGCGACGAGGACGTCGAGATCTCCCGAGGAGGCAACCAGTCTCTCGGCCGCGCCCGGCTCTGATAGAAGGGCCTGGCTGGCGACAACTTCCGCGCCGTGCTCCGCGAAAACTTCGCAGAGCATCGGCCCCATGAATTCCCCCGCTTGCGTGATCAGAATTCGCTTGCCTAGAAGTATTCCGGACATTCGATTGCCCTCGGAGTGGATAGCAATTACTTCTTTTCCTCAAGCTTGGCGCGTTCCCACAGTGCATCCATTTCCGCCAGCGTCGATTCAGCCGGGGCGCGACCCTCTTCCGCCAGCCGTGCTTCGATCCACCGAAATCGGCGCTGGAACTTGGCGTTGGTTCCGCGCAGCGCCGCCTCCGGGTCGAGTTTGAGATGACGGGCCAGATTGGCGACCGCGAACAGGACGTCGCCCAATTCGTCGGCCAGCCGTTCCAAAGGGGCGTGGGTCGCGATTTCATGGCGGATTTCGGCGATTTCCTCCTCGATCTTGGCCAGCACCGGCTCCGCCGCGCCCCAGTCGAAGCCGACCTTGGAAGCTTTTTTCTGCAGCTTGACCGCCCGCGTCAGCGCCGGCAGCGCCAGCGGTATTCCGTCCAGCGCGCCGGCGGGTTGCCCGACCTTTTCGGACGCCTTGATCCGTTCCCAGGCGGCGGTCTGCTCGGTGGCGTCGGCATAGCGTTCGTCGCCGAAGACGTGCGGGTGGCGACGGGTCATCTTTTCGACGATGCCGCGCGCCACGTCGGCAAAGTCGAAGCGGCCTTCCTCGCGGGCGATTTGGGCGTAGAACACCACCTGAAACAGCAAATCGCCCAGTTCCGCTTTGAACTCGTCCCAGTCCTCGCGGGCGATGGCGTCGGCGACTTCGTAGGCTTCCTCGATGGTGTGCGGGACGATGGTGGCGTACGTCTGCTCCCGGTCCCACGGGCAGCCCCGTTCCGGGTCGCGCAGCCGGGCCATCAATTCCAGCAATTCGGTCATCTCGCGCATGGTCATATTCCTCAACGCCCGTCGCGCCGCTTGCCGGCGCCGCAGGGACTACCCTGGGTAAACGCCCGTGCCGGCCGGCGGTCCGCCGCCAGTTTGGATGAATCCCTCCGGTTTCCTCCCTTGTTCGAGGGGAGGACCACATCGGCGCGCGGCGGCGGGCCGGTGTGCCGGGTCAGAAAGATCTGCGATCCGTGCTTGCGACCGGCGCGCACGCCCTCGCCACCACTCGCGCCGGTGCCCTGCGGTTGCCAGGTCGGAATCAGATGGCGCTTGCCGTTGCCGATCAGATCGGTGCGGCCCATTTGTCTGAGCGTCTCGCGCAACAGCGGCCAGTTCTCGGGGTCGTGGTAGCGCAGGAACGCCTTGTGCAGGCGCCGTTGCTTCAACCCCTTGGGCGAGGTCACGATCTCGCCCCGGTCGCGGTGGATACCTTTCAGCGGATTGCGGCCGGTGTGGTACATGGCGGTGGCCAAGGCCATCGGACTCGGCAGGAACGCTTGCACTTGGTCGGCGCGGAAACCGTTGCGCTTCAGCCACAGAGCGAGATTCAGCATGTCCTCGTCGGTCGTGCCGGGATGGGCGGCGATGAAATAGGGGATCAGATACTGTTCCTTGCCCGCTTCCTTCGAGTATTTCTCGAACAGTTCCTTGAATTGATCGTAAGCGCCCATGCCCGGTTTCATCATCTTGGAGAGCGGCCCGGTCTCGGTGTGTTCGGGAGCGATCTTGAGATAACCGCCGACGTGGTGGGTCACCAGTTCGCGGATGTAGGCGGGATCGCGTACCGCCAGGTCGTAGCGCACCCCGGAGCCGATCAGGACCTTCTTCACCCCCGGCAATTCCCGCGCCTTGCGGTACAGGCGGATCAGGGAAGAATGGTCGGTGTTGAGATTCGGGCAGATATCCGGGTAGACGCAGGACAGCTTGCGGCAGCTTTGCTCGATCTCCCGCGACTTGCAGGCGATGCGGTACATGTTGGCGGTCGGGCCGCCGAGGTCGGAAATTATCCCGGTGAAGCCCGGCGTCCGGTCGCGGATCTCCTCGATCTCGCGCAGGATGGAGCCTTCCGAGCGGGACTGGATGATGCGGCCCTCGTGCTCGGTGATCGAGCAGAAGGTGCAGCCGCCGAAGCAGCCGCGCATGATGTTGACCGAGAAGCGGATCATCTCCCAGGCCGGGATGCGGGCGTCGCCGTAACTCGGGTGCGGGACGCGGGCGTAGGGCAGGGCGAACACGGCGTCGAGTTCCGGGGTGGTCAGCGGGATCGGCGGCGGGTTGAGCCATACGTCGCGGTCGCCGTGACGCTGGACCAGAGCGCGGGCGTTGCCGGGATTGGTCTCCAGGTGCAACAACCGCGAGGCGTGGGCGTACAGCACCGGATCGTTCTTGACCTGTTCGTAGGCCGGCAGGCGGATGACGGTTTTGGCGCGGTCGTGGCGAATGGCGCGCGGGTGGAAGGTCAGCGCTCTCACCCCCGGCCCCTGTCCCGGCGGGAGAGGGAGGACGGTGGTTAAGCCCCTCGCCCTTTGGGAGAGGGGTTGGAGGTTAGGGACGGCCGGCGCCACCGCATACGGATCGGGATGGGCTTCCACCACACCGGGCCGGTCGAGTTCGGTCGAATCCAGTTCCAGCCAGCCTTCCGGCCGGTCGCCACCGCAAACAAAAGCGGTGCCGCGAATGTCGCGCATGGCCTTGGGATGCTCGCCGGCGGCAACGCGGTGGGCTACTTCGACGATGGCGCGCTCGGCGTTGCCGTACAACAGCAGGTCGGCCTTGGCGTCCAGCAGGATCGAGCGCCGCACCTGGTCCGACCAGTAGTCGTAATGGGCGATGCGGCGCAGGCTGGCCTCGATGCCGCCGATGACGACGGGCGCGTCGGGATACGCCTCGCGACAGCGCTGGCTGTAGACGATCACCGCCCGGTCCGGCCGCTTGCCGCCCTCGTCGTTGGGGGTGTAGGCGTCGTTGTGGCGCAGTCGCCGGTCGGAGGTGTAGCGGTTGACCATGGAGTCCATGTTGCCCGCCGCTACCCCGAAGAACAGATTGGGCTGACCCAGCGCCCGGAACGGTTCGGCGGAAGTCCAATCGGGCTGGGCGATGATGCCGACCCGGAAGCCCTGCGCCTCCAACAAGCGGCCGATGATCGCCATGCCGAAGCTGGGATGGTCCACGTAGGCGTCGCCGGTGACGATGACGATGTCGCAGGAATCCCAGCCGAGTTGGTCCATTTCGGCGCGCGACATCGGCAGGAACGGCGCGACGCCGAAGCGGGCGGCCCAGTACTTGCGGTGGGAAAACAGCGGAGTGGCGGTCTGCATGAACGTCCGAATGGCCAGGGAGCGATAACCTAGAAAAGGAAGTCGGGAATTATACGGAGGTGGGCGGTAGGATAATGCATTATTCCGGATCGAACGCAATTCGCTCTCTTTAACCGCGTTCCCGCAACCAGCGTTGCAGCAACGGCACTCGCAAGCGCCATCGACCACCCTCTTCCGCGACCAGCAAGCGTCGGCGCAGGGCTTGATAAACGGTCTCGTCATCCGGCGGCGACTGAGTGTCGCGGGTGCGGAAACCGCGTAAATACGCCCACTCGCCCGGCGCGGCATCTTCCGGCTGCATCAGTTGCCGCAACACCGTATCTCCCGCGACGATGGCCTTGGTGATGGCCTGCTCCAGCAACGTCCGATCCACTTGAGCCTGTTCGCGGTCGTTGCAGAGATCCACGACCGTTTCGGCCAGCAGTTGCACCAGGTGCGGCCAGCCGCCGGCTTCGCCGTGGATGTGTTCGATCCCGCCATCGCCCCAAAAATCGGGACTAAACCGGGGACGCTTCGGATCATCCTTTGGCCACAGGGATGAATAACGCAGCGGTTCGGTCAGCAGGCGACGGGTTTCGGCTTCGGTGAACGGCGGGACTTCCAGAGTCCGGGCGCTCACCAGATAGGAGGACCAGGGCGCGTGCGTCAATTCGGCGATGGCGTGGCTGCCGGCAAAAACCCAGGTCACCTGTCGATGTGTTTGAATGGATTCGCGCACCGTGTCCAGGAGATCTTGGTCGAACACTCCTTCACCCAGTTTCCGATCCAGATTTTCGTATTCGTCGATGGCCAGCAGCAGTCGCTTGTTCGTTTCCGTCAGGCGTGCATTGCAGTCGACGAGCCATTGAAAAAAGTCCTTCAGGGTCGCAACTGTCGGCATGGTGATTTTTTGCTCTGGCTGGATTGCCTCCGAGACCTGCCGCGCTATCGCGTCCAGAAGATCGGCCTGCGAGCTAAAGGCATCGGGGTTCTGCATGGAGACGACGGCGATTCGCACCGAGGTTGGTAAAAAGCCTTCCAGATTGCGCAGCAGCGTGGATTTGCCCATGCGGCGGCGACCGTACAGGATCAGGCCGGGGCAGCCGGTGCTCAGGGTGAGTTGGCGGTCCAGATCGCCGAGTACGTTTTCCCGTGGGATGAAGGCTTCCTGATTCCGATCCACCGGATCGCCGGCCCGGAATACCGCTGGAGTCGGTTCTTTGGTTAATACGGACTGAACTTGACAGTATTGGCGTTCGGCAATGGCCAGCCACTGGCCCGCCGCTTGGCGAAATTCAGTCGCCAGCGGTTCGGGAAAACCGGCGACCTGGCTTTGAAAATTCTTGATTTTCTCGACTAGCAACGCGGTGGTTGGCTCACGCAGAAACGGACGATCCAGGGTATCCAGACGCATTTGCAACTGGCAAATGTCACCGACCATCGTCCGTATTTTCGGCGTCTGGGTGAGAAAGCCCCGATCACCTTCGGGGAGCCGGGCGACGTGAGCGTCCAGCCGGGACAGGTTGGCCTCTTGAGCGGATGCGCGGGCGATCAACCTCGCTTTGGCGCGCAAGGCCGCCATGCGCTGGCTGGGGTAATGATCGATGAGGCGTTCGATTTCCGTCCGCGCGGCGGTTGGAGCATGATCGGCATACGCCACCAGCAGACGATCCAAACCGGGAAAGGGTAGCGAACACAGATCGTCCCACGCGACCGGGTGCCAGGGATACCAGCGACCTTGCAGCGTTGGCCAAGTAAAAAACAAATAAAATGGATGATAATAAGCGCGTGATGAAACAATGCTGACGGTAATTCCAACGGCAATCCCAACAACGATTCCAGCAGTAACCCAGATGGCAGCTCCAACAGAAATCCCAACAGCGATGTCATTAACAATACTATTGGCAATCCCTCTGGAAATTCCTCCTGCAATTCCAAAGAAAATCAATGTAATAATCACGAAAACAATACCTTCGACAATCCCGAAGGTAATCCCACAAGCAATACCTTCGACAATCCCTGTACTAATTCCTACAGCAATGGCAATTCCGATGATAAACCGTTCATCAATCCAAATGATGACCAGCAAAGGAATCCCGATGGCAATCCCAACGGCAATCCCTTGGATCAATAATGCACTGTGCGTCAGAACGAGCGTTGACCATTCAGTCGGCGGGGGGGCTCGCAATTCCAAGCCCAACGCGCCGAACAACACCAAGCGGCCGGTGATGCTCAGAATCACGATATAGGGAAGTGCATGGAGATACAGTACGCCTCCCGCGCGCAAAGCGTGAAGCTTTGATAATGCTTCCAGTGCTTCTCGGAGCTGTTGAGGCCGCCGGTACAGTATCCCCAGCCACCACAACGCCGAGCGATGATGTCGCTCGCGCAGCCCAATTTGCTCCAACGGCAACGGCGTCATGGCTTCACCCGGAGTTCGACGGTCTTGATGTCGATATTGGAAAGCGGGTGATCCTTGGGCAGTAGCTTGACGAACGGCGTGTGCGACTGCACCAGCAACGTCAATTTGCGCATGTCCATCATCAGAAAGCGCAGGGCGGCGAACAGATCGACATCGTAATAGCGGCGGTGGGGCGCCAGATCGAAATGCGTCAAGGCCACCCGAGTATGGGAACGAGCCTCCAACAGCGCCTTGAAGTCGGCCAAATCGCGTGGTTTGTCCGACAGTGAAACCCGCCCCCCCAGCGCCTTGGTGATCGCCGCCAGCAAACCCCGGCGAGATGTGGTGTCGGGATCTTGCAAATCCACCCGCGCCAGGCCCAGCGGATAATCGTTGATAAGGTGTTCCAGCAAGGCCCGCCAATTGATGCCGTTATCCACCACCAGATTCACCGATTGATTCCGTTCCAGATACCGCGCCAGGTCGTCCCGCGCCGTCAGCCAGGCCGGGGCGGTCGTTCCCAATTCGGTCGCGCCGCACTGCTGAAGGACTTGGGTCCACGGATCGGCTTGGCGGTCGTCGCACAAATCCGCATGGAGCGGGTTCGGCCCAGTGATCGAAGACGGTAACGTGCAAGCCTCGCGTAGCGCGGGAACGACGATGCCCGATGTGAAATCGGGGTCCAGCGCGATGGCCCGATCCATTTCGTGGCAACAATACGGACTGCTCAAATAGTCCGCCGACAGCACCAGCAAATGCTTGTCAGCCTGATCCTGAAGGGCATCCATTTGCCCGACCAGTGCCTTGCCCAGCTCGAATCGATCCCGGTCGATCAACACCTCGGCGCCGCCCGCTTTCAGGCAAGGGACCAACCGTCCCCAGACCCAATCCCCC
>JAVMKL010000211.1:0-3646 GCA_031732875.1 Candidatus Competibacter sp. | reverse complement strand
CGGCCAGCGTCTCCGGGGCCACTTCCCGGCCCTCGCCCTTCTGGCTGATTTCCCAGTTCTGGCAAAAGACGCAGCGCAGGTTGCACCAGGTGAAGAAGATCGTCCCCGATCCGCCCAGGCCGCGCAGTGGGTCTTCCTCGCCGTGATGCGGGCCGTAGCCATGCACGACCGCCCGTTCGCCGGTGCGGCACACCACGCCATCGAGCGTTCGCCACCGATTCACCCGGCAATGGCGGGCACAGAGGTCGCAGTCCTCCAGCCGGGCGTAAGCCCCATCCGCCCGCCGTTCCAGTTCGCCGCTGTCCAGTAGCGCCAGATAGGCGGGCCAGATGGAGGAATAGGAATGGCCCATGTCGGGATCGGCGATCATCAGCTTGTTCTCGATAGGGTGGTGTTTGCAGGAGTCGGTCTGGCAATCAGGAAAGCGTTATGCCAGTCTTTGAACCTGATTTCAGCATAGCCAGTTCCCCCTGAAGAGGGAGGTCAACAGGACATTGAAGACATGTCGATCCATGATTCCGCCGGTTCCCCGCCGGTCGCCACCCATCCGACCCGCCTGATCGCCTACAGCGTGGCGCTGGCCGCGCTGGCGGTGGCGCTGTCGCCCATCAGCATTCCCACCGGCATCGCCAAGCTGTCGCCCACCCAGCATTTCATCAACGTCATCGCCGGAGCGCTGGTCGGGCCGTGGTGGGGACTGGCAATCGCCATGGTTACCTCCCTGGTTCGCAACGCCCTGGGGCTGGGGACGCCGCTGGCTTTTCCCGGCAGCGTGTTCGGCGTGGTACTGGCCGGGCTGGCGTTCCAGTATACCCGCAGCGTCTATCTCGCCGCCTTGGGCGAGGTGATCGGCACCGGGCTGATCGGGGCCACCGTCGGCGCCTTGCTAGTCGCGCCGTGGCTGATGGGCAAGGACATCGCCCTGAGCGTGCTGATCCTGCCGTTCCTGCTGTCCTCGGCGGTCGGCGCGGTGCTGGGCATCGTCGGCCTGCGGGTGTTGCAACGGCTCGGCTATCTGCGCTGAACGATGGCGGCCGAACCGCTGATCGCCTGTCGGGGCGTCTCCTACCGCTATCCGACCGCCGCCGCGCCGGTCCTCCGGGACCTGGATTTCACCGTCGAACCCGGCGAGTTCGTGCTGTTGGCCGGGGCCAGCGGCTCGGGCAAGTCCACCCTGTGCCGGCTGTTGAACGGCCTGATCCCCCATCTGCACGGCGGCGATCTCCAGGGCGGCCTGACCGTCGCCGGCGCCGATCCGCGCCGGACTCCGCCGCACCGGCTGAGCCGGACGGTCGGCCTGCTGCTGCAACGACCCGAGGCCCAGTGCCTGGCCACCACCGTCGCCCGCGATCTCGCCTTCGGTCCCGCCTGCCAGGGGCTGGACCGCGCCACCATCGCCCGGCGGGTGCGCGAGGGGGTGGAACGGCTGGATATCGCCCATCTGCTGGACCGCGCCCCGCATCACCTGTCCTGCGGCGAGCAGCAGCGGGTGGCGCTGGCCGGAGTGCTGGCACTGGAGCCGAAACTGCTGGCGCTGGACGAACCGTTCGCCTTTCTCGACGCGGCGGGCGCCGGGCGGTTGCGGCAGACGCTGAGCCGCCTCCACGCCGCCGGCATCACCCTGATCGTGGCCGAGCATCGTCTGGAGGAGTTGAGCGACCTGGCCAGCCGGCTGCTGGTATTGCATCGGGGCCGGCTGGTGGCCGACGGCCCGCCGGGCGAGGTGCTGGCCGGCCCGGTCGCCGCCTGGGGACTGGAGCCACCGGGACCCTTGCCGCCTTCGCCGCCGCCTTCGCCGGTACCCGGTACCTGGGAACCGGTGGTGGAGTGGGACGGGATCTGGTGCGAACGCGACGGCCGGCCGGTGCTGCGCGGAGCCAGCCTGACCGGCCGAGCGGGTGAAATCGTCGTCCTTCTGGGGGCGAACGGCGCCGGCAAGAGCACCCTGCTGCGGCACGGCAACGGGCTGCTGCGGAGCCGGCGCGGCGCGGTACGGGTGCTGGGACGGCCGGTCGGGCGGCGACCGGTGGCGGAATTGGCGCGCGAGGTAGGGCTGGTGATGCAGCAGCCGGCTCACATGCTGTTCGCGCCCACGGTGTGCGCCGAACTGGCCGCCGGGCCGCGCGCCCTGCGGCGCTACGATCCGGCTTGGTGCGCGAAGCTGAGCGAACGGTTCGGACTCGAACCGCTATTGGACCGTTCCCCCCAGACCCTCAGCGCCGGCGAGCAGCGGCGGGTGGCGATCGCGGCGATGCTGGCGTCCCGGCCGCGGGCGCTGCTGCTGGACGAACCGACCGCCGGCCAGGACGCCGCCGCTCGTGCCAGTCTGCGAGCCCTGCTCGGGGAATGCGCCGCCGAGGGCTTGGCGATCGCGGTGGCGACGCACGATCCCCGCTGGGCCTGGCCGCTCTGCCACCGCTGGGCGGTGCTGGCCGACGGCCGGATCGCCGCCGATGCCGACCCCGCCACGGTGCTGGCACAGTGGGAGACATCAGGCCGTGCCTGCCCGCATCCGCTGGCGGCAGTGACCTGATGGACGATTTGATACCCCCAGATCCACCCCTTCCCGACAAGGAGGGAGGGAGCCGGTGGCGCTTCGATCCCCGCGCCCGGCTGGTCGTCTATCTCCTGGGCTGCGGGTTGATCCTGCTGGCGACCCGGCCGCTGGATCTCCTGCCGCTGGCCGCCGTGCCGTTGCTGGGCATCGCGCTCGATAGGCGCTGGACAGAGTGGTGGCGGGTCATGCGCCTGTTGTGGCCGACCCTGGTGCTGTTCGCGGTCGTCGTCGGCCTGGGCGGCGGTCCCGAAGCCGCCGCCGGCGCGGTGTTGCGGCTGCTGGCCTTGGTGACCGCCGGCGTGCTGTTCTTCGCCCTGACCCCGCCGGAGGAGTTGGGCGAGTCGCTGCTGGCCGGTGGTCTGTCGCCCCATGCGGTGTTCCTGCTGGAGGGAACCTTGCGTTTCGCGCCGACCATGGCGATGCTGGCTCGCGAGGTGCGCGAGGCGCAGGAGAGTCGCGGCATCCGCCTGGACGGGATTTATCTGCTGCGCAACGGCGCCGCCCTGCTGGGACCGCTGCTGGCCAGCGTGATGCGTTTCGCCGACGATTTGGCCGAGGCCCTGGAGGCGCGAGGCTTCGGTGGGCCGACCCGTACCCCGCTGGTGGAGTATCGGTTCCGGGGGCGAGACTGGGCGCTGGTGCTGGGGATGCTGGCGGCGACGGTGGGGTTGGGGGCGATGTTATGATGGTGGCGGATTATTGAGAGAGCCGCCCCATGACCCAGCCCCGCATCATCGATACCGCCCTGCTCGACGAAGTGAGCGCCGAGGCCCGGACCAGTCCCCGGCGACGCCGGAACCGCAATTTCCACCCGGACGACCACGCGGTTTGCCAGCGCTTGCTGAACGCCGTCGAGCCGGATTCCTACATCCCGCCCCACCGCCACAACGACCCGGCCAAGAGCGAGAGCATCATCGTGCTGCGCGGCCGGCTCGGCGCGGTGTTCTTCGACGACCGGGGAGCGGTCACGGACCGCGTCGTCCTCGAACCGGGCGGCGCGGTGGTCGGTATCAACGTGCCCGCCGGCACGTTTCACACGGTGCTGGCCCTGACGCCCGGCACGGTGTTCTTCGAGGCCAAGGCGGGTCC
>JAVMKL010000210.1:17789-21317 GCA_031732875.1 Candidatus Competibacter sp. | reverse complement strand
GCTTCGCTAACCCGCCCTACATGGGAAGTATAAAACCTATCGGGAATTGGTATAATATTCCCCCCTCCCACCCCCACCCCCGCTGGAGGGAAGGACCCGAACGTTTACTCGCTGGCGAGCCGGCCTTAACAATCAGCAGGTTAGCTTATTACGACCTCTCAAGGTCTATTACAGCTTTTGATTCTCCTCGGCGAGAATACCCAGTTTGTCGAGCTGGACGACGGCCTTGACGAGAGTTTCGCGGTTCGTCTCCGGCAATTCGCGGCTCGCCAGCCAGTCGTCCAAAGCTTCTTCGAGGGGGCGCTGCCCGTTCAGCCCGCTCACGAAATCCACCAACTCGTGGGAGTGCAAAAAGTACAGGCGGCGATTGTCGTAACGGTAAACCAGGCCACCGAAACGTTCGGGCCGAATGGCAACGCCGTCGGCCAGTCGATAACGAGCGGCCAAATTCATTTCAGCATCCTCCCCGCATCCACCTGAAAAGCCTGGCCGGTGACGTAGCGCGATTCGTCCGATGCCAGCCACAGAACAGCATTGGCGACATCTTCAACTTCGACGAGTTCGACCGGCAACAGGTGGTTCGACGAAATAAAATCGACCAGGTCTTCCTTGGCCATCTCGGCCGCCTTGGCCATGCCGGCGATGAGGTCGGTGTTGACACCGGTCGGATTCAGTGTGTTGACGGTAATGTGGTATTGAGATAATTCGTGCGCCAAGGACTTAGCCAAACCGATGACACCCCATTTGGACGCACAGTAATGCGCCATGCCCGGCTCGCCCCGCAAGCCCGCCACCGAGGAAGTCATGATGATCCGTCCACCCGCATTCCGTGCGATCATCCGTGGAACGAGATATTTAACCGTCAACCAACATCCTTTCAGGTTGACGTCCAGCATGATATCCCACCACTCTTCGGTAATATCCCAAGCCAGCGCCATATCGGCGATACCCGCATTACAGACCACGATATCGACATGCCCGAACGCGGCGATAGCCTGTTTGGCCGCCGCCTCCATTTCCAAGGCATTGCGCACGTCCGCCTCGATGGCGAGCACCTTACGACCTTGTGCCTCGACTTGTGCGGCGGTCTGGTTTAAATCCTCGTGGGTAGCCAGGGAATAGCGTGGATAGGATAAATCCTTGCAAACATCGAGCGCCACGATATCGGCGCCCTCGCGCGCCATCGCGACGGCATGGGCGCGTCCCTGACCGCGCGCGGCGCCGGTGATAAAGGCGACTTTACCATCCAGTTTACCCATCCGACGACACCTCGTTTTAATGTGGGGCAATCACGGCATGTAGCCGACAGATCTATCCGGCATCCGCGCGAACCGATCCCCGGCCAGGGCCGGGAGTCGGTCTCGCGGGTTTGCAAGCTCTGTGATGGAGAGCCAGCCAGCGACGGATCGCATGGCGAGCGTCTTTACGACGTCGGCATCATCTCAATACACCCCGCACATACCATCGATGCTGACTTCTTCGATGATCACCTCCTCCACGACGCGAGGTTTCTCCATCGGTGGTTCAACTTTTTTCAAGACCATGGGAGTCCGTGGGGCCGAGCTGTGTGGTTTACGCAAGGCCATCACAACTTCCGGCATCGGCTTGGCGGCATTCGTTGCGGTTTGCATAAGGATCTTACCTCGTTGATCGATCGGAGTAGTTTTAGAGAGAGCTTTTCTGCTCGGCGCCAATCCTGGCTATTGCGCGATCCCGCGCGGTCCCAACCCAATACAATGGGCCGGACTCCTGCCGTAAGAGTACGCATGATCGCCTTCCGCTCGGTGCGACCGGTCGATCTACCACCTGGTACCCTAAAATTGTAGGGCGGCTTAAAGAGATGGAGTCCCGTATTGACCGCATTTTTCACCGCCCCCAACGGCTCCTTGGCAACAGCGGCCACGGGGTGCGCCGTTGCCAGCAACCGCGCCACACGCCGATTTGATAGGCGGCCATCTCCAACCAATACAGCGCCACAAACAAAGGCAACGACAGCGCTGGTTTTTGTCGGCGGTAGTCGCCGAGGGGCGCGACGAGCATCGCGACCGCCACCGCCGGCAGCAAGGTCGGCCATAGCCCGCCGATGGCCAGCAACGGCAAACCGTAGTAGCGCGTCAGGTTGGCGCTCAAGTGGTACAGCGCGGCCACCTGCTCGCGCAGCACGGCGGCGCCCACGCGGCGCGCGGGCACAACGACGCCCAGCTTGCGAATTCGCCGATGTTTCCCGATCGATTCGCCGACGATCAGGCACACAATCGAAGCGCCCAGCCCGGCGCTTGCAGGCCACGCGACTCCGAGAGTCGCAAGCATGGCGAGCAGCAACACGCCAACTCGCGGCAAGGGCATGACGCGCCGGCCTTCCGGATGGCGGCGCTGCAAATCGGCCTCGGACGAACCATATTCGGCGCGGCGCCGCAACAATGCCGCCAACCGCACGCGATGGTAGTGGACGATCCGCCCTTCCGGGGCGTAGCGGACCTCGACCCCACCTCGCACGGCGCGCCAGATGAAATCCACGTCCTCCCCAAGGCGCATGTCCGCGTCGAAGCCACCCTGGGCCAGCAACAGATCGCGGCGCACGATCAAATTGCAAGTGGGCAAATACGCGACGGTTTCGCCCGGTCCCACCGCGCCCCCCACCGCGCCCATGTCCAGCGGCGAGCGCGCGGCCTCGAATGCCGCAACCCATCCCTCGGGCGCCGGGGAGATGACCCTGCCCCCGACGATGCCGACGGCCGGATCGTCCAAATGCGGAACCAGGGTTCGCAGCCAGGCCGGTTCCGCGACACAGTCGTTGTCGATGAAGGCCAGCAGTTCACCTTGGGCTTCCACGGCCGCCAGATTGCGCGCCGCCGATTGGCCGATGTTGCGTTGTTGGCGCAATAAACGGATGGGCAAATCGGCCAGGACCGGGCCGAGCGGTGGCTCGGAGGCATCGTCCACCACCAGGATTTCCCGTGCGGCCGGGTAGTCGAGAGCCAGCAGCGACTCCACGCAGGCCCGGGTCGCGGCGGGTCGCCCGCGCGCCGGAACGATGATGGAGACGCTGGGCCAGCGGCCGGTGGTGGGCGGCGTTTTGGCCAGCAGGCGGCGCCGCGCCAAGCTGTCAAGAAAGGCCGCCGCATCCTGGAGACACACCGCGGACGACCGAGCCGCCACCTCGGCGGCCGTACGCTCGATATCGAGACCAGACGCCAAGGCGAACGCTTGGGGATTCAGGCGCAGCGCCATCAGCGGGCGCCAGGAAAACAGCAGCCCGCCCGTGCCAGGTTCGCCGGGGATCAGTTCGAGCCCCGGCTGAAGCCGGTAGCGGGCCGGTTCGCCGCGCCGCAAAATCAACAGTGCGCCCTCCGCACGCTCCACCCACAACCCGTCGTGCTGGAGTTGCTGCAGCAGCGCTCGCGGATCGTGCTGGAAGTGCATGGGGTAGGCTGCATCGCGATCCATCGGCAGATGAACGAACAAGGTGCCGCCGGGACGCAGGGCCGCCGCCAACTGGGCGAGCACCGCCCGAGGTTCCGGCAGATG
>JAVMKL010000210.1:0-17689 GCA_031732875.1 Candidatus Competibacter sp. | reverse complement strand
CGGGACGCAGGGCCGCCGCCAACTGGGCGAGCACCGCCCGAGGTTCCGGCAGATGTTCGATCACGTCCACGGCACTGACAAAATCAAACTTTCCGACCGGTATCGCGCCGGGGTCGAGGAAACGCGCCTTCAAGCCTCGACGAGCAAAGCGCCAGCGCGCGTAGTCGCGCAACGCCGGGTTAATCTCGGCCAAGGTGACCGCCAGACCTTGTTGGGCCAACAGCAAACCCAGCGAGCCGATGCCGCCGCCAAAGTCCAGCGCATCGCGCCCGCGATGCGCGAGCGCCGTTTCCAGGGCCCGCCATTGCACCAGAGCGCTGTCGTCCTCCTGGAGCGCGTGCCACCAAGTCAGATCGTACAGGTAGGCATCGGCGGTTCGGTAGAACGCGGCGATCTCTTCGGACGTAGTCGGCGCGGCCGTCTCCCAGGCTCGCGCCAAGCTGGCGGCGGCGCCGCGGCAGCGAGCTTCCACCCGGTCCACGGGTTGTTCCAGATAGTCGGCCAATTCGGCCACCGTCGCCAGCGGGGGTAGCACGTTAGCGGGCACGTTTTTCATGCGCATCGCGAGGGGGTCGGCGCCGCGCGCCCGACATCCTCGCCCTCCTCCAGCCGACGTCGATACTCGGCGACCTCCGCTTCCAGATAACGTTGTCCCCGCGCGCCGCGCGCCCACCTCGGATCGCCCAACACGCCGCTCGCCGCGACCGCTCGCAGCCCAGATTGCATCAGGCGGGGCACGACTTCGTCCGGCGACCCCAGGTAGCCTGGGGCGGCGCATTCCATGCGCACCAGATCGGGGTGCAAGTGCAGCATCTCCGAAGTTTCCCCTTCGCCCGCGTGCAAGCCCACGGCCACCTCGGATATCCCATCGGCTTGCGCCACCGCCAGTACGCCGGGGGAAAGCGTGATCGTCGCGCCCGGGATCCAGACTCGCAAGGCCGGCAACTCCTCGGCGAGACGCGCGGCGGCCAGAGTCAGGGCTTGCCCGTTGCCGCCGTGCGCGGAAAGCAGCACCAGCCGTTGTATTCCCCAGGCCGCGACGCGGTGGGCACAGTTCACGATCACGTTCGCCAGGGTGGCGTGATCGAGGCTCAACAGGCCAGCAAAGCCCGCGTGCTCGTCGGAGCAACCGACGGGCAACGCCGGCGCGACCAGGGCCTCGGGTAGCTGGGCCGCCAGTCGTTCGGCCAGCGCCCCGGCGCGAAACGTGTCGGTGCCCAGCGGCAGATGGGGACCGTGTTGTTCCGTGGCGCCCAGCGGCAGGATGAGCGTGGTCGCGCCGCCCGCGACCGCCCGCGCCACCTCCGGCCACGCCATCTCGGCCAGCAGGCGCCTCATGCCAAAGGCTCCAGAAAACCCTGTTCGCGCAGGAACGCGATGATGGTGTCGGCCTGCTGTTCCGGGGTGCCACCCTCCAGAATTTGCCCCGCCTTGCCGGCCACCCCGGCGGACATGATCTGGGCGATCCGCTCCTGCACCGACCCGCTGGAATCGGGCGTAAACATCGTCCGCGCCCGCGGTCGTGGCGGCATGACTTCGTGCAGGGTCATCGCCGGGAAATGCAGATCCTGGAGCGACAGCCCCAACTCCTCCAGACCGTACAATGGGATCGAGGTGTGTTTGGCTCGCATCAGGCTGGGCAGACTGGCCTGGCGCAGCCGCGTCAGCTCCGTCTCCAGACCCAAAATCGCCGGCAGCTCGACTTCGCCCTCGGCGCGAGCACCACGGGCCAATCGCCGCTGGATCAGCACCCGCTCCGATCGAATCTCGAATTGGGTCACCTCGGTCGCCACCGGCCAGCCCAGATGCTCGGCCAGCAAGGCGGGCACCGTACCGGAGCCGCGATCCACGCTGTGCCCGCCGCACAGCACCAAATCCGGCGGATCCACCACCCGCAGCGCCGCCGCCAGCAGGATGCTCGTCACCACGGGTTTAGTGCCGCCGAGCGCGCGATCCCACACCCGCACGGCGGCATCGGCGCCCGCGGCCAGCGCTTCCCGCAACAAGCGATCCGCCTCCGGTGGACCGACGCTGAGAACGATCACCGTCCCATTCGACGGTCGCAATCGCAGCGCCAGTTCCAGGGCGCTTTCATCGGCCGGATTGAGCATGTAGAGCATGCGGCCGGCGTCGATCGCGCCGGTCAGCGGATCCACTTCGATGGTGCTCGGATCGGGGACGTACTTGAGACAGACGGCGATGCGCATGGCGAGTTCTTCTCAGCAGGTCCGAGGGTGCTCAGGATTCCCGGAACGTGACTCCATAACCGCCGTCCGGGTAGGACCAGCGAATGGCGCCTTCCTGGTTGCAGGCGACATAACAGGTGCCGCACTCGAAGCACTGTTCGTAGTTGAACAGAATGCCGCCATCGTCCAGCGGAACGAACAGATTGGCCGGACAGACGTAGACGCAGGCGTGGACCGAGCATTCGTTACGGCAGATTTCCGAATTCACGACGATGTGAGGCGTCGCCGCCACCCGGAACCGCACCGTGCGCATTTTCTCTTCGTGGGTCGTCATCACCATAGGTAAGTTCTCGCGACCTGATAGCAATCCCGTAGCAACTGGCCTGGCTTGATCGGAAACTGGCGCAGCATGCGGTACGCCAGAGGTAGAATTTTCTGCTTGGGGGCACCGTCCACCCGGAAGATTTGTTCCATGCCGCGGGCGATCATCTCGGGATAGAGATTCTGGAGACGGGGACCGTTGACGAAGGCCGGCGCGTGGCGATAGGCCCGAAAATCGGTGAAAACGTGGCGCTGTTTCAGATACTTTCGATAAACCGCCAGGGAACGCGCCGAGAAATCGCCCCGCTGACAGGCGGCAATCGCGGTTTCCGCCGCCGCCAGACCGGACTGCATGGCGTAGTTCATTCCCTCCAGATACAGCCCGGCGGCCAGACAGAATCCGGCGGCATCGCCGGCCACCAGCATGCCGTTGGTATACAGTTTTGGCAGCATCGCCCACCCGGCTTCCGGAATCAGATGCGCCGAGTACTCGCGCAATTTGCCGCCGCGCACCAGCGGCGCGACCGCCGGATGCGCCTTGAACCGTTCCAATAATTCGTAAGGCCGCTTGCGCCGCTCGACCAGCGATGACACCTGGCCGATTACCCCCAGCGACAGCGAATCCTGATTGGTGTAGAGGAACGCGCCGCCGTGAACGTCCTCGGTAATCGCCCCCAGGTATTCGAAGGCGATCCCATCGTTGCCGGTCAGGTGAAAGCGATCCTGAAGGATCGCCGGGTCCAGACCCAGCACTTCCTTGACTCCCAGCGACAGTTCGTGGGCGTGGAATTCGCGCTGCAAGCCGGCTTTCTTGGCCAGGAAGGAGTTGACCCCGTCGCAGGCGATGACCACCTTGCCGTAAACCTCGCCCCGCTCGCGGCGGACGCGCACGCCGACGACGCGACCTCTGTCCCGCAGCACGTCGTCCACCACCGTCGCTGTCAGCAAAAAAGCACCGGCCGCCTCGGCTTGAGCCGCCAGCCAGCGATCGAACTTCGGCCGCAGCACGCTGAAGCCGTTATGGGGCGCGGTGGCGTAACCCGCGCCCACGCTGCGGAAGTCGAGCGCCACGGCGGTGGTCGGCGACATGAAGGCGATGTCGCGTCGACAGATAGAGCGCTCGACCGGCGCCTGCTCCCACCAGTTGGGAATCAGGCGATCGAGGATGGCGCTGCCGTAAAACACCGCGCCGGAGACGTTCTTGGCGCCGGGATATTCGCCGCGCTCCAGCAGCAGCACCTTGAGGCCGGCGCGGGCGCTCAGCAGCGCGGCGGCGCTGCCGGCGGGTCCCGCGCCGACGATGATGACATCAAACTGTTCTTTGGCGGAGTGCGCGGTCATCGCGTGATTTCCGTGAGCTTGCCGATCAGAATCGGCAAAATTTGATGGAGGTCGCCCACCACGCCCAAGTCCGCCCGCTTCAGGATGGGCGCGGTGCGGTCGTTGTTGACGGCGATGACCACTTCGCTGCCGGTCATGCCGGACAGATGCTGGCCCGCGCCCGACACGCCGAAGGCCATGTACAATTTGGGGGCGACGATCTTGCCGGTGGAGCCGATGAAGCGTTCCGCGCCCAGCCAGCCGCGATCCGCCGCCACCCGGGTACCGCCCAAAGCAGCGCCCACCCGTTCGGCCAGCTGTTGCAACAGCGCCATGCCCGCTGGCCCACCGGTGCCGAAACCGCCGGAGACGATCCGCTCGGCCTCGCTCAAATCCACCGTGCGCGGGTCGGCGGGCAGGGTGCGCAAGGTGCGGTCGCGGAAGCGGGCGGGATCGAGTTCCGGGCGCACCACCGCAACCTCGGCATGGCGCCCGCGCCGTGGCGGGCCCACCCCGCGCACTCCGGGAAGCAGCATGGCGCCGACCAGGGTGGCGTAAGGCCAGATCAGCCGTTCCTGGCAAGCGCCGCCGTAGGTGTTGCGAATGATTTCCGGATAACCGTCGCCGACGATGCCGATTCGCATGCAGCAGCCGACCAGCGGCAACTGCCAGCGGACGGATAACCGGGGCAGCCAGGCGCGAATCTGGCCGCTGTCAGGAGCCAGCAGCAGCACAGGATGGGTATGAAGCAACACCGGAGCGAGCGCCTGCAGCCAGCCATCGGCGCTGAATTGCGCCAGGGCTTCGTGTTCGACCGCCGTCACCTGGTCGGCGCCGTGGGCCGCCAATGTTTCGGCCAGCGGAGCGACCTGGCTACCGCACAGAATGACTTGAACCCGCGCGTGCAACTGATCGGCCACCTCGCGCCCCTCTTCCACGCATTCCAGACTGGCCGGTGTCAGCGCGCCGTGTTCGCTCTCGGCGATGACCACCACAAACTTGTCCATCTACACGGCCCTCCCGGCGCGCTCGCCTTCGATGATGGCGGCGTGCGCCCGCCGCGGCGCCACGCAGTCGCCGATCCGGTACAGTGTCGGCACCCGTCTTTTCAGCTTCTGGTACAGGTCCTCGTCGACTTCGCGAACCTGCGTCAGCATGTGGGTCGCGCGGACGTTATCGGCTTTCAGCGCCTGATACAGGCCGTCGTCGGCTTGACGATGGATCGCCAGCACCACCGTGTCGGCCTTGGGGAAATGCACGATCTGACCGCTGTAGTTGTGCAGGGCCATCACCACGCCGTTATCGATGCCGAGCACCGAATGATTCGGCGTGCAGCGAATGCCCAGCCGCCGGGCCTGGCGATACCAGTTTTCCAGATCCAGGGTAACGCCCAAATCCTGGCCGACGTACAGGGTGGGCGTGACCACCTCCACCTCGCAACCCTGTTCCGCCAGATATTCGGCCACGCTGGTAGCTTCGTGGAAACCCAGCCGATCCACCACCAACACCCGCCGGCCCGGCTCGACCGCGCCCGACAGGATATCGACCACATCCGCCACGCCGGGGCCGTCGCCACCCGGAATGGCGGCGCGATTTGGGATCGACCCGGTCGCCACGACGATGGCGTCCGGCTTGGCGGCCAGCACCGAGTCCATGGTGGCGAGAGTACCGGTTTTGACCTCGACGCCCAGTTGTTCGACCTCGTGCAGCAGATTACGCACGATATCGCCAAATTCAGCGCGTCCGGCCACCCGCACCGCCCACACCACCTGTCCGCCCAGTCGGGTTTCCTTTTCCATCAGCGTGACCCGATGCCCGCGGCGGGCCGCGACGGCCGCCGCCTTCAGTCCGGCGGGACCACCACCGATCACCAGCACCCGCTTGGGTTCGACGACGGATTGCAGGGTGCCGACTCCATAGCGCTTTTCCTGGCCGGTGGCTGGGGTCTCGATACAGCCCATCCAGCGGTTGAGTCCCATCCGACCCACGCATTCCTGATTGCAGGACAAACACAGACGGATGTCCTCGGCTCGGTTTTCCCGTGCCTTGCGGGCGAATTCGGGATCGGCGATCTGGCCGCGCACGATGCCCACCAGATCGGCATGGCCTTCGCTCAGAATGCGCTCCGCCTGGATCGGGTCCTTGATGCGACCCACGCCGATCACCGGCAGCCGCACCGCCTTGCGGATGGCCGACGGAATGAACAGCGCATAGTCGGGAGGGATGCGCATCGAAGCTTCGATCATGTACAGGGTCTGCGTGGCGGTGCCGATGCTGGTGTTGATCAGGTCGATCAGGCCATCCGCCTCCAGGAGCCGGGCCACCGCCACCGTCTCGTCGAGGGTGATGCCGTCGCGGATCAATTCGTCGCCGCACAGGCGCACGCTGATCACGTAATCGCGCCCGACCTCGTTGCGGATGGCGGCGACGATCTCGCGCAGCAGCCGGGCGCGGTTGTCCAGACTGCCGCCGTATTCGTCGCCGCGGTGGTTGGTGTTGCGCGACAGAAACTGGCGGACGATGGAGGAATGCGAACATTGCAGTTCCACCCCATCGAAGCCGCCTTCGCGGGTATAGGCGGCCACCCGCGCGTAACCCTGAATGATCTCCAGAATATCCTCGTGTTCGACCGCTTTCGCCACTTCGCGGAACAGGGGATCGGCCAGCGCCGACGGCGCCCACGCCGGCAGGCGGGTAAACATGCCGCTGCCCTGACCGCCGTTGTGGTTGATCTGGGCCAGGATCGGTACCTCTTCCGCATGGACCGCCGCGGTGATCCGCCGGTAATGAGGAATGACCCGACGGTGAAAGGCGTGGATCAGCTTTTCGTAGGGGTGATCGGTGGGGTGGGTGGATTGCTCTTCGGTGATGATCAATCCGGTCCCGCCGCGCGCCCGCTCCCGGTAATAGTGGAGATGCCGCTCGCTCGGCATGAAATCCTCGGCGTAGTTGGTCAGGTGCGCCGAGAAGACGATTCGGTTTCTGACCGTGATACTACCGATCTTCAAGGGGGTAAACAGCAGTCGTGGGCGATTGCTCATCGTCATACCTCCCGGCCAGCCCGATAGCCTTCCAGGATCGCGTGGCTCAGGTAGCGTGGCGCCACGCAGTCGCCGGCCCGGAACACGCGCAAGCCGCTCGCCTTGAGCGCGAAATAGAGCGTTTCGTCAGGCACTTCCGGCGATACGTCCACCACCAGATCGATAGCGTCGAGGTGGATTTCCTGGTGATCGAAGTGGTCGGCACCGAGGACGCCGCGGGCGGTCACCTCCAGCGTATCAAACTGCGGGCGGAACACGATGCCACGGGCGGTCGCCCGCTGATTCCAGGCGGTCAACTCCAGCGACGCGGTCAGCCGCTGGCCGACGAACATATCGCGGGTCACGATCTCTACCTGCCAACCGCGCTCGGCCAGCCATTCGGCGACGCTCATACCGACCGAATCGCCAAGGGTATCGAGTACCACCACCCGACCCGGAGCGGCCGGTACCTCACCGCTCATCACTTGGCGGGGATTAACCACCGGCGCGGTTTCGTGGAAGCGCACCCCGGCTTGACAACCCGGAAAACCACCCACCGCCACAATCACCGCATCGGGCGCCTCATGAAGCACCCGCTCGATGGTCACCCCGATACCGGTATGGATCTCCACGTCCAGCGTGCGGATTTGAGCTTCCAGCCAGTCCACCGCCAGCGCCAGCCGCTCGCGGCCCGGCGCGGCGGCCGCCAGCCGGATCGCGCCACCAAGCCGAGGCTCACGCTCGTACAAGATCACCCGGTGGCCACGCAGCGCCGCGACCCGGGCCGCTTCCAGACCGGCTGGCCCACCACCGACGATCAGCACCCGATGACGGACCCGCGCCGGCTTCAATGGAGCAAACTCGGCCTCCTGCTCGTAGCCGGCGGCTGGATTGTTGGCGCAGTTCAGACGCGGGTTCTGCACCAAACCGACGATGTTATCCTGATTGGCGAGCAGACACGGGCGAATGTCGTCGATCCGACCCTGGCGCAGCTTGACCGGCAATTCCGGGTCGGCGATCAGCGCCCGGGTCATCTCCACCGCGTCGGCTTTTCCTTCGGCCAGCAGCGCCGCCGCCATGTCGGGATCCACGATGCTGCCCTGGGCGAACACCGGTAGCTTGACCGCCGCCTTGACCAGCGCCGCCAGATGGGCGGCGAAGCCGGGCGGTTGATACAGGCCGGGACGGGTGAGATGACCGGTGTAGATCCCGCCGCTGGTGACGCTGATGAAGTCGAGCAGCCCATCGCTCGCCAGGTGCTCGGCGATCTCGGCCGCGTCTTCAGGTTTGATCCCGGCCCAGGGCGCGTGTTCGTCGCCGCACAGACGCAGCCCGACGATAGCGTTGCGGCCCACTTCGTTCCGCACGATCTCGATCACCTGGCGAGCGAAACGCAACCGATTCTCCAGCGAGCCGCCGTAGTGGTCGCCGCGCAGATTGGTCAGCGGCGACAGGAACTGGCGGATCAGGCTGTCTTGTCCGGCGTTCAGTTCGATTCCGTCCAATCCGCCGTCGCTGGCGTAACGCGCCGCTTGCCGGAACCCCTCGATCGCGGCGGCGATGTCTTCGGCGTCCATTGCCTGGGGCAGTTCGCGGCTGTTGACTTCCGGCACCGGCGACGGCGCCCAGAGCGGCAACTGGGAATAATGGCTGCTGCCCTGCATGCCGCTGTGGGTCAAGTGCGCCAGCACCAGGGCACCATGCCGATGCACCGCGTCCGCCACCAAACGATAACCGTCCACCACCGAGGCATCGTAACCGAATACAGCATATTCGTAAGGCCAGTCCGAGGGATGAACCACGCTGCCCTCGAGCACGATGAGACCCACTCCGCCCGCCGCGCGGGCTTCGTAGTAAGCCGCATGACGCTTTTCGAAGCGGTTGTGGACGGCGAAGTTGGTCTGGTGCGCGGCAAAAACAAAACGATTGGGCGCCGTTTTGCCGCCCAAAAGCAGGGGAGCCAAGAGTCTCTCGTGGCTATCTTGCAGCTTGCTCATGGCGTTGCCTCGCGCGCCGCGGATTCCGCGTATTTCCTGGACCGAACCCGCACTCAGGCGGCACCCATCGCCGGTAGCGACACGGCTTTCACCGGTAACGGAAAAGGCGCCGGGTTCTGGAACACGCAGTCCGGATCGGGGGCATCCAGGGAACGGCTCGTGAAGTGCTTCACGGCCATGCACCCGCCGTGGCACTTGTCGTAGGCGTTGCAGGTCTGGCAGCTCCCGCCCACCTGCCATTCCCGCAGATGCGCGAACAGCGGCGAGCTTCGCCATACCCCGGCAAACCCGCCCGGCTGGCGCACGTTGCCGCCGGAAAATTCCGGCGCCAGCATGAACGGGCAGGCGTACACCTCGCCGACCGGGTCCACGCAACAGACGATGCGCCCGGCGCCACACAGGTTCAGCCCGTCCATCGGCTGTCCGTAGGCCGACAGATGGAAAAACGAATCTCCCGTGAGCACGTCCCGGTGGTTCAACAGCCACTCATACAAGCCGCGATTCTGTTCGTGGGTCGGGCGCAAGTCTTGCCACACCGCGCCACCGCGACCGGTGGGGCGCAGCCGCGTCAACCGCAGTTCCGCCCCGTAGTCTTGAGCCAGGGCATACAGCTCGTCGACTTGCGGATAGTTGTGGCGAGTGACGGTGGCGTTGATCTTGAACGGAAATCGCCACTTGGCCAGTCGCTCCATCGCTTGCCGGGCACGTTCGTAGGAACCTTCGCCGCGGATGGGGTCGCTGGTATCGGCCGTCGCGCCATCGATGCTGATCTGCACGTCCAAATAGTCGCTCGAGGCGATCCACGCCGCCGCGTCATCGTCGATCAGGGTACCGTTGGTGCTGAATTTGACGCCGATCCCGCGCACCAGCGCGTAGTCCATCAATTCGCGAAAATCTTTCCGACTCATCGGTTCGCCGCCGCCGACGTTGATGTAAAACACTTTCATTTCGGCCCATTCGTCGATCAAACGCTTGGCCTCGACGGTAGTGAGTTCGTCGGGTCGACGCTTGCCGGAGGACGACAGACAATGCACGCAGTGCAGATTACAGCCGTAGGTGATTTCCCAGGTCAGGCAGATCGGTGCATCCAAGCCCTGCCGGAAGATTTCATAGCTCATGGCTATCGCTCACAATCGACAGTGGAGGGTTTGAAAACGGGAATGCTGGCGAGCCCGGAGGTCCGCGCTCCCGCTTCCGGCGAAATAGCGAGCGACCGGCGGCGTTCAGCCTTCGGCGGTAGTCGGATCGATACTCGCCCTGATTTCCGAGATCCGATTGGCCGGAAACCCGCCCTGTTCCGCGTGCCGTTTCACCAGCTCGGCGTTGGGGGCAATGTAGACGCAGTAAATCTTGTCGTCGGTGACGTAACTCTGTATCCACTGGATTTGTGGACCCAGGCCGCTGAGAACATTGCACGATTTCAGCGAAATCGCTTTCAGATCCGCCGGGGATAGCTTGCCGGCGCCAGGCAATTCACGCTCGATCAGGTACTTGGGCATGACTTCTTCTCCTTTGTGGCTATCGATCTAATCAGTTGTTGTAGTGCTGGCTGGTTCTGATGGAGATACTCGGTCGCGGCGGTCGACCACCAGCCAGCCGCCGTGAAAATCGAAATAATCTTGGCGGCCGCCGAGCGCCCGCCCGACGGCCAGCAGACGTTCCCGGTCGAAGACCTGCCGATGGCCGAAGCGGGGATCGGGCGTTTCTTCCAAGGGAACGGCGACGATCAACCGCCGGGCCGCGAGTCTCCACAGGTTCGCGACCGCCGCGCCCGTCTGTTCCGGTTCTAGGTGTTCCAGCAAATGCAGGGCGGTCACGACATCGAAACGGGCGGGCGACGGCGCCAATTCCCGCCCGACATCCACCGCCAGGATGTCGGCGCGGACGAACCTGACGTTTCGCAACCGGCGATGCCGCGCGTAATCGTCGGCGAGTCCGACCAGCGCCGGATTCAGGTCGCAGCCGACGATGTCGCCCGGATCGTCCCGTTGGCCACGGCGCTCGGTGGCCAGCAGCAGGGGCAAAAAACCGAAGCAAGTCGCCACGTCCAGCACCGTGGCACCCGGCAGTTCGGCGATCAGATCGATGGCACGGCGATAGATGGCACCGAAGTCGCCGATAAAATCCTGTTGGGCCGCAGCGGGCGGGACCATCGCGTCGGACCATTCCGGGGGCACCCGGCGCAGCGCGGCCAAGGTGTTGTCGTAATACAGGTGCCAGGCGCGGCGTTCGTTGCCGTCGATGGAGCGAACGATCTCGCCCACGTAGCGCTCGAAGATGTCCTGCTCGCTATAGGCGTAACCCTCGGCCTCGTCGGCGAATCGCGATCCGCGAAACAGAGGCAGCAACTCGTTGGCGACGTAGTAGCCGATGTTGTTGTCGATCTGCGCCGGCGAGAAATCGTGCACGACCACCACGTCGTTCGGGCAAAGGGCCGTCTCCTGGCGCGAACCGAGGCCGTACAGGATAAAGCGGCTGCTTCGCGCGACCGGCTCGGCCTGTCGCTCCAGGCATTCCACCAATACCCCGTGGCGGCTGCGCGACAGCGCGAGAGGATTCATGGCGTTGTCGACTCCTGCCTCAGCCACGGGGAGATGCCGCCGCGGAACGCCGGATCAAATCCTCCGCGACTTGTCCCAATTGCTTCAGGTTGCGCACTACATCGGCCCGATGGCAGATCGGTTCGTACAAGGGCATGTCCGAACTGCCGAGTCCCCAGCTTCCTCGGGGTTCCGGCGACAACCAGATCAGTTGCTTGGCGCGGCGGCGGATTTCTTCCAGCGCCCAGGCGTTGGGTGGGTTGCGATTGCCCCGGCCGTCGCCGAGAACGATCACCGTGGTCTGGTTGGTGACGCTCCCCAAGTACCGTTGACAAAAAATTTCCAGCGCTCGGCCGTAGTTGCTGTTGGCATCGGCGTCGATCAATTCGCCACTGAAGACGGCGGCGATGGCCTCGTCGATGCTCAACTGTTCGAAGTATTGGCTGGCGTCGGCCAGATCGCTGACGAACACGAAGCTCTTCACCTGCTCGAACAGGGATTGCAGGCTGTAGACCAAGTGCAGCATAAAACGGGCGGTGTTGCGGACCGACAGGCTGACGTCGCAGATGACCACCAAGCGAGGTTTTTCGTTGCGAGTACCGGTTAGCACCGGCTGAAACGGAATGCCGTCGTACATCAGGCTGGCGCGCAGGGTACGCGCGACATTGATCCGCCCGCGCCGGCTGACCACTCGACGATAGGAACGGGCGCCCCGCATCTTCCGCCCCAGCCGGCGGACGATCTCTTCCATCTCGCGCCGCTCCGTTTCCGTAAAGCGATAGTCGTAGGCCGAGTGGATAGGCTCTTGGTGAGGGGTTTGATTGCGTTGCAAGGCCATCTCCCGTTCCATGTAGCGCTTCAGCAGTTCCGGCAGATTGGCGATGACGCCATCGATTTGGCGAGCCAGTTGGTCGATCAATTTCTCGTCGACTTCCATGTCGCGAAGATCGTCCAGGAGCGCTTCGACGGCGTTGACCACCAAATCCTCGTCGAGCTGTTCGATGGCACGGCCGAAGTTCAGCTCTCCAGGCTGGGCGATGTTTTTGACGCGTCGCACGTTCAATTGATGCGTCACCTTCTTCATCGCCTTGTCCAACAGCCCCTTGTTGCGATTCAAAATCAGATTCTGGCTCAGCAGCGACAGACCGATCTGGTTGGACTCCTTGTGGGGATTGAAGCGGGTAACCAGCTTGTCGGCGTCGAAGTAATCCCGAATCTTCATCAGTTCGCCGTGGGCGTGTTCGCCGTCGTTATCGGCGACGCTCTTATCGTCTGGCTCGAATACGATGCGTTCGGGGTCGGCCAGTTCCTCGTCGTGATGGTGATGGTGATCGTGTCCGGGCGTAAGGCGACGGGTATTCGTGGGCAAGCGGAAAAACAGCTCGAAGAGTTCGTCGAATACCGGGATATCGTGCATGTCTTTGATCAGCGTGCTGCGCAGTGCCGCGCGCACGGTCTCTCGATCGCCCACGGTCACGTAGGTCAACGCTTGGAGAGCATCAATGGACTCGGAGGGTGAAACGCGCACGCCGTTGCGTTTCAGGAGACAGATGAAACGATTGATGGCAACGTCCATTACGATTCTCGGGTTATACCGTCGACGCGTCCCCGGTAAGTGCTGAAGTAGCGCGATGTGTGTTCCTTCCTGCGCTCTTCCATCTCCCGCAAATCGGGTTCGGCGGCGGATTGCGGCGGCCGCAAGATGTGGTTGTCCGCGTGGTGATGGTGGTGACCGTGATGGTGGTGATGACCATGGCTATGGTCGTGGTCGTGGTCGTGGTCGTGCCCCCCTCCAAGCAGCCAGGCGATATGTTCGCCGACTTGGCGGGTATCCCGGTCATACTTGACCAGCAGTTGCAAGGTTTCTTCGATCAATTCGCGGTCGAGCGACTCGGCGTTCAACAACACCAGAGCCTGAGCCCAGTCCAGGGTTTCGCTAATGCTGGGCGCCTTGCGCAAATCCAGGCCGCGCATGCGGCGAATCACGTTCACCACTTGAGCGGCCAGCGTCTCGCTGATGGCCGGCACCTTGAGCCGGAGAATCTCCAATTCTCTTTGCTCGTCCGGATAGCCGATGAATAGATGCAGGCAGCGCCGCTTCAGGGCATCGCTGAGATCGCGCGTGTTATTGCTGGTGATCACCACATAAGGCGGCGTCTTTGCCTTGATCGTACCGATTTCCGGCACGCTGACCTGGAAATCGCTCAACACTTCCAGCAGGAACGCCTCGAATTGCTCTTCGGCGCGGTCGATTTCGTCGATTAACAGGACGACGGGTTCGGGCGAACTGATCGCCTGAAGGATGGGACGGCGCACGATGAAATGCTCGGAAAAGAACACGTTCTCGTGCCGACGAAGTTGCTCGACGGCAGTATGCAGATCGTCGACATCGGCAAGGAAGTGGCCGATCTTGTCGCGCAGGATTTGGGTGTACAGCAATTGCTTGCCATATTCCCACTCGTAGAGCGCCCGAGTCTCGTCCAGGCCGCCGTAGCATTGCAGGCGGATCAACTGACGATCGAGCGCCAGCGCCGCCACCTTGGCCAATTCGGTTTTGCCGACGCCCGCCGGACCTTCGATCAGGATCGGCTTGCGCATCTGAAGGGCGAGAAAAACGACGGTGGCGAGCTTGCGGTCGCAGATGTATTGCCGCGACCGCAGATCTTCGATCGTCCGTTCGATGGATTCAAACATGATCCGACCTCCGTCCGGGCCTGTCTTCGCCGTGAAGGCAAGCCCGGAACCCTTGGCTTTCTGGTACGAACGACGAGAGTCGGTTTAGTAGTAGGAACCCGTCAAGGCATGACGGACGACCGGCGCCACCGCTTCGTAGGTGCATTCGCGGGCATTACCGGGAGTGGAGCCGTCGCCCAGCAAGTGCTTGGTCATGCGATCGACGTCGCGCTCGTCGCCGATGATCTTGGGACCGCCCCATTCCGCGTATTTGCCGAGGCCCAGCCGGGACTTGGTGTAGGGCGGAGTGCTGGTAAAGTTGGCCGGAACACCCACGTCCTTGCTCAGGCGGATCGCCGCTTCCAGAGCGCGCTCGGCCGCCGTGACGTCGGTCAAGCCATCCACGTTCTCGCCCATGGCCCGGGCAATATCGCGGAATCGCTTGTAGTTGGTCGGCATGTTGAATTCCCAGACTCGCGGCAACGCGATGGCGTTATTTAAACCGTGATGGGTGTCATAAAAAGCACTGACCGCGTGCGACATGGCGTGAATAATGCCTAGGCCACCGCTGTTGAACGATTGCGCCGCCATGTAGGAGGCGAACATCATGTTGTAGCGGGCCTCGTAGTTCAAAGGCTCCATCACGGTGCGACGCAAGTTCTGAGCGACCACTTCGATGACTTTAAGGGCGCTTCCCAAGCTGGGCAGGAAGTCGATGCGGGAGACGTAGGGCTCAGAGGCGTGGGCCAACACGTCGAAACCGCAGAAGGCCGTTAAATCCTGGGGCATGGAATAGAACAGCACGGGATCGTTGATGCCCAGGGTAACGGGGCAGTTATCATCGAAGCCCAGCCATTTGTAGGGCGCTTTCTCCGAGGTTGTATCGGTGATCACGTAGGCCCAACTGGTTTCCGACCCGGTGCCCGCAGTCGTGTTGATGGCGATATGCGGTGGGTTGTTCGGATTTTCGGACTTGTTGAAACCATCGAATTCGTTGACGTTGCGGCCATCGTGCGCAACCACGATTCTCGCGCCTTTGGTGGCATCGGTGACGCTGCCGCCGCCCACCGAGATGAAACTGTCGCATTTTTCCTTGGTGTACAGATCGGCCATTTCCATGCAGTTGTAGTCCTTGGGATTGGACTCAATCTTGTCGTACAGCACCACATCGACGCCTTGGTATTTCACCTTACCGATGATGTCCTCGATAATTCCCGTGCCTCTGAGCCCGGAAGTCGCCAGCAGCGCGCGCTTGAAACCGAGTTTTTTCGCTTCCACCCCGACCATTTCATACGCGCCTGGACCCAATATGCCGCGCGGCATGCGATGAAACTCTTTGATGGGAAACTGCCAAAGTTTTTCTACTTGCATCGAACTTTCTCCTTACCCTCGTTGGCGAACTTGCTCTTGGAGCTTCTGATTTCGTTATTGGCACCATATGCCAGTTTTAATGATAAATATCCCTAGGTTGGAAAAAGGTTGGACACACGGGCACCAAATTACCTTAAATATAAAATGGTTTAAGGGGCCGTCTCTCGGCATCGATGATCCTCGCGCCAGAATCTCCAGGAAACCGTTGATTTTAAGAGACCGTACAAAAACTAACTGATTGATTTTGCGATCAGGCAGTAGGGTACGCATTGCGTACCCTACTACTTTTTCATCAATAAGCATTTGATTTTTAAATAATAATTTAAACAGCCTCTAAGAAATGCGCCTCGTGCAGCGCTTCGGCGGGTCTTGGCTAATTAGGGGTCATATTTTCACGCGACTCTTGCTTAATCCGCGTAATTACTGTCTAAACTTAACTATCGTTTCGTTACCCCATTTCCCCGGTTGGTCGATCTCCCGAGCACCGCTGATCCGCTGGCAGCAAAGCAGTAGCCACTTGCTTCCAGGATTTACAGCACGTAACGAATCCATCTAGGAGAAGAACGATGCGAAAGCTCATGACCGTTGTGCCGACGCTGCACGAGCGCCGCCTCGTGACAGAAAAAACCTGGAACGGGTTTATCGTGGATTGCTCGTTCCAGATAGATACGATCCAGGCCGAAATTGCGGCTTCCTGGCAACGGAGCTTGCGCCATCTCAGTCCGCGCCAGGACCATGCTCCGCTGGACGATCAGGATGCGACCAAGCGCCTGTGGCACGAATCGCCGCTGCGGCAAGCAGCCCATCGCGTGCTGGACCAGTTGACGCAACTGGCTAAGGAAGGCTCTTTATTGGCCGCCATAGCCGACAGGCAGGGCCGCTTGCTGTGGACGTTCGCCAGCAGCCATATGCTTAAGCGCGCCGAGGCGGTTAATTTCACCGCAGGCGGTCTTTGGGACGAACGTTCGGCCGGCACCAATGCGGTCGGATTGGCACTGGAGCTTCAACGCTCGGTCACCGTTTTTTCCGCCGAGCATTTCGCGCCCTACGTTCACGACTGGGTGTGCTACGCGGCGCCCATCGTCCATCCACAAACTGGCGAAATTATGGGGATCCTGGATATATCCAGCACCTGGAACCTGCATACGCCCCTGGGCCAAGCCGCCGTGGATGAGTTCGCCCGTTCGATCGCCAAAAACCTGCCCTTCGCCAAGCCCAAGGCGGATTTGGAAATTTATGCTCTGGGTCGATCCCAGGTGATCTTTCGCGGTGAATCGTTGCATCTGACCCTGCGCCAGATGGAAATTCTGTGTTTGTTGGCCCTGAATCCCCACGGATTGGCGCTGGACGCGTTGCATGCGGCTCTGTACGGCGACAATCCCGTATGCTTCAGCACCCTGAAGGCCGAATTGTCCCATCTGCGCCATTTGCTGGATGGCCAGATCAATTCCCGTCCTTATCGACTGTCGGTAACGGTTTGGGGAGACTTCATCGAGCTGTGGAAAGTCCTGCGCCAGAAAAAAACCCATCTCGCCTGCAACCTTTACCATGGTTCTTTCTTGCCCAAGTCCGCGGCGCCCGAACTGGAAGAATGGCGTTACTGCATCGATGCGGTGATGGCGCGGGCATTGGAATCCTGCAATAGCGCGGACGTGTTGCTGGAACAATTGTGCGAAAGCACCTCGGGCAGCGAACTGGCGCGATCACGTTTGATCGAACTGGCCGACAAGGGAAATTTTTTCCGCGCTAATGGAACCTGATCGAGATCAGCCTCCCGTCCGGGCTTTTCCCTAGCAAATTTCCAATGGCGCATTTTTCTGGGCGCGCCGGCGAAACGCGATCCCTGGCCGACCAAGGACGCCGCGGCGCCCGCCACGAGACGGGGGCGAGTAACACATCATTCGGAATGCGCCAGGGGATTCTCCGCGGCAGGGTTGGACTCTCCGCGCCGGGATCGTGCGTCCTCTGCGTTATTTCCTACTCGATCCACCAACCGCTATGCTAGAGGGAACCCGTCGCGAGACGAGGAGGCTGCATGGGCCGCGTGACCATTTCCCTGGACGACAAGCTGCTGGATGAGTTCGACGCCTACATCAAGCACAAAGGCTACGAGAATCGTTCCGAAGCCATTCGCGATCTGGTGCGCCAGCGCCTGGAGCGGGATCGGCTGGAGGAAAACCGGGCCGCGCACGCCGTGGCTTGTCTATCCTACGTTTACAACCATCACCAGCGCGAGTTGGCGAGCCGGCTCACCCAGACTC
>JAVMKL010000209.1:0-3694 GCA_031732875.1 Candidatus Competibacter sp. | reverse complement strand
GGGGGTCCAGGGGGCGGAGCCCCCTGGTCGCGTTTTTTACTGGGGGTGGCTCACTCCCACCCCACAGAGCGCGGTCCGCCGCGACAGCGACTTAGAGGCTGTATAAAAACTAACCGGCTGATTGATAAAACACCCGTAGGATACGCATTGCTTGGGGTCGCCGGCGAGCGGCGGACGTGAGTCCGCTGTTTCCGTGCCAGCCGAGATCGCCGACCCCTTGCCGCGTTCTGGGAAACAGGGGGCTGACGCCCCCCGCTCGCGGAACGACCGCGCCGCTCCCACAGGGAGAGGGGAGTTTTTGTACAGTCTCTCATTCTTGCCCGAGGAGATTCCCTGCATGTCCATTCCACGCCTCAGCGAAACCACCCTCCGCCGTCAGGCCACTGCCCAATCCTTCGCACGGGGCGAGGACTACTTTCAGTCCGGAGCGGTGGGTCGTCTGCAGCAGCGCGGTAACACCCTCCAGGCCGAGGTGGAAGGCAGCGAAGTCGAGCCCTACGCCGTTTGCCTGACCTTCGACGACTCGGGCGTGACCGACGCCGATTGCAGTTGCCCCTACGACTACGGCGGATGGTGCAAGCACATCGTCGCCACGGCGCTGGCCTGCCTGCGCGAGCCGGAATCGATCGAAGAGCGGCCGACTTTGGAAGCCCTGCTGGAGCGTCTGGATCTCCCACAAACCCGCGATTTGGTGCGAGAGCTGGTGGCCGAACAGCCCCGCCTGATGGAGATCGTCGATGATTGCGTCCAGCGGCTGGCGGAACCGACTCCGTCCCAACAGCCCGCAACCCCAACGCGGCGCAGCCCGGTCGATCCGACGTCCTATCGCCGCGCGGTGCAGCAGATTCTGCGCGGCGCCGTGCGGGACTGGGAATCCGGCCGGGACGACGATTCGATCCAATATGATTTGCAAGCCCTGATCGACAAGGCCCAGGACTTCACCGAGCACGGCGACGGCCCCAACGCCCTGGTGGCGCTGGAAGCGATCACCGGCGCTTGCGCGGACCACTGGGATGAGGTGGCGGAATACGGCGCCGATAGCGATGAGGTGGTCGCCGATTTGAATCAGGCGTGGACCGAGGCCATTTTGAGCACCGACCTGGCGCCGAAGGAAAAGGCGGCGCTCGAGCAACACCTGACCGACTGGCAGGACGAACTCGGCGGTTCGTTCGCCATGAGCCTGGAAGCCCTGCGCCAGGGCTGGGACTATCCACCGCTCCGGCGGGTGCTGCGGGGCCACATCACCGAGTCGGGCGCCTGGGACGCGGAAGCCCCCGATTACGCCGACGACCTGGCGCGAATCCGGCTGAAGATTCTGGATCGCCAGCAACGGCATCAGGAGTATTTGTATCTGGCCGAGGCCGAGAGCCAATCGGAACCCTATCTGACCATGCTGGCGCGACTGGGCCGGGTGGAAGACGCCATGGAGGCCGCCAAAACCCACCTGGATTCCCTGGAAACCGCCTTCGCTCTGGCGCGGGCGCTGCGGGAAAAAGGAGCCCAGGCGCCGGCGCTCGCCATCGCCCAGGCCGGCCTGAACCTGCCGGGACAACCCCATCGCCAATATGAACTGGCGGTGTGGACCAGCGAGCTGGCCGAGGGCTTGAGCGATAGCCAAAAGGCCCTTGCGGCCCGCGTCGCCGCCTTCAAGGCCCAGCCCGCGATGGGGGACTATCAAAAAGCGCTGGAACTGGCGGGCGCCGCGGCGCCGGCGGTGCGGGCGGAGTTGCTGCAAGTCCTCCGCCAGCATCAAGGCTGGGACAGCAACCCGGCCAAGGTCGATATCTTCCTCCAGGAAGGACTGCTCGACGACGCCATCGCGGCGGTCAAGGACCTCGGCTACTATCAAGCGGACCTGGTGAAACAGGTGATGGCGGCGGTCCTGAACCAGCGTCCGGATTGGGTGATTGAAAATGCCGTTCACCGGGCCGAGGAGATCATGAATGCCGCCAGGGCCAATGCCTACCACCACGCCGTGGAATGGCTCCAGCAGGCGCAGGCCGCGTATCTCGCCTCGGGACGGCAGGCGGCGTGGCAGGCGTATCGGACCCGGCTGCTGCAGCTTCACGCACGCAAGTACAAGCTGGTGGGGATGTTGAAGCAGCGGGAATTGGCGTGACCGGTCGCGCGCGGATAGCCGTGCCAGGCTCGGGTGATTTCCTGAAAGGTTATACCGAACCGGGCTGGGTCTCCCCCCTTTGCAAAGACGGTCCGACAGCGGTCGGTGGCATTGCCAGTGGTAAAGCCGAATGTGTTTGGGAGGTTACAGAGATTCCGCGCCGGCGAACTGCGCCAGATAAGCCAACCCCTCGATCGCCCGGCTGCCGTACCACGAAGTCATTTCCCCGTCGATCAACCGCAGCTTGTCCGGCGGGCAGTTGTAATCGCGAGCGAAGGTTTCCAAATCCTCCGGCAGAAAGCGATACGGCTCGCTGCCGAACAGGATCGGGTCGGCGGCGTCCAGCAGCGCTCGATCCAGCGCCAATTCCGGATAGCGGACGTCGCATTCCACCGGCAGCGTTTCCCAGCCGACCAGCGCCAGCGTGCGGGCGATGTAGGTATCCCGGCTGACGCCCATCCACGGCTTGCGCCAGATCAGATAAAGCACCCGCCGGCGAGGCCACGCGACCCGCCGCACTTCCGCCAGGGCCCGCTCGAACTCCGCCACCAAGGCTTCGGCTTCGGTCGGACGATTGAAGATGCCGCCGAGCAATCGGTAAAGCGGCACGTTGTCCTCGGGAGTCAGCGGATGGGTGACGATGACTTGCAGACCGTCGGCGGTCAGCCGATCCGCCAGTTCGCGTGGGTTCTCGTCGATGTTGAGGACGACGTGGGTCGGTTGGAGCGCCAGCAGCCGGGCGTGTTTGACTTTCTTGGTGCCGCCGACGCTGGGCAGCGCCGCGACCGCCGGGGCCGGATGGACGCAGTAATGAGTGCGGCCCACCACCCGATCGCCCAAGCCCAGCGCGAACAGCAACTCGGTGATGCTGGGTACCAGCGACACGATGCGGGCGGGCGCGGTAACGGGCGCGTGGCGGACGCCGAAGGCATCGATCAAGGCATCCAATTCGTTCGCAACTCCCGTTTCACGTTCGATCGCACCCGCCCTGATCGTATCGGCGGCCATCGGACGCCGCCCACCGGCGGGAGACCGTCAGTCGGGTATCCTGTATCGTATCGCCAAATTGGCGAGAGTGGCGCCCGTGTCTTCCGGATAATGACTCACCGCCGCCAGCGAATAGCGCATGTCCGCACGAACGGCGGCGGCCTGGAATTCGCCGACGGTATTCGAATCCAAATGCGCCATCAGATCCAGAACCTTGCCCCGGAGCACGCGGCGCTGGGTGTGCAGTTCGAGCGTCAGAATCGAACGTTCGTCCTTCAGGCGCTCCAGTTCCCAGGTCGCCTGCCGTTTGAGACTGGCCAACAGGTTCGCTTCCGATTCGGCGGCTCGATGCTTGTCGGCCCATCGTTTGCCATGCGAAAACGCCTCGCCGCTCGGGGGGGTGGCCAGCACGGCGCGGGCCGCCTGCAGCGCCCGCTCGATATCGGCAATCCGCTTGCGAACCGCATTGACCTTGTCGTCCTGTCGAACGCTGGCCGCCTGCGCCGCGTTCAGCACGTCGATCGCCGCTTGAATCGAGTTCATGTCCTGGCTGGCCCGGAGCTGCGAATCGGGGTCGTCCAGGATGCC
>JAVMKL010000208.1:0-3695 GCA_031732875.1 Candidatus Competibacter sp. | reverse complement strand
AGCCGGCCCACTTCGAGATGGGCGAACAGTCGATCAAGCTCCAGTCGCAGCGGGGCGAGGCGGTCGAGCACAAGGTCAAATTACCGGAGCGCTGGATCAAGGGTTTCCTGCAAGTGCAGGCGGTGCATCGCCAGGCCGAACCGTTGTTCGAACTGGATCGCCTGACCGCCGGCCAGTTGCTGACCCAGATTCCCGCCAGCACCCGGGGCGTGCTGTTTCTGGTCCCGAAGCGCCACAAGCCGGAGGTCCTCCATCGCCAGCCCGCCGGCAAGGGTGGGTTCATCGCCGTCGCCGACGGTCATCGATTGCGACTGCTGCAATCCATCCTGCCCGATTTGCAGGTGTTGCGGGTTTATCAAACCGAAGCGACCGGCGCGTCGCTGTGGGTGGCGGACACCGGCGCGGCCCAGTTCACGCTGGGGCTGTCGGGCGCGGCGGCGCACGGCTTTTCCGGCGACGGCGACGCGCTGCGCCAGTTGCGCGCGGCGGACATCGACGAGGTCGATCTGGCGCTGGCCCGCGCCGCCGCCCACAGCCTCAACCATTTCACCATCGCCGATTTGGCCCGGCATCAGGATTTGTCGCCACCTCGCGCGACCGAAATCGTGGACCGGCTCGCCCAGCAGGGCCTGTTGGGCTTCGACCGGGATCGCGACCGATACTTCTACCGCCAGTTGCCGTTTCTGGTGGACGCCAGGAGTCAGCCCGGCCGGCTTCAGGGTTCCCGGACCCTGCTGGCGAACCAGGCGGTCGAGATCGAACGCCACGAACGGCGCGACGGCGAATGGGTGGCGAGCGGCTGGGTGCGCGGCGAGAGCGGCTATTACCAGGTCGCGTTGCGGGTGGACTCCCAAGGCTATTTGCGGGAAGGTCGCTGTACCTGCCCCTGGATTCACCAGCACGAACTGCGACGCGGTCCCTGCAAGCACCTGCTGGCCTTGCGCTTCGCGGCGGAGGCAGCGCCATGAGCGACGACTGGTTTCAAATCCTGCTGCGCGAACTGTTCCAGGGGCACGCCAACAAGCTGCGCGGTCTGCTGCAACCGCTCGCCGTCCAGCAGCGCAAGGCGCTATTCGAGCAGTTCGACGAATTGTTCGAGGTACTGAACCGCGCCTGCCGTTACGAGCAGAACGCGAGACCGGCCAAGCTTGCCGACCTTTATCAGGCCATCCGCGAAGATCCGGTCGCCTTTTTGCGCGATCGGGCGACCACGCTGGCCGCGCCGGGCGCGCTCAACAACCCACAGGTTCTCCAACAGCGTTCGTATGACTCGTTGATGGAGTTCTACGGTCGCCTGCAACTGTTGCGGGTGGGACTGGCGGGGAAGGGTGGTGTATCGAGCGCCTTCAAGTCGACTTCCGCGCACCCGGTGCGCCCCCGGGGATTCCTGCTGAACGCCGGCCGCATCCTGATGGATCGGCCGGAACCCTGGATTCCGGAGGTTCTGGCGCGCCTGTTCGAGAACCTGCAACGCTGGGCGCGGTTTGGCGGCGGCGATCAGGGCGTGGCGCGGCTGATGTGGGAAGCGCGCCAGCAGCGTCCCGAATGGGCGGACGCGCTGGCGCCCTGGTTGGGCGTGGCGATGCGCCGCGACGGTTTTTTCTCCCGCTCGCTGGCCGGTTTCGACGCGGCCATGATTCTGGCCGGTCTGGAATACGAGCCGCCCGCCCAGGAGGGTTTTTTCGAGCCGTTGATGGACCCGGAGATCGTCAAGGCGCTGTTACGGCGGATGGCCGACGGCAGCCTGCCGCGAGACGATCTGGTCGCGCTGACCCTGCGCAAGCTGCAAGGTCCCCTGCGGCCCAGCGTCGCCAAATGCTGGGTCGATCTGTTCGGACATCTGGCGCCGACCGACGCCGAAATCCGGGCCCGTGCCGGGGAATGCATCGACCTGCTCAACGCTCCGGCCCCGGCGGCCGGCAAGCTGGCGTTCGGCATCGTGGAACGACATTTTCTGGAGGATGCCGACCGGGCGACCGAATTGGTCGGGGTGCTGGGTTACGTGTTGCAAAACCCGGTGCAGGTGCTCGCCAAATCGGCCCTGCGCCTGCTCAGGAAACAGCTCAAGCTGCATCCCGATCTGACCGAGCCCACCTTGAATGCGGTGGTGGCCGGCTTGAGCAGCCCGCACGCCGCGCTGCGAGCCGATCTGCTGCGCTGGCTTGGGACGTTCCAGCCGCAACGGTTCGACGAGGCTACGCTGACGCAATTGCAGAGCGTGGCGGCGGGGCTGCCTCCGGCCGAACTCGCGCCCATCGCCCACCTGCTCGCCGAACGTCCTGCGGCGCCCGCGGACGGCGTCGAGGAAGAATCTCCTGATCGATCTTCCGATCCGGCGGCGGTAGTGGACGCGATCCGACGACGGGTCGAAACGGGTTCCGCCGGCCCGTTGTTACGTCGGCGGCTGGCGTTTCTGGAAGACTACCTCGCGACCGGTGAATGCAGTGAGATGGCGGTCACCGTTCCCGATCATTCGGCCGCTTGGTCCCCGCCCGATTTTGAGCTGCACGAGACGGCGGAAGCCCTGGCGCTGGACATCGCGCGGACGCAGCGCCGCGTTTTCACCCAGGCCGATTACGACCGCATCTTCGCCGGTATTCCGCGCTTCGCCGGCGCGGCCCGTTCCGGGCGGGTCGGCGCCATTCTCGCGCCGGTGCTGGATAAATTGGGTGAATGGCAGCAAGGGCCGCTGGATGGAACCGCTTGGTGGGGTCGGGCGGGAGAACTGCCGGCGCTGTTCCTGGCGCGGGCCTGGCGCGGCGAAGCGTCGCCGGACTTCTCCAGGGACAGCCGGGGCGGACAGTTGTGCGACGTTCAGTTCCGGCCGGCCCTGCGGCGGCGATTGAAACAGGTGTCGGCGTTGCTCGCCGCCGGCCACGCTACCTTGCTGTCGGTCCCGACCCACGCGGCGGGCTGGCTGGCGCCGTCGGTGTTCGCCGACCGCGTTAACGCCCTCCCGCCGCGTTTGCTCGATGCCGAGGAATTGGGCGCGGCGCTTTATCGTCTGCCGGCGTTGCCGGACGCGCGGGCCGACGCCTGGAGCCGGCTCGCGCCGGGCCTTGCCGGGCTCGATGCGCCGTTCGCCGATGCCCTGACCCTGGCGCTGGCGCCGGATGCGGCGGCGGAGCCCGCGCTCGACCGGTGGTTGCGTCGCTTCGAGAAACACCCGCCAACCGAACCCCTGTTCCACGCCCTGTCCGGCGGTTTCGCGGGCGGCGGTCTGGCCGACGTCTTCCGCGTCAAAATCCTTCGGCACGATGCCGATGCCGCCGAGAACGTGGCGTTCCGGCTGTTCAACGCTGCGCTGCGCTGCCGGTTCGGTTTGGGCGACGCCGGCATTGCCGAACGCGCGCCCCGGTTGCTGGAACGGTTGTCCGCGACGCGCGGCTGGCTGAAGAAAGTGCTTCATGGCCCCGAGCTGAACTCCGCCGTGCTGGCCGAACTGTTGTTCGCGCCCCGCCCCCTGACGGACGCGCTGGTCGGGCAACTGTACTCCTCGTTTCCGTCCTACCTGGGTCAGGATACGTCCCACCCGTTCCTGTGGCCGTACCTGCTCGCCGATACCCGCTATTTCGCGACGCCCGATCTGGTCGCGGATCAGGTCTTCCGATTTCCGCCGCTGGCGCAACGCCTGTTCGAAGCCGGGCTGTGCCGCCAGGGCCGCAAGGAGGATTTCTACCGCGACGTGACCCTGA
>JAVMKL010000207.1:0-3711 GCA_031732875.1 Candidatus Competibacter sp. | reverse complement strand
GGTGTGAAGTGCCGGGCGGTGTGGTGACGCTGGAAGGGAATGCCGGCACCTTCACAGTCGAACCCTTCCAGATCGCCAAGCATCCGGTGACCCATAGCCAATACCGCGCTTTCCTGGAAGCGGAAGATGGCTATCATCACTCTGTTTGGTGGAGTGGACTGTTGGGCCAAGTCGATAAACCGGGTCGGCAATTCAACCGACGGGACAATCACCCGGCGGAAAATCTCTGCTGGCTGGAGGCGATGGCGTTCTGCCGCTGGCTGGGCGCCAAGTTGGGCTACGAGGTTCGCTTGCCCACCGAGTGGGAGTGGCAGCAGGCGGCGACCGGCGGCAACCCGGCGAACCAATATCCATGGGGGCCGGAGTGGGATGGGAATTGCGCCAACACTTACGAAAGCGAGTTGAGCCGCTCCACGGCGGTGGGTCTGTACCCGCACGGGATTTCCCCCGTGGGCGCCTTGGATATGAGCGGGAATGTGTGGGAGTGGTGTCTGAACGAATACGACAATCCCCGGAATGTGGCCCCGGCGGGCGACGCCCGCCGGGTGGTGCGCGGTGGCTCCTGGGACAACCTCCAGGCCGACGCGCGCGCCGGCCACCGCGGCGACGCCCCCCCGAACGATCGCGTCGACGACGCCGGTGTTCGCGTGGTTTGCGCGGCCCCCATCCGAGACACTGGTCACTGATTGCCGCGTAGCGGCAAAAGCGCGCGCAGCGCGCTTCGGGCGGATTTTTCGGGGATGGAGGCTCGCTCCGGGTAGTACCTGACGACCAAGCATTTTTCACCCTCGCCATCGTCGAGTTCTTCGGCACCCTCTCGCACAAGACGCATGACCTGCGCCAGCCGTTCGGTCGGGAACCCGATTTCGGTGTCGCCAACGTCAACCACGACTTTGCCGGGTCGCGCGCGCGGAGGCTCCGCAGCGTTTGTGGCATCCCGCTCGGAAGCTTGTTTCCGGCGTCGACTTCAGAGTACATTTCGTAGCCATGAACCTCAAGGATCTGCTACGCCGTGCCGAAGACAAGACGCTGGAATTCAAACGCGGTCTCGATTCACCGCAGGGGGTGCTGCGCACGCTGGTCGCATTCGCCAACACTGCGGGCGGCAAGATTCTCGTCGGCGTCGAGGATGCTGATCGCGCGGTCTGCGGCGTGACCGATCCTCTGGCGCTCGAAGAGCGGCTCGCCAGCCTGATCGTCGATTCGATTGCGCCGAAGCTGGTCCCGGAGATCGAAATCCTGCCCTGGCGCCGCACCCAGGTGCTCGCCGTCACCGTGTTTCCCAGCCCGAACCGACCGCACCACCTGATCCGCGAAGGCGCCGAAAACGGCGTCTACGTGCGCGTCGGTTCCACCAATCGCCGCGCCGATGCCGCGCTCATCGCCGAGATGCGCCGCTACGCCCTGGGCCAAAGTTTCGACGAGCAGCCCTTGCCCGAACTCGACTCGGAAGCCATCGACTTCCGAGCCGCTTCCGAGTCGTTTGCCGCCGTGCGTTCGCTCGAGCGCGGCGATCTGGTCACCTTGCGCCTGCTCGCCCGGCACCAGGGTCGCCTCGTGCCGACCGTGGGTGGGCTTCTGCTGTTTGGCCGGGATCGCCTGACGCATTTTCCCGATGCCTGGATTCAGGCGGGCCGCTTCGCCGGCACCGACAAGGCGCGCATTCTCGACCACGTCGAGCTGACCCAGCACCCGGTGGCCGCCATCGAGGCCGCCATCGCGTTCGTCCAAAAACACATGCAGCGCGGCGCCGAAATCGGCGCGGTGCGACGCACGGATCGCTGGACGCTGCCGCCGGTGGCCGTGCGCGAAGCCATCATCAATGCCGTGGTGCACGGCGATTACGCCCAGCGCGGCGCACCCGTTCGGGTCGCGCTCTACGACGACCGCCTGACGGTCGAAAGCCCCGGCCTGCTGCCCTTCGGCCTCGTCGTAGAAGACTTGCGGCAAGGCATATCCCGCTTGCGCAACCGCGTCATCGGCCGCGTGTTCCACGAGCTGGGACTGATCGAGCAATGGGGCAGCGGCATCCAGCGCATGACGGCCGCCTGTCTTGAAGCCGGGCTGGCCGCGCCGGATCTGGAGGAAGTCGGGCTGCGCTTCCGGGTCACCCTGCGTCGCGGCCAAGTCGCCGTGCCGAAAGTCGATGCGCTTGATCGGACCATCCTCGACAAGCTGGCGGATGATGCCGGACATGCCACGTCCGAAATTGCCCGCCACATCGGCCGCACATCCCGCGCGACCCGCACGCGCCTGGTGGCCCTCATCGAGCGCGGCTTGGTCAAGGAAATCGGCTCTGGCCCGCGCGATCCGCAACGCCGCTATTACCTGGTGAAAACGTCATAACGCCGCCACAGACCGCAATAAAAAACGCGAAGCGCGCTACGCGGCAATCAGTGACCAGTGTCTCGGATGGGGGACGCGCAAACCAGCCGAAACCCGAGGCGGCTGAAGCGGGCGACGGGCGCGACGAAGTTGCGGTAGGCGACGCGCGCGTTGGTCCGGAGGTTGTTCCAGGCGCCACCGCGCACCACCCGCCGGGTCTTCCCGGCCGTCGGCGGCGAGGTAGGGATAGGGTTGGTACAGGCTGCTGGTCCAATCCCAGGTGTTGCCGGTCATGTCCACCAGACCCTCCGGCGTTGCGCCGCCAGGAAACACGCCGACGGGCGTGGTCCGGCGGACGTGGGTCTCGAAGGCGTTGCAACGGCTCGCGTCGAACGCGTCGCCGTAGGCGTAACGCCGTCCCGTTCGTCCTCGCGCGGCGGCTTCCCATTCCGCTTCGGTCGGCAGGCGGAAGGGTTGGCCGGTTTGCGCGCTCAGCCAGGCGCAGTAGGCGCGGGCTTCGAACCAGCTAATTCCAACTACCGGCTGGGCCGGGTTGTCGAACGCTTCGTCGTTCCAGTAAGCCGGTTGGGTTTGCCGGCCGGGGGGATACCATCGCTCCAGCAGCGCTTCGAACTCGCCGTCGTTCATGCGGGCGATGTGTTCCCAATCGTCGGCTTGCTTGGAGGTGATGCGTCCTTGCCGGTGCGCGTTGCGGAGGGTGGCAAAATTCGCCTGAAAGTATTGGCGGGTCTTGCGCCACTGCTGCTTGGCGCCTTCCGCCGTGCCCTCGCCGCGCCGCCAGGCTCGGGCGGCGTCGGTGTCCCACCACTGTTCGTCCTCGTAGCCGCCGGCTTTCACGAACAGGGCGTACTCGGCGTGGGTGACCGGGAACTGGCCGAGCTGGAAGGGTTGGAGGTCCACGGCATGAACGGGCGCTTCATCCTCGTATAGCCCCTCGTCGCTACCGATGGTGTAAGTGCCGCCCGGTATCGCGATCAGCGGGGACCGGAGGTAGTCGCCGTGCGGTCCCCGACACCGCTGAAAACGCGGATCGCCCAGTTCGCCCAGGGCCAGGCCCGCCGCGATCCGCGCCCGCAGGTCGGCGGCGGGGTCCTCGGTGCGCTGGATCAAGGCTTGGCGGATGCGGTCCTTCAGGGCGTCGGACACTGACACGTCCGGCTGCGCGGCGCAGCGCCCGGCCAGCGCCAGGTGGGCGGCCATCAGGTCGGCGACGAAGGCATCGGGCCGGTCGGCCATCGCCGCCGCCAGCACGGCGGTTTCCTCCCAGCCGGTGCCGGGCAGCGGCGGCAAGGGGTCGGCGTCGGCCAGGCCGGCGAGGGTGGCTTCCAGGGTGGGCCTGACTTGGCGGGCTCGCCAGGAAACCCG
>JAVMKL010000206.1:0-3732 GCA_031732875.1 Candidatus Competibacter sp. | reverse complement strand
TCGTCGGGCCGGGGCAAAGCTTCGGCGAGGCGGTGATGTTCATGGAAAGGCCCTGTCCGGTGTTGGCCCAGGCGCTGGAAGATACCCGCCTGCTGTACATCGCCAAGCAGGGCATCTTCGCGGCCATCGACCACGACAGCGCCTTCGCCCGCCGCATGTTGGCGGGACTGAGCATGCGCCTGCACGGCCTGATTCGGGATGTGGAGGACTACTCGTTGCGCTCCTCCACCCAACGGGTCATCGGGTTCCTGTTGCAACTGGCGGGCACACCCGCCGGCGGCCCGGTTGAATTCGAACTGCCGGCCAGCAAGCACGTCATCGCCTCGCGGCTCAATCTGACGCCGGAAACGCTGTCGCGAGTCCTGCACAATTTGAGCGAATCCGGGCAGATTGCGGTGAAAGGCCGGCGCATTGCCGTGTTGGATATGGCGCGGTTGCGCCAGTTCGACGATTCGCCGCGTCCCCCGTGCGCGAAGGACGGTTGAGCGATCATTCGCTCCTACCGCATTCCATGGGATACCCGAGTCTGCTCCGGAGCGGTGGGCACCTCTCGGCCGATGGCGCGGCAACGCCCCGATTGCCGGCGCCGGGATGCCGAATCCTTCTACTCCCACCGCCGCGAACGCCGCGCCATAGCCGTAGCGATCCAGCCACGGTTCCACGGCGGCGATCTCATGCCGGACCTCCACAGCAGAAAACCCGCCAATACCTGCTTGAATTTCTGCATAATCCGAGGCTTCCAGGATCAACCCTTTCGATGTTTTCGAGCAGGATACCGCTTCGATGTTGACACAAGATCTCTTGCTGCTGGTAACGGCTTTGGCAGCACTGATTCACGCCCTGGGAGTATTGTCGGCGATTCATGCCGTGGCCGGCGTCAGAACTGCGCAAGGCGCCATCGCCTGGGCGATTTCGCTGGCGACGTTTCCCTACCTCGCGCTGCCGCTGTACTGGATTTTTGGCCGCAACCGCTTTCATGGCTACGTCGAAACCTTGCGGAGCGGCATGCTGGAACAGCCCAATCGCGATCGCGTGGCCCTTTTTCTCGAGCGGCTGCGCGACTGTCGGGCCGACTTGCCGCCCGAATGGGCTGGAGATTTCAAGGTTCTTGCCGACCTGAGCCGGACTCCCTTCACTCGCGGCAACGCGCTGGAATTGCTGGTGGATGGCGAGGCTACGTTTGGGGCGATTTTTACCGCGATAGAGGAAGCCCAGCATTATATTTTGATCGAATTTTTCATCTTCAAGGACGACGAACTGGGCCGCAACCTGCACGCCCGTCTGCTGCGCAAGGCGGCTTCCGGCGTGTCGATCCGATTGTTGTACGACGAAGTGGGCAGCCATGCCTTGCCGAAGTCCTACATGGCGACGTTGCGCGCGGCCGGGATCGCCGCATCGGCCTTCCATACCACGCGCGGTCGGCGCAACCGATTCCAACTTAATTTCCGCAATCACCGCAAGATCGTGGTAGTAGACGGCCGGGTCGGTTTCGTCGGCGGCCTGAACGTGGGGGATGAGTACATGGGGCGTGGTCCGCTCGGCCACTGGCGCGACACCCATTTGCGGGTCGAGGGGCCGGCGGCGCAGGCGTTGCAATGGGTGTTCGTCGAGGACTGGTACTGGGCTACCCGGCAGGTGCCCGGGGTGGAATGGCAGCCGATAACGGCCGCGGACGGTGACCGGACCGTGCTGATCTATCCCACCGGGCCCGCCGATGCGCTGGAAACCTGCTCGATGTTGTTCCATCAGGCCGTGGTCGGGGCTCGGCGGCGGCTGTGGATCGCCAGCCCCTATTTCGTGCCCGACTCGCCGGTGTTCGAGGCGCTGCAACTGGCCGCGCTGCGCGGGGTGGATGTCCGTATTCTGCTGCCGGCGAAGCCGGATCACCTGCTGGTCTACCTGGCTTCGTTTTCGTTTCTGGAGATGGCCGACCGGACCGGCATCCAGATTTACCGCTATCAGGACGGGTTCCTGCACCAGAAAGTGATGCTGGTCGACGACCGGATCGCCGCAGTCGGCACCGCCAATCTGGACAATCGATCGCTGCGGCTCAACTTCGAGGTCGTGGCGGTGGTGGTGGACGGGGATTTCGCCGGTCAAGTGGCGGCGATGCTGGAACGCGATTTCCAGCGCAGTCGCCGGACCTCCGCCGCCGATTTGCGGAACCGGGGTCGGGCTTTTCAGTGGGCGGTCCGGGCGGCGCGATTGTTCGATCCGATTCTTTGAATCCCCGGGGGAAGGTGGAAAAAACGAATCTTGCCCCTGTAACCTGGGTGCCTCAGTGTCTTGAGGCTTTTATCATGCTAACATTACAAGGAGATAAATTGGATGACGATGAGAGGAATGGGCTTCCGGTCGGCATGGTTGCTGGTACTGGCCCTGACGGGCGGAGCCTGTGCGCTGGGTTACGCGAGCGACCCGCAATTCCAGAGCTGGCTGTCCCAGGCGGAGGAGCGTTGCGTGCCGCGTTACGGAGCGTTGCCTTTCGGCACGCCGGAACGGCGCGCGCAATTCGAGAAGCTAAGCTATCAGACGTATTACAAGGATTTACCCAAGGAGGTCTACGCGGACCGGCTAAGAATTCTCTATCCTGATAATGGTCTGACCGTCGATTGCCTGGCTACCGCCTTCCCGAGGCGGTAAGGGTTTTTGCCGAACCAATCGGATGAACCGCGTGGCCAAACGCCCCGCATCGAGCAACCCCCTTAGATTGGCAGTGGAGAACTTGACGATGAGTAGTACGTTTGTCGCGGTCGCCTACGACGACATTTACACGGCTCAGGAGGTGCGGCTGCGGCTCCTGCGAATGCAGAAGGAATACCTGATCGACCTGGAGGATGCGGTCGTCGCCGTCCGCGACGAGAAAGGCAAGGTCAAACTGCATCAGATCCACAACATGACTGCCGCCGGAGCGGTCTCAGGCAGTTTCTGGGGTCTCCTGATCGGCCTGATCTTCATGAATCCGTTGCTCGGTCTGGCGGCCGGCGCGGCCGGCGGCGCCATCAGCGGGGCGCTGACCGACATCGGTATCGACGACAATTTCATGAAGAATTTGGCCACCGAGTTGAAACCGGGCAGTTCGGTGCTGTTCGTGCTGGTCAAGCACTTCACGCCGGACAAGGTCCTGGTCGAACTGGAAGGAACCGGTGGCCGTCTTCTGAAGACCTCGCTGTCGCATGAAGACGAGGTGAAGCTACAGGAGGTGTTGGGCGCGTCCAAGCCCCAGTCCGAGGCCGCCCCCAGTCTGGATAAGCCTGCCTGACCAGGCTGTTCCGGTTTCCCAATCGCGCCGGGGCGCGTTATCCTGCTCGCCTTGGACCGTTGGGGTTTTACGACTTATATCGAATCTTGATTTCCGTGCCATAGATTGAGATTTCGGTTTTATCGCTTATGGCGCACGATTTTTTCGAGTGGAATAACGAGTTCATGAATATCTATGTTGGCAATCTGTCGTATCAGATCAAGGACGAAGACTTGAGAGCGGCTTTCGAGCCCTTTGGAGAGGTCGCTTCCGCAGCGGTCATCAAGGACCGGTTCAGCGGTGAGGCGAAAGGATTTGGTTTCGTCGAGATGCCCCGACAGGCGGAGGCCGAAGCCGCGATCAAGGCACTTAATGGTAGCCAGTTGAAAGGGCGGCCCCTGACCGTCAATATGGCACGGCCCAAAAAGGAGGGGGAGCGCGGCGGCGGCGGCGGTGGCCGTCGGCGCTTCTAACGACTCGCAACCCGGTCG
>JAVMKL010000205.1:0-3735 GCA_031732875.1 Candidatus Competibacter sp. | reverse complement strand
CCCGGAAAAACGGCTCGAAAACCGCCTGCAAATCGCTGTCGGGAACGCCGGGACCTCGATCATCGACGGTCACGACCAGCCGGTCGGGAGCAACCCGCCGTTCGACTTGCACTTCAACCGCCGTGCCTTCGCGCGTGTATTTCACCGCGTTGCGGATCACATTCTCGAAGGCGCGGTGCAGCAATTCCGCGCGGACCCTGACGATGGCCTCGCTCTCGCCGGAAAACCTGACCTGACGCCCGGTCGCCTCCGCCTCGAACCGCGCGTCATCGACAATGCCCGCCACCAATTCCACCAGATCGATGTCCTCGTCTGCCGCGCCGCTCGTGCCGGCTTCCAGCCGCGACAGCGTCAGCAGTTCCCCCACCAGTTCATCCAGGCGGCCCGATTCACGCTCGATGCGGTCTAGAGAAGACTCCAGCTTCTCCGGCTGTTGCCGGGCCAGACCGATAGCGGCCTGCAACCGCGCCAGCGGCGAGCGCAGTTCGTGCGAGACATCGTGCAGCAACCGCCGCTGGGAACCGACCAGAATTTGCAGTTGCCCGGCCATGCGGTCGAAATCCCGCCCCAGGTCGGCGATTTCATCGCGCCGCCGCCCCATGCGCGGCCCGATCCGCGTTTCGAGTTTCCCGGCCGCCACGGCGTCGAATGCGCCGCGCAAGTGGCGGATCGGCTTCGCCAGATACCAGGCCAGCAACGCGCTGAAACCGAGACTGGCCAGAATGCCGATGCCGATCGGCAGCAGCGGCGACGGAGGCGGGGGGTGACGCGGCGGCGCCTCGCCTTCGCCGGGAATGAAAAATAGATATGGCTGCTCGCCTGCCGTCTCCAGTCGGGCAATGCCCGGCTCCCGCTCCTCTTGCACCAGCCGGCGAGCCTGCGCCAGCGCCTCGACGGGAACCGTGCGGCCCAGCAGTTCGCGCCCGGCATCGTCCACGACATACACATGCGCGCCGCCCCGCTGGGTGCTCCATTCTTCCAGCAAACCACGCAATGCCGCGACGCCGCCATGCCGGAGCGTGGCCGCCGTGGCGTTGACCAGAAACGCGGCGCGCGGCCCGCTGGCCAATTCCTGGCCGCGTTCGTCGAGCGTCTGCTGGTGCAGCCAAACCGCCGCGCCCACGCCCGCGCCCGCCGCTAATAGAGCCAGCCAGAAGGCCAGGAAAAACTTCCAGAACAGTCGACCCACGGCGGTCACTCCCGGATGTACTGATAGCCGATGCCGCGCACGGTCTGAATCGGCGAGCGTCCCGCGCTGTCCAGCCCCAGTTTGTGCCGGATGCTGCTCAGGTGAACGTCGATGCCCCGGTCATAGCGCGCCAGTGGCCGGCCCAGACCCTGTTCCGACAGTTCCTGCTTGCTCACTACTCGCCCCGCGTTGTAGACCAGTACCTCCAGCAGATTGAATTCGGTGCTGGTGAGTTCGAGCGGTGCGCCGTTCCACTCCGCGCTGCGCTTTTCCGGCCACAGCGTGAGCGACCCCACGGTCAGGGGACCAGATGGCGGATTAGCGGGCTCCTGCAACTGAGTGCGCCGCAGGATGGCCCGGATGCGGGCGACCAGTTCGCGCGGGGTGCAGGGTTTGGGCACGTAATCGTCCGCGCCGAGTTCGAGACCGACGATACGATCCACGTCGTCCCCTTTGGCCGTGAGCATCAGCACCGGGATGCGGCTGTCCCGCGCGCGGATGCGGCGCAAGGCTTCGATGCCGTTCATGCGCGGCATCATCACGTCCAGCACCACGATGCCGTACTCACCCGACAGCGCGCAGCGCACGCCCGCTTCGCCGTCCGGCACAGCCGTCGCCCCGAAACCCTCGCGTTCGAGGTATTCCGTCAGCATCTCGCCCAACTCGACATCGTCATCGACCAGCAACACCCGGATCATCGCCGCCAACCGCTTTGCTTGCCTCTCATGGTAACCATCATAGCGATCCCCGCCCGGCAACCAAGCGCATTTACCTGTTTTTGCCCGTCTTTACCTGTCTTTACACAAGGCTAACCCGCATTTACCGAGCACGGGGGTACAGTGGCGATAACCATAACGCTCCCGCTTTGCGGCGCGTGCCGTTAGCTGTTATCGGAGTGAACGATGAAAGCCCTGAAACGCACCTTCTGGATCTACCTGCTACTTCTTACCAGTCTTTGGTGGCTCGCCGATCAGACGGTCTGGTCCAGCCTGGACAACTTTTTTCGCTGGCGCGCGGTATGGATGCAATATAGCGGCGTGCTGGGCATTGGGGTCATGAGCCTGGCGATGTTGCTGGCCATTCGCCCGGTCGTGCTGGAGCCCCACCTGGGCGGACTCGACAAGATGTACCGTCTGCACAAGTGGTTGGGCATCGCGGGCCTGACGCTCTCGGTGAGTCACTGGCTGATGGCCCAGGTTCCCAAGTGGCTGGTGGGTTGGGGTTTGCTCGAACGCCCGGCACGGCCGCCCCGCACTGCCTTGCCGGCGGACTCGATCCAGCAGTTCCTTGCGAACCAGCGCCATCTGGCCGAGAGCATCGGCGAATGGGCATTCTACGCGGCGGTGGCGCTGATGGTGCTGGCCCTGTTCAAACGCTTCCCCTATCGCTGGTTCTTCAGGACCCATCGCCTGCTGGCCGTGGCCTACCTGGTTCTGGTCTGGCATTCGGTGGTTCTGATGAAATTCGACTACTGGAGCGGCGTGCTGGGGCCGGTCATGGCCGTGTTGATGGCCGCGGGCAGCGTGGCCGCAGTCCTGGTGCTGTTTCGCCGGGTGGCGGTCAGTCGGCAAGTGGTGGGCGAGGTGGCGTCGATCACCCGCCACGATGCCTTGAACGTGCTGGCGCTGGACATTCAACTCAAGGGGCGCTGGGCCGGTCATGAGGCAGGGCAATTTGCCTTCCTGACCTTGCATGAGGACGAAGGGCCGCACCCGTTCACCATTGCATCGGCCTGGAGCGGCGATGGCCGAATCCAATTCATCATCAAAGCCTTGGGCGACTATACGCGCACGCTGGCGGATCGTTTGCACGTCGGAGACCCGGTCAAGGTCGAAGGTCCTTACGGGCGCTTCAACTTCCAGGGGGAGCAGCCCCGGCAGATTTGGGTAGGGGGCGGCATCGGTATCACGCCGTTCATTTCGCGCCTGAAAGCCTTGGCTCAAACACCCGATGGCAAAACCATCGACCTGTTTCACACCACGGCGACCTACGATTCCAAGGCTATTGGCCTGCTTGAGCGCGATGCGCAAGCCGCCAACGTTCCCCTGCACGTGCTGTGGGACGAGCGCGATGGTCGGCTGGACGCGGAACGGATCTGCAAGATCGTGCCCGACTGGCGCGATGCCGATGTGTGGTTTTGTGGGCCTGCCGGATTTGGCCAGGTTTTGAAACAGGATTTGACGACCAAGGGTTTACCCGAAGCGCGGTTCCATCAGGAACTGTTTGCGCTGCGTTGAAACCCGTTTTGGCCGGTCCCGTCGCAATCAGGAGCATCATAGTGAAAGCACCCTTTCCCGCAACCCCTGCCTCGCTGCTGGTGGCCCTCTTGCTTTCAGGCTGTACCGCAGTCGGCCCGAACTATGCCGCCCCCGAACTGGCAACGCCAGCTACGTGGCGAGGTGCGGTGGCGGCGCGGGTTGCCGTCGCGCCAACCACGCCGGAAGACTTGGCGACCTGGTGGCGGCAACTCGATGACCCAACGCTGACCAGTCTGGTCGAGCAGGCCCTGCAAACCAGTCTCGACCTTCGCGCCGCCCAGGCGAAAT
>JAVMKL010000204.1:0-22007 GCA_031732875.1 Candidatus Competibacter sp. | reverse complement strand
GTTTGTCCGTCCAGACCGTTGAAGTGAAAGGATCGCCCGCCAAGGGCGGCAAAGGCGGCAGATTATAGCAATCCGGCGCCCGGGTAACGCGAGTTCTCGAACGTCGCCCTTCGATTCCCTCGCCTGAATGATTGCCATGATTTCATGGTCGGAAAACCGGACCGGAACCCCAAATCGGATCGCGCGGGCAATCGGATATGGCTTTGACCGGCGCGCGGTCCTAAGATTGCATTCACGAACCTCGTCACAGCGCTGTCCGCCGCCCGGAAGATGGCCCGAGGCGGGCGGTTGAATAACTTGCAAGATCGGAGGGTAGCGACCGTGAAGCCATGGATCAACGAAGAAACCTTCAAAACCTGGACCGATGCTCAGAGACGCCTGTGGGACAGCCTGTGCTCGGCCGTGCCGTTCAAGCCGCCGGCCGGAGTCGAAACCTGGCGGGAAACTTATCTCAAGAATTTGGCGACCTGGGAGGCTGCGGTCAAGAAAACCCTGGAACAGGAAGTCGCCTGGGTGGAACAGTGGGTGCATCGAGTCGCCCAGGAAAAGGGAACGCCCGAGATGATGACGTCCTGGGTGCGGCAGATGGAGGAGGTGCTGCAACGCTGGATTCAGACTCAGAATCAATGGTGGGACGAGTATTTTGCGGTCTTGCGGCGGGGTGGACTCGCGTATTCCGAGCAGGCCGGCACCGAATCGGCCGCGGAGATGGAACCCGCGCCCGCCGCCGCCGTCGAGCCAGCCGTTGTCCATGAAGGGAACAAGGGGGAGCCGGGGATGGTGCTGGAAACGCCTGTTGCCAGCACGCTCGATCCCCTCGTTCCCGCCGTCGAGGCTCCCGTCGAGGCTCCCGTCGAGGCTCCCGTCGAGGCTCCCGTCGAGGCGGTGCCCGCCGGCGCGCCGCCTCCGGAGCAGTCCGACGATCTCAAGCTGATCGCTGGCATCGGCCCCGCCTTGGAGAAGAAATTGCGTGCCTGCGGCATCCTGAGCTTCCGCCAACTGGCCGCGTTGGGCGACGCGGAGGTCGATCGGGTCGAGGCCGCCATCAAATCGTTCGGGCGCATCCGCCGCGATGACTGGATCGGTCAGGCCAGGGCGCGGCATTTCGAGAAATATCAGGAGCAACTCTGACCATCTTGAAACCGGACCGTGGAGTCCGGATTAAAACCGGGAGCAGACCGTTCCATGTCCGTTCACGCCATCGCCGCCCTGCTGGGCGGTCAAGTTCCCTTGGGCGGCCGAGTGACCGTGCAGGGCTGGGTGCGCACCCGCCGCGATTCCAAGGCGGGTCTGTCCTTCGTCACCGTCCACGACGGATCGTGCTTCGAACCCTTGCAGGTGATCGCGCCGGCCGAACTGCCCAATTACGCCAACGAGGTGACGCATCTATCCGCCGGCTGCGCGATCCGCGCCAGCGGCGAACTGGTCGCTTCCGCGGGCAAGGGCCAGACCGTCGAACTGCGGGCGGAGAACCTGGAAGTGGTCGGCTGGGTCGAAGATCCGGAAACCTATCCCATCGCCCCCAAGGCGCACAGCTTCGAATATCTGCGGACGGTGGCGCATTTGCGACCGCGCACCAACAGCATCGGCGCGGTGGCGCGGGTGCGGCACTGCCTGGCCCAGGCCATCCACCGATTTTTCCACGAACGGGGTTATTTCTGGGTTCACACGCCGATCATCACCGCCAGCGACTGCGAGGGCGCCGGCGCGCTGTTCCGGGTCAGTACCCTGGATCTGGTCAATCCGCCGCGCACCCCCGAGGGGCGCATCGACTTCGACCAGGATTTCTTCGGTCGCGAAACCTTCCTCACCGTCTCCGGCCAACTCAATGTCGAGGCGTATTGCCTGGCTCTGTCGAAGGTCTACACCTTCGGTCCGACCTTTCGTGCCGAGAACTCCAATACCAGTCGCCATCTGTCCGAGTTCTGGATGGTCGAGCCGGAAACCGCCTTCGCCGATCTGCACGCCAACGCCGACCTGGCCGAGGCGCTGCTGAAATTCATCTTCCGGGCGGTGCTGGAGGAGCGCGCCGACGACATGGCTTTCTTCGCCCAGCGCATCGACGGAGCCTGCATCCAACGCCTGGAACAGGTGGTGAACTCGCCGTTCGAACGGATGGATTACGGCGAGGCGATCCGCATCCTGGAACAGGCCGGTCGGTCCTTCGAGTTTCCGGTTCGTTGGGGGGTGGACCTTCAGTCCCAGCACGAACGCTATCTGGCCGAGGAGTACGTTGGCCGGCCGCTGGTATTGATGAATTATCCAAAGGAAATCAAGAGTTTTTACATGCGGCTGAACGAAGATGGCCGTACGGTGGCGGCGATGGACGTGTTGGCTCCGGGCATCGGCGAGATCGTGGGCGGCAGCCAGCGCGAGGAACGGCCGGACGTTCTGGACGCTCGCCTGGACGAATTGGGCATGAACAAGACCACCTATAATTGGTATCGAGAGTTGCGCCGCTACGGCAGCGTGCCACACGCCGGTTTCGGGCTGGGGTTCGAGCGCACCGTCAGCTATGTCACCGGCATGGGTAACGTCCGGGACGTGATTCCGTTCCCGCGCACGCCCCGCGGCGCGGATTTCTAAATTTTTTCGCGGTCGAATCCGCGCCACCTTCATCGGTTCGCCGTCATGACCACAACTCTCAATCCGACCACGCCCTCCAAGGGCGGAACCCGCCGCGCCAATGCCTTGCCGTCGGGGTGCATGCTGGACGAGTACCGTATCGACTCCATCCTGGGTGCCGGGGGGTTCGGCGTCACCTACAAGGCGTTGGACACGCATCTGGAGACTTGGGTCGCCATCAAGGAATACTTTCCGGTGGAATGGTCGTTCCGCGACTCCAACGGGGTGACGGTCCACTCCAATACCCAGGGAGACACCAGCGCCACCGAGGGGCAGGCATCGGATTATCTGTGGGGGCTGGAGCGCTTTCTCGACGAGGCGCGGGTGCTGGCGCGGGTCCAGCACCCGTGCGTGGTGCGGGTGAAACGGTATTTCCGGGCTCACGGCACCGCCTACATCGTCATGGATTTCGAGGAGGGCGAGCCCCTGAGCGCCGTCCTGCAGGATGGCGAGACGCTCGGCGAGAACGAGGTGCGCGGCCTGCTGGAGGACGTGCTGCCGGCCTTGCAGGCGGTTCACGAACAGGGCTATCTGCACCGCGACATCAAGCCGGCCAACCTGTACGTGCGGGCCAGCGACCGCCGGGTGATGCTGATCGACTTCGGCGCGGCCCGGGAGGCTCTCGGGCGCCACAGCAAGAGCGTGACCAGCTTGGTCACGCCGGGGTATTCGCCGCCGGAACAGTACACGACTCGCAACGACCGCTATGGGACCTGGACCGACATCTACGCCCTCGGCGCGGTGTTGTACCGTTGTGTGACCGGCCGTACCCCGGCGGAAGCGGCCGAGCGGTTGCTGGAAGACAACCTGGAACCGGCGATTCGGGCCTGTGCTGGCCGCTACAGCACCAATCTGCTTCGAGTGATCGACCAGGCGCTGGCGGTGCGACCGGAACAGCGGTTTCAAATCGTGGCCGAGATGCAGGCCGCGCTGGGCGGTTTGGGGGACGAGGACAGCGATGAAACCGTCATCATGGCGCCGCTGACCAAGTCTGGCAGGCCGGTTCCGGCACCCGGACCGACGCGCGCGGGCGAGTTATCCGGCGGGCCGGTAGAGCGGAGTGACAACAGCGGCTGGCTGGACCTCACCCAACCTCCCACTTCCCGGAGCCAGCCGGCCAGGCAGCGGCTGAGCGTTCTGCAAGCGCCACCACCGCGGAGGACCGGTGCATCTCGGCGACGGCTGGGCATCCTGGTCGGCGGTACTCTGGCGCTGGCGACGCTGGCGGCGACCGTTGTCTGGTTTTGGCCGTCCGGACCGACGCCGGAGAAGGAACCAGCGACGTCCTTCAGTGCCGCTAGGAAGGAGCATCCGGCCGAAACGTCGGCTGCTCGTCCCTCTGAATCCACCGTCGGAGCGCCAGTACCGTCCGCCGCAGCTCCGGCTGCTCCGGCTGCTCCGGCTCCGGATTTCGCCTCTCCCAGGATGGCGACCGAGGCGCCGGCGGTCACGCCGCCATCCTCGCCGCCGGTATCCGGCATCGCGGTCGATACCCGAGCCACGCTGCCATCCACCGGTCCGCCAGCCGTGGAAACGGGGGTCGCGCCGCCGCTCGCGACGGAACCCTCCGCGCTTCCGCCGCAAGCGGGGGATCGGGTCGGCGCCGAGCCGGCGCCGGTCCCGGAAGCCCGCGACATGACCGGACAACCGGCTCCGATCCCGGAACCGGCCGTCGGAGATCCGCCGGAACCTTTGGTTCGAACGGGGAGCGAACCTGCGGTGATCGGTGTGGTTCCGGCCACCACTGGATCTGGAGTCGACCACGCGACCGGGCCGGGTGTGAAACCGGCTACGGACCGGAAACCGCAGGCGGCCGAAGCGACCCCGGCCCCGCCACCGACCACCCGGCAGAGAACCGACCGGAGGCGGAGGAAACAGCCCGCTGTCGTGGTGCCCGCCGAGCCCGCTCAGCCCAAGCCGGCGCCCGTGGCGCCAAGACGACCCAATCCATGGGATGCACCCACCGACACGGGATTCAATCAGAAATGAAATTCACCCTGTGGCCATTTTCGCGACGGCGCGGCAATCAGCCGCAAACGGTACTGATGCGGGCACGGTTCATTCGCACCGATGCGCCGGGCAAGGGTGACCTGCGGCTAAGCTCGCCCTTGTGCCGCCTGGGCCGGTCGCCCGATAACGATATCCGCTTCGACAACGATTCGGTTTCCGGCCACCATGCCGAGGTTTATCATCTGCCCGATGGCACCTTCCAGGTCTGCGATCTTGAATCCACCAATGGGACTTGGGTGAACGGGCAGCGCATTCGCAGCCAGGTTTTGAAGAACGGCGACGTGGTGGAACTGGGCGAAGTGCGCCTGCACTTCCGGACCAGCGATGCGTGAGTGGTTGCCGACGGCGTCGCATGTGAATCAGGAGAAACCAGCATGTCTCTGTTTCGCGGCTTTAAAAAAGGACCACCCCCACCCCCAGCTCCGCCGGACGATCGGACCCGTCTCATCACCCGTTCCGATTCGGCGGCCAAACCCGCACCCGCTTCGGGGGCGGTTCCAGGCTCGGCGGCCCGGAGTCCGGCAATTCCGGAGCCACGAGCGGCGGTTCGCGATGACCTGACCGATCTGATCGTGGGCTGGCTGGTGATCGTCGCGGGCCCGGGGCGGGGTAAGGTGTTGCCGCTCGGTTACGGCGTCAACGATATCGGCCGAAGCGCGGGGGCACGGGTCCGACTGGATTTCGGCGATGCGGCGGTCGCGCCCACCAATCACGCGGCGATCATTTACACCGCGCGTTCCCGCTGCTTTTATTTGGCCCAGTCGGTCGACGCGGAAATCTGGCTGAATGGCCATCCGGTTCGGAAGTCGGTCGAATTGACCGGTGCCGAGACCTTGCGGCTGGGTCAGACCCACCTGCGGTTCGTGCCGCTGTGCGGTCCGAATTTCGACTGGCGCGAAAGTGACTGATGCCAGGAGGATGGCATGGCGGCGTGGATTCACGATGAAGGCATGGCGCAAGGCAGCCGCATGCGGCAGGAAGACGATTATGGAGTCTTCGAATTGCCGCCGGAACTGGAGGCAGGGGATTTGCTGCTGGTGCTGGCCGATGGCATGGGCGGCGAACAGGGCGGCGCTTTGGCCAGCGGCCTGGCGGTTCGCGTTTTCGTCGAAACCTACGATACCGTGGCCGCCGCCACCATTCCGGAACGTCTCGAGCGCACCCTGGCGCGCGTCAACCGGCGGATGGCGCGGGAGGTGGCGACCGATCCGGAAGGACTGAGCGGAATGGGCTGCACGCTGCTGGCCGTGGTGCTGGCGGAGGAAGGGCTGTACTGGATCAGCGTGGGCGACTCGCCGCTGTGGTTGTGGCGGCGGGGACGCCTGTACCGCATGAATCAGGATCACGCCTACCGCAGCGTGCTGGCCAATCGGGTGAGCGTCGGGGAGATGAGCGCCGCGGAAGCCGCCAGCCACCCCGACCGCAACGCGCTCATCAGCGCCGTCACCGGCAACGATCTGGAACTGGTCGACCTGTCCCGCCGGGCCTACGCCCTCGAGCGCGACGATCAGATTTTGCTGGCCAGCGATGGCGTGCTGACGCTGAGCGATCGCGAGATCGCCTCGGCGCTGACCGGCGCTGGTCGAGGGGAGTCTCCCTGCCAGCGACTGCTGGCGGCCGTGGCGGCCTGCCAGCGCCCCCATCAGGACAATATCACCGTGTTGTGGGCCCGGTCGGCGTCGTATAGAGTCGCTCCTTTTTGGCCCCGTCTGTGGCATCGACTGTGGGAATAGGCGCCGGCTGCGGGGATGGCCGGCATCCTATTCGGGATCGGTGGCCAACGCCGCGTCGAGCCAGCCCAACAGATCGGCCGGCTGGTCCAGGACTCCAGCGGCGCCCCATTCCTCCGGCCGGTCTTCGGCGCTCAGGTAACCAAACCCCGCTACCAGCGTGATCATGCCGGCCTGGTTGCCGGCCCGAACGTCGCGCTCGGCGTCGCCCACGTACACCGAGCGGGCGGGCGTCGCGCCCGCCCGCTCGCAAGCGTACCACAGTGGTTCCGGGTCCGGTTTGCGCTTGCTCAGGGTGTCGCCACTGACCACGCAGGCCGCCCGCGACCAGAGATTCAGTGCCTTCATCAGCGGTTCGGTCAGCCAGCCCGGTTTGTTGGTGACCACTCCCCAGCGAATGGCATGGGTCTCCAGATACGCCAGCACCTCGGTCATGCCCGGAAACAGCGCGGTCTCGACCGCGATCGCCGCGCGGTACAATTCCAAAAACCGCCGGTTCAGTTCGGCGTAAAGCGGGTCCTCCGGCTCCAGTCCGAAGCCGGCCTTCAGCATGCCCGGCGAACCCTGCGAGACCGTGGGCCGGATGAGTTCGAACGGCAGATCCGGGACTCCCCGTTCGCGCCGCAGCTGGTTGATCGCCGCCGCCAGATCGGGGGCGGTATCCAGCAGGGTGCCGTCCAGGTCGAACAGCACGCAGGCTGGCGGCCCGATGGCGACGGTCATTCCAGTGCGTCCGGCCGGCAGTGGGCCATGTAATTGACTTCCACGCCCGGTCCCAGCCAGTAGCGCCGGGTCAGCGGGTTGTAGTGGAGGCCGATCAAGTCCCGGATGGTCAGTCCGGTGGCCCGCGTCCAGTCGTCGAGTTCGGAGGGACGGATGAATTTGCGGAAGTCGTGGGTGCCCCGGGGCAGCAGTCGCAGCAGGTATTCGGCGCCGAGAATGACGAACAGGTAAGACCTGGGGTTGCGGTTGATGGTGGAGAAGAAGACGTGGCCGTCGGGTTTGACCAGCCGGGCGCAGGCCTGGATGGTCGAGGCGGGATCGGGGACGTGTTCCAGCAATTCCATGCAGGTCACCACGTCGAAACTGGCCGGTTCGCTTTCGGCCAGTTCCTCGGCGGTGACGCGCCGGTAGTCCAGGACCGCGCCGGATTCCAGTTGGTGCAATTGCGCGACCGCCAGCGGCGCCTCGCCCATGTCGATGCCGAGCACCCGGGCGCCGCGCAGCGCCATGCTTTCGGCGAGAATGCCGCCGCCGCAACCGACGTCGACCACCCATTTGCCGTCCAGCCCACCGGCCTGCTGGTCGATGCGGTTCAGGCGCAAGGGGTTGATGTCGTGCAGGGGCTTGAATTCGCTGTCCGGGTCCCACCAGCGGCTGGCAAGTTCCTCAAATTTGGCGATTTCCTGATAATCCACGTTCGGATTGGCGGTCGTCATGTCCTGTTCCACCGGAGGGCTGGAGGTTGGGGCGAAGGTTGCTGGAGGTTTGACCGATGGACGCCGCGAGTTACGCTCCGGGTCCGGCGCTGATTTTCCGCCGCCAGTCCCGCGCCCGTCGGATCAGTTCCGCCGGATCCAGCGTGGTGAGCCGGCGATCGGCCAGCAGGCGCCGGCCCGCCACCCAGACGTCGGTCACCTGATGGCGTCCGGTCGCGTACACCAGTTGCGAGATCGGATGGTAGACCGGCTCGGTTTCCGGCGCGCCGAGATCCACGGCGACGATGTCGGCGGCCTTGCCCGGTTCCAGCGAGCCGGTTTGGTCGGCCAGGCCCAACGCCCGGGCGCCGTTGAGGGTGGCCATGCGCAGCACCCGCGCCGCTGGCAGCGCGGCGGCATCGCCGGCCACGCCCTTGCCGAGCAGGGCGGCGGTGCGCAGTTCGCCGAACAGGTCGAGATCGTTGTTGCTGGCCGCGCCGTCGGTGCCGATGGCGATGTTGACGCCGGCGGCGTCGAGCCGGGCGCTCGGGCAGAAGCCGCTGGCCAGCTTGAGGTTGGATTCCGGGCAGTGGGCGATGTGGACGCCGGCTTGCGCCAGCCGGTCGATTTCGGCAGTTTCGAGCTGGGTCATGTGCACCGCCAGCAGTCGTGGGGACAGCAGGCCGACATGTTCGAGCCGCTCCAAGGGCCGGCAGCCGTGCCGGGCCTGGAAGTCGGCGACCTCGGTGGCGGTTTCGTGGACGTGGATGTGTACCGGAATCTTCAGATCGTCCGCCAGCCGGCCGATCCGTTCCAGGGCTGGCGCCGATACGGTGTACGGCGCGTGCGGGGCGAAGGCGGCGCGGACCAGGGGATCGGTTTTCAACTGGTCGTGCAACGTCAGTCCCTTGCTCAGGTACTCGTCCAGATCGCGGGCGTAAGCGGTCGGAAAATCCAGCGCGATCAAGCCGATGCAGGCGCGGATGCCGCATTCGCGGGCGGCGGTGGCGGTGACTTCGGGGTAGAAGTACATATCGTTGAAACAGGTCGCGCCACCGCGCAGCATCTCCGCCATGGCCAGCCGGCTGCCGTCGCGGACGAATCCGGGATCCACCCAGCGTGCCTCCGTCGGCCAGATGTGGTCCCGCAGCCAGTCCATCAGCGGCAGATCGTCGGCCAGCCCGCGCAGCAGGGTCATGCTGGCGTGAGTGTGGGCGTTGATCAGGCCGGGAATCAGGACGTGGCGGTCGAGGCGCAGATCGGTTTCGGCGTTGTAGCGGGTGGCGGCTTCATCCTGGGGCAGGATGGCGAGAATGCGGCCGTCCTGGATGGCGATGGCGTGATGCTCCAGGACGCGGCCTTCCGGTTCGACCGGAACGATCCAGCGGGCCTGGAGCAGGGTGGCGATGGTTTGCGTCATGCACGGATCTCCGGACGGTGGCGCGGGATTATAGCGGCGGACCGGGACGGCGCAAAAAAACGCCCCGGCGAACCGGGGCGCGGGTACGGCAAGTCAAACAGCCGGCGAATTACTCGCGGCACATCTCCGTGATCGTGGTGACGTCCACGCGGCGGTTCAGCGCGCGGCCTTCCGGGTTATCCTTGCCGTTCGGCAGGGTGTTGGGCGCGACCGGATTGAGCTCGCCATCGCTGCTGATGGCCATCTTGGCACGCGGCACGCCCTTATCGCCCAGGAAAGCGGCCACGGTGTTGGCGCGACGCCAGCCTAGCTTGTAGTTATACTGCTCGGTGCCCTTGCTGTCGGTGTTGCCGACGATCTTGATCTTGGTGACCTTCTCGGCCCGACTGATGTCGGACGCCAACTGGGTGAGCCTGGCCACCCCCGTCGGTTTCAGATTGTACTTGTCGAACTCGAAGAGCGTGTCGGTGCCCAGCGTGACCTTTTCGCACAGCGGCGTGGCCGGCGGGACCGCCGCGACGGCGCCGCATTCCGGAACGTTCTTCTCGGGCGTCCAGTACGGGGTGCGGATGCAGTTGCCGTAAGGATCCTTGACGATCTTGTCCCAGGGATCCACGACGTAGATGCAGCCGTACTTGTTGATCGCGTGCGCGGGTAGCGCGGCGAACAGCATCATCGAGGCAGCCAGGCCGAGGCTGAGCTTATTCAGTTTCACTTTCATCGGTATACTCTCCCAAACAGGCACTAAAAATTCTGTGCACGGCACGTTAAGTCAGGTCGTGAGGACCGGGATCGGTTGAACCGCGATCATCTTCTCAACCAGTATACCCGAGCGGCAACCGCTGCGAGCGGTAAACCATCGGTCATGGTGTGTAATGATACAACGTTGTGTCAGAATTGCAAAAAATGTTGTGCCAACAATAAATAGCCTAATTTTGCGCGCTATCTCGGCATTTTGGCAAGGGATTTTTTTGTTTCCGCCGGCGGCGAGCGCCGTTTGTCGTAAGCGCGCAACAACAAAATTTTTCTTCTCTCCCACCCAATTCTACCATCGGCAGGACCCACCATGTCGTATTCCCACGATCGCGTGCGTGCCATCGTCTGGCGCGAGGATGCCCTCGAACTCCTGGACCAGCGGTTGCTGCCCGGTGAATTGCGCTACCGGCGGCTGACGTCCTCGGCGGAGGTGGCGGTGGCGATTCGCGACATGGTGGTGCGCGGCGCGCCGGCCATCGGCATCGCCGCCGCCTACGGGGTGGTGCTGGCTGCCCGCCACCGCCATGCCGGGGAACCGGATCGCTGGCGGGTTGCCATCGGCGAGGATCTGGCGTTGCTGGCGGCGTCCCGACCGACCGCCGTCAATCTGTGCTGGGCACTGCGGCGGATGGAGCGGGTGATCGCGGAACCGGGTGATGAACCGTTGGCACGGTTGCTGGCCGAGGCGCGGGCGATTCACGCGGAGGATATCGCCGCCAACCGGCGGATGGGTGAACTGGGCGCGGCGTTGCTGGACGAGCGGGGAGCGGTGCTGACCCATTGCAACACCGGTTCGCTGGCGACCGGCGGTTACGGTACGGCGCTGGGAGTCATCCGGCACGGCTACGCGGCGGGGCTGATCGGGCGGGTCTACGCCGACGAGACCCGACCGTGGTTGCAGGGCGCGCGACTGACCGCCTGGGAACTGGTAAGGGATGGAATTCCGGTCACGCTGCTGGCCGATGGGGCGGCGGCGGCGCTGCTGCGCCAGGGCGAGGTGCGCTGGGCCATCGTCGGCGCGGACCGGGTGGCCGCCAACGGCGATGTCGCCAACAAGATCGGCACCTATCACCTGGCGGTGGCCGCGCGGTATCACGGGGTACGGTTCATGGTGGTGGCGCCGACCTCCACGGTCGACATGAGTATTGCCAGCGGCGCGGACATTCCCATCGAGCAGCGCGCTGCCGAGGAGTTGCTGACCTTGGGTGGGCAACCGGTCGCCGCCGCCGGGGCCGAGGTCTGGAATCCCTCCTTTGATGTGACTCCGGCCGAACTGGTGGATGCCCTGGTGACGGAACGGGGTGTGGTGCTGGCGCCGGATGGGGCGAAGATGGCGCGACTGATGGCGGAGTGAGTGAATCGGGGTGGTGCTGGCGCCACCGGGACTCGGCGGTCTTGACCCCGATTCGCGTCAAGGCTCATTTCGCCGAGTTCGCGGGCGCTTGATCCCGGGACGCGCTTTCACCTGGGCGGGTTGAATTCACGGCGTTTTCCGACTCGCTCGCGGGACGGCCGCCGATAATGCCTTGCTCGATCCGTTCCAGCATGTACGGAAAGAACGGGTTGGATGACATACGAATCAGCGAATCCATGCTGACGATCAAGGTGCCACGCTCTCCCCGTGGGGCCACCGCGCCCAGGCTGATGCCGTACTCCTCAAGGGGATCAGGATGCATGCCGTACAGGGAATCGCTCATGGGAAATGGCACCGCGACATGCGAGAGCGAGAACACGCCCATCGGATAGGACAATCCCAGTTCGCGGGTTTGCTCCGCGGTCGCCCCGGCTTCCGTAACCCGCTCCATGACCTCACTGCTGTTGGGACTGACGTTGGTGATAATCGTGGTCCTGAACGATCGAGGAGGATCCGGCAGGATGCGGTTTAACATGGTGTTGGCGCTGGCGCGCATGAGCGGGCCGAATTTGGCGTTCCGGTTTAGATCGAACAGGACCAGTTCGCTGCCGTTATCGGGAAGCTGTTGATACAACGCGGTAATAATCGCCCGGGTACTGACGGTAAAATCCACCACCGACTGAAACGTGAGAATGGGGGGTAACTCGGCGAGTTTTCCTTCACGCGCATACTGGGCAATCCGGGGTTGCAGAGCGCGCGTCAGCAACGACGATTGCCGGGCACCATTGATCGGGAACGAGTTGTACTTGAAGGGATTGAATTCCGGCACCACGCTGAGCCAAGCCGCCTTCGCGAATGGCGGAAAGATCGCCGGCCAACCGAATATCCCAGCGAACCGGGCCATTTCCGTGATCCCGATCATCGGCGAAATCAGTACCACGCGATTCGGGCGGGTCAGCTTCGGATCGCCGACCGCATCGAGCGCGTACATCATCGCCAGCGCACCGCCGTTGGAGAATCCGATGATATGTAAGGGCAGCGCTGGGCCGATCCGTCGCCGCGCTTCCCGCACCGCCAGATGGGTCGCGGCGACCCAGTCCTCCCAATCAACATTAGTCAAGCCGGCGGGCACGGTGCCATGGCCCGGCAGCCGAATGGCGACGGAAACAAAACCGTGGGACTGATAGAACCGGGCGATGTGACGCAGGCTGTAGGGCGAATCGGTCAGTCCATGCAGGAATACAACGGCGCCGACGGGTGTCCCTTCCGGCTCCAGAATATAGGAACGGTTCCAGTCGGTGGCAAATTTCCCTGGATAAATCGGGCTGCCCTCGAAGTAGCGATTGGCGGGAACCTGGTCTTCTGGATCCAACTTTTGGGTAACATTGACGCGCACGCTCTCGAAGACTTTGCGCTCTGCGACCAGATAGTCGTCCCAATTGGTTTTAGCCAGTTCTCGAGCCGTCAGTTCGTGAGGCGCATAGGTGTGCCAAGGCGCCAGTGGCGCGCCGCGCTGTGAGTCAAAGGCGCGCACAGCCAGCAATGTCACCATGCCGGCCGCAAACAGCAGCGCCCCAATTTTCAACAGCTTGATAAACTTTGCCCGCACAACCTGACTCCTCTTTGATGTTTGCGTGACATTTTGGCGACAGGTTTGCTGGAGAGCACCGAGCGTTCAGCCACCGCTGGCCTGAAACAGGGCAACCAGCGCGTCCTCGGCGGTGCGCAACTCCAGTTGCCGACCCTGGATCGCGTAGGTAGCGGCTGTCGTCAGCGCCTTGAGGTATGCGCTTTCCTGCCGCATCACCCCATCAGGGCTGGGACAAGTCTTGCGCGTGACAGCCGGTGCCTGGATGGTGATGGATGATCCCTGAGTGACATAGGCGGCCCGGTAATGATTGCAGCCGGCCGACCCGCTCAGTACGCTGTCGGTACTAAATGTCGCCGTGATCTCACTACCGTCAATCAACGAGACGGCGGCGCCGCGGCCGTTGTTGTACGTGGTCGCCCGCCAGGTGACGCCCTTCAGCGCCACCGGTTGCCATGCCTTGAAGGTCGCGATCTTCCGCCCGCCAGCATCCAGCAAGCTGAGTTGACCGTCCTCGATTTGGTAAGCCCTCGTCGCCGCCAGCGCCGCCATGAACGGCTGTTCGACGGCCGTCTGGGGTTCGGGGCACGCCATCATCGTGCTCGCCGCCAAACCGATGGTCAGCTTGCCGGCATCCACGGTGTAACTGGCGGTGTAACGATTGCAGCCGCCGCTGCCGCTCACCGAGCCATTGGCAAAGGTTGCAGTGGCTTCAACGCTGTTCGGGACGGTGTGAGGCTGACCATCCATACGAGCGACGCTCGCCAAGCGCCAGAGCGCGCCTTCAAGCGCTGTCCCGTCCATTTCGCCAGCCAGCGCCAAGACTGGCATTCCCCAAACGACCAGTATCCCTAACCAACGTATATCCATCATCTTCCATCCTCTTTTCTCGTCATGCCGTAGCGGATTGAGGAAACTCCGCGGAAACTTGCATCGTTCGGAAAAGGAGCCAGAGACTCAGAATCAACACGACCAACTCGGCGAAAACGAAGAGGCTTAAGGCCATCAAACTCATCATGTCGACGGCGGACACCCAACCCGTCGGGCCGGCGTCGGACGTTTGGAACACGGGAACGCCCCCTTGAGGCGCCGCCAGGAAATAAAACAGCAGATGCCCGGTCTCGGTCACCATCACCATCATGGAAAACAGCAGACCCATACTACTGGCCACCAATCCCGTCCAGACCGATCGAATGACCGAGGATGCCGGCGGACACGATTGCGGATCCGCAATCCTGTTAGCCAGGCGGGTATGCCGGTGAAACCAGACGATGGTGAAAATCAGGATCAGTAAACTGGCTAGCGTCAGGTATTCAACGAGAGCCAGCCCCGCGCGCGGACCGGAAGGGGAGCGTGTGAAGATGAAGGCATAGGCCATCAAGAGAAAAGGAAGTGACCCCACCACGATCTGCACCCAAAAACCAATCCGGCCCAGACGGGAAAAGGTTTTGGCAAGGTTCTGGGTTCCCGACCGTTGCATATTTTCCATGAGTTTTTTCAACATGATCATTCCGCCTTATTAATAGTTGTGCTCGAAAAATTCGATGGTTGTGTGGCCGGAATCAATGTCCATCGAAGAACATCGCTCCGCCCAGAATCAGGATCAGCGTCAGCAGGGACAGGCCCGCCACCGGCCATTGCCGCAGTACACCTTCGACCCGTTCCAGGGCATCTCCCCATCGGACAATGACGCGCATGGCGGGTTGACCCGCGACCACGATGTCGCCTTCCGGTACCCGCGGCAGATATCGCCCCCAGCGCCAGAGTCCGAGCGCTAGTCCGGCGCCGATCAAAAGGGGCCATAGCGCCGCCCAAAGAATCTTCGGCTGGAGCGCATCGGACCAAGTGCCGATTCCGGTTGCCGAATACAGCATCCAGGGAACCACGAGAGCGGCAACGAACATGAACATCCAGGATAAAACCCATCCGACGGGCGCCGACGCCGACGGATCGGGCGAGGCGCTCGCCAGCAAACGATGGAGAAAATGCAGCATCAATAGTGTAGTCCCGATTGCCGACAAGGTTGCGAGCAGTTTCACCAGCCCATCTTCCAAGACCGGTTTCACGGCCAGCTTCGCCAAAGCACCGCCGGTCAGGGGCAGCCCGCCGATCCCGAGGGCCAGGATCGCCGCCAACGCCAGCACCCACCAGAGCCGGCGCCCGCCCGTCGTGACGATCATGCCCGCGGCGAGGAACAGCGCGCCTTTCACCAGCAGGTGATGGGCCGCGTAAAAAGACGCCACCCGCGCGGCGCCGGCGTCGCCCGCCGCAAGCCCCATGCCGATCACCGCGACCAGGAATCCCATCTGGCTCACGCTCGAATATGCGAGCACGATCTTCGGCCGCGACTGCGTGATCCCGATCACCACGCCATAAAAGGCGCCGAACAGCCCGATCGTCGCCAGCGGCAGGCCAAAGTCCGGCAGCGCGACGTCAAGCGGCAGGAAGCGGATCAGCGCGAGGGCGCTCGCCTTGACGACGGCGCCGCTCATCACGGCCGCGGCCGGGATCGGCGCCGCGCCATAGGCCAGCGGCATCCAGAAATGCAGCGGCACGAGGCCCGCCTTCATGCCGAGGCCGACGATCAGAAGCACCAGCGTGAGATCGCGCCACGGCGATGCGGGAATCGCGGCGGCGGCGTCGCGGATCAGCAGGCTGCCGTCTGGCGTCGCCATCGCGAGCAGCACCAGGCCGGCGAGCAGAAATGCTTCGGCGATCAGCGCGAGCCCGAGGTAGACGGCGCTGGCGCGCAGCGCTTCCGCCGTGCCGCCCTGCAGGACGAGTCCGCTGGCGCCGACCGACAATACCGCGAGCAGGAAGTAGAAGCCCACCAGGTCGGCGGCGAGAAACGCGCCGATGCAACCGGTCAACGTCATCAGCCAGCACACGACAAGGCCGCCGGCATGGACCGCGCCGCGCAACCCCGTCGCGGCATAGGCCCCCGCCGCGCTCCACAGGATCGCGGCGACCAAGAGCAGCATCCTCCCCGGTTCGTCCAAGGCGAACGACAGCGCGAATCGGGCATTGCCAAGCACGAGGAGCGTATCGTCGGCGAACAGGGCGGCCGCGAGCGCGGGGATCGGTGCAAGCCCCAGCAGCGGCGGCATGCGTTCGCGAATTGCCGACACGACGCAGGCCAGCAACATCGCGAGCGGCACGCCGACGGCAGCGATCAGCAGGATGGAAGTCGTCATGGTCAGCCGGTCCCCGGTACGACCGCCCGTCCGATCCGCACCACGTCCACCGGGCAGAATACGGTCATGCCGAGCAGAAACGAACACAGGGCAAGCGCCAGCACGGCCACCTGCTGATAGTAGGAAACGCTCGCCTTGGGGGTCCAGCCTTCGGGCGCGGGAGCCAGCGCGCGCACGACGACGATGAAGACGTAGGCGCTGGTGAGCAGGCCCCCCACCAGCATCACCAGCGCCCACCACCACTGCGCGGTCGTGATGGCCGCCGATACCAGCAGCCACTTGGCGAGAAATCCTCCCGAGGGGGGTAGCCCGATCAGCGAAGCGCCGCCGAGCGCGAAGGCGACCAGGGTCATCGGCAACGCGCGCGCCACGCCGCGCAAATCGGCGATGCGATCGTGGCCGAGCGTCGTGTAGATGAGTCCCGCGGCCATGAACATCGCCGCCTTCGCGGTGGCGTGGGAGATCGCCTGCAACAGACCGCCGTTCACGGCCGCCGCGCTGTCGAGCTGGGCGGCGGCGAGTCCGGCCGCGAGCGGGAACATCAGGAACAGATAGCCGATCTGCGCGACCGTCGAGTACGCGACCAGCAGCTTGAGCCGCGCTTGCCGGAGCGCGACGACGTTGCCGACCAGAATGGCCGCCGCGCCGAGCGCCGCCAGCGTCTGCGCCGACGGCAAGGTCACCACGCCCACGAAGACGTCGAGCCAGAGCCGCACGGCGAGAAACCACGAGCCCTTGATCACCAGGCCCGACAGCACGGCGCTCGCCGCCGCCGGCGCACCCGCGTGCGCTGGCGGCAACCAGAGATGCAAGGGAAAGAGAGCGGTCTTGGCCAGCAGCCCCACCGTCATCAGCGCGGCGGCAGCCCAGGTGATGGGGTCGGAGTGGACTCGCGCGGCGAGCAGCAAAATGTCCAGCGTGCCATGCGCGCCGTACAGCAGCACCGCTCCCAGCAGGTAGAGCACCGAGCCGAACAGGGCGTACAACAGGTACCGAAGCGCGGAACGCAAGGTCTCCGACTGGCCGCCGAGGCTGACCAGCGGCACGCCCGCGAAGGTCAGGAGTTCCAGCGCGACGTACAGCGTGAAGAGATCTCCGCTGACGAACACCAGGTTCAGCGAGCCCCACACGGCGAGCAGCAACAGCCAGAACAGCAGCGGCGCGCGCGCCTCGCGCACGCCCGGGGGCGTGCCGAAGTCGGCCCGTGCGTACGCGCCGATGCCGCCGATCACCACCGCGACGGCCAGCAGCATGACCACGGCCAGGCCGTCGGCGCGCAGCGCGACGCCCAGCGGCGGCGCCCAGCCGCCCAGGAGATAGACTACGGCATCGCCGGATCGCACCAGCGCGTCGGCGATGGCGATGGTGATCGCGAGTCCGGCCGCCAGGGTCGCGAGCGCCACCCGCCGGGCGCCGCGGCCGCCGAGTACCATGCCGGTCAGCACTCCGACAAACGGGACCAGCACCGCCAGTACCAGCAGCAGTCCGCCGGGGGTCGTCGCGTCCTGGGTCGAGAGGGAATGCGGCATCTAGGCGTCCGGAGGATCGGCCGGCGCCTTGGCCGGCGCATCCGGGGCAAGCGTGACCGAGCCCGCTTCGTCGAACAGTCGCAGCACCAGCGCGACGGCGAGCGCGGTCGCCGAGAAGGCGACGACGATGCCGGTGATCAGCAGCGCCTGCGGCACCGGGTCGCCACCCATTCCGACGGCCGCGCCCCGGCGTGCGATGGCGCCGAAGAGCAGGAATACTCCGCTGCCGATCAGGTTGAACGCGAGGATCTTGCGCAGCGGCTGCGGGTTGACGATCAGGCCGTACAGGCCGACGCCGACGAGCGCCACGGCGCACAGTCCAAACAGCGTCGGTGTGTTCACTGGGGGGGCATCCGTTGCGGCGCGCCGGCCACCAGCAGGGCGAGCGTCAGCACGAGCGTGGGCATCAGCGCGATCTCGATGGCGACGATCAGCGGTTTCGCATAGCCCTCCGGATAGGCGAGGACCGCTCCCGCGGTGATGGAGCCCGCGAAGCCGATCGCGATGAACGCCAGTGGTCCGGTCACCAGCAGGAACCGCAGCCAGGTCCGGCTAACCGGCGGCGTGTCGGCGAGACCCGCCCAGATGACCAGCAGCCACATGGCCGCCAGAATGGTGGCGCCCTGGAACTTGCCACCGGGAAGATCCGCCCCGATCCAGAAGATGTAGAGACCCACGATGATCCCGATCGGCGGCAGGAGCCGGGCGAGATAGGCAAGGACGCCGTCGGGATCGACAGGGCGCCGTGGTCCCGGACAGCCACCCCAGGCCCGGTCGGGCGCCAGCGACCACACGCCGAGCAGCGCCAGCAGCACCACGATGGCCTCGAGCAGCGTGTCCATGGCGCGAAACGCGAGCAATACCGCGGTGACTGGATTGCCGACCCCGGTCGTGGCCAGGCTGGCGGCGGCAGCGGGGGCGAGGGTGGGAGCGGGATCGGGCAGCGCCAGGATACCCAGGGCAAGCGCCGCCGCGACGGTGACGGCCAGGACCGCGGCGAGGGCCCGGGTGAGGGCGCCGGGATGTTCGGCGCGCGCCGCGGTCTCCGTTCTTCGCAGCCGGGCCGCGGCGCCGATCAGCAGGGCGCCGGTCAGACCACCACCGATCGCCGCCTCCGTCAGCGCCACATCCGGCGCGGCGAGGCGCACCCAGACCAACGCCAGCAACAGCCCGTAGGCCACGAAGCCAATCACCGCGCCGAAGGTGTCGCGCACGGCGATGATCCACCCGGCCACCGCCAGGACGAGCAGGGCCAGGCTGATGTCGACCGCCAGGGCCAGGGTCATGGGGTCGGCCGCGCGCGCCGCGCCACGCGCGCCATGAGCTGGCCGACCGTCGCCCCGGCCAGCAGAGCGAACAGCCAGATCGCGATCAGCTTGATGACGTCGAACGGCTGCTCGGCCTGCGGCAACAGGCCCATCACCACCAGGCCGAGACCCAGGTTATCCGCCTTGGTCAGGGCGTGGAGGCGGGTGAGCGTGTCAGGAAAGCGCAGCAGCCCGACCGTGCCGGCGAGGAAAAAGAAGGCGCCGGCCGAGACCGCAACGATCGTGAAAATATCCAGGACGAGGCTCATTGACTGTTCGTCTCCTTGAGGTCGACGTCATCCGAAGGGAAGGCGCTCCGCACGAAGGCCACCGAGGCGAAGGCGGCGAGCAACGCCAAGGTCAGCGCCACATCGAGCACTGCCCGGGCTTCGGTAGCCACGCCCAACAGCAGCAGCGCCGCGATGCCGCCGGTGCCGAATAATTGTGTCGCCATCATCCGATCCGCGTCCTCCGGCCCGCGCAGGATACGGACCAGGCCCAGGGCCACCGTCGCCAGCACGAAAATGGCGGCGGCGAGCAGAAAGTCAGGTATCGTCATGTGTTCCACCCAGCGCCCGGATCAACAGTCCCTCGTCGATGGCGAGCTGCGCCGCTACCGACTGTTCGACATCGAGGCAATGATAGAGAAGCGCGCCGCGGTCGTCGACGCCGGCCGGCAGCGTGCCCGGCAGCACGCTCGTCAGCGCGCCGAACGCATTGCAGGCCGGGCCTGGAGGGAGGCGTACCGGATAGACGACGAACCCCGGTCGCAACGGCAGTCGCACGGACAGCGCCCGCCGGGCGACATCCACTCCCCCCATGATGGATTCCTGCCCAAAGCGCAGCGCGAGCCTGGCCAGGGCAGCGTACCGCAGTCGTCCACCATCGGGCGGCAACAGACGCAGGTTGGCCCAGGTCGCGGCGGCGGCGGCGAAGAGCCCGGCCGCAAGATCGACCGGATCGGAACCAACGAGCAGCAGCCAGAAGCCGAAGAAACCCACCCCTCGGGCCATTGCGATGCGCACGGAAATGGTTCTCATCGGGTTCCCTCCAGCGACGGGGGCATTTTGTCATTAATCATGGTGAGTCCGCGTCCGGAGCCGCCACCTCGGCGATCTCCGGGCCGAGCAGGATGGCCAGGGGGCGGGTATGGGGGTTCGCGTCCAGGGCGATGACGACGGCGGCGGTCAGGGGTACCGCGAGGAACATGCCCACGGTGCCGAACAGCCAGCCCCAGAACAAGAGCGAGATGAAGATCGCCAGGGTGGAGACCCCGAGCCCCTTCCCCATGATCCGGGGCTCGAGCACGTTCCCGATCACGGTATTGATCGCGAGATAGCCGATGACCACGAGCAGCGCCGTCCGCGGACCGGTCTGTATCAGCGCGAGCAAGACCGGGGGGATCATCATCAGGATATTTCCGACCACGGGCACGAAATTCAGGAAGAACGCCAGCACCGCCCAGAGGATGGCGAAATCGATGCCGAAAAACCACAGAAAAAGCCAAACGCAAGCCGCGGTACCGAGGCTGGTCAGGGTCTTGATTTGCATGTAGCGGTTAACGGTGTCCAGCAGCCGCTTCAGGCGCGCGTCGCCCTCTTCGGTCAAATAAAAGGCCGCCCGCAACTTGGCGGGAATCGTGGGCGCCTCGAGCAGGATAAAGATCGTGGCGAGCAGGACCAGGAAACCCATCGCGAAGATGCCGCTGGCGTTGGACAGGAACAGCCTGACGCCGTGAACCACTTTATTCGGATCCAGCAGGTCCGGTATCGCTTCGCGGGAACCACTGGCGCCCACGCTCTCCAACCAGCCGCCGAATTGGTGGCTGAACGTCATGAGCCGCTCTTGATAGGTTGGCAGGCTGTCCCTGAATCCTTCCACGGCCCCGGTGGTCACTAACGCGAGCAAGCTGCCGACATCAAGCAGAACGAAGGCGATCGCCATCAGGGCGCCCCACTTCGGGATTCCGCGACCACGCATCCAACGCAGCATCGGGGTCGCAACGATGGCGATGAACACCGCGAGCAGGATGGGTACAAGGATCGACGCGGCGGACTGAAGGACGGTCACCACCAAGGCGAAGGCCCCGGCGACGAGCAGGCTGCGGGCCGGAGCGCTGAATGTGTGGGTGGATGTCATGGGCTGCTCTCCGTTTCATGGTTCTTGGGTCGGGAGGAGGTACTCATTTGAGTGCGGGAAATACGGTGGCGGCGACAGGTAACGGTTGTCCTCTGCGCGAACCGAACCGGTGGGAGTAGGCCCATGTGAATTCCGCACCGAACAAAAAAATCTGAGCAGAGTAGTAAACCCACAGCAGCACCACGACGAGGGATGCGGCGGCCCCGAAGGCGGACGAGATACCGGTCCTTCCGATGTAGGCGCCGATCAGAAATTTGCCGGCGAGAAACAGCAGCGAGGTGACCGTCGCACCGACCCAGACATCGCTCCAATCGATCCGCACCCGAGGCATCGTCTTGTAGATCATCGCGAACACCACGGTCGACAGCACGACGCTGAGAGTAAGTTCGATCGTGTTCGCGAGGGTTGCCCATCCGCCGAACAGCGGATTCCAACACTTGTTCAACGCGGCCAGGCCGGCGCTGAACGCCAGCGATACCATCAATAGGAAGCCGATTCCGAGAATCATCCCGAAGGACAGCAATCGGGCGCGCAGCAGTCTCCACAAGCCGGAGCTTCCAGTCCTTACCGGCGCCCGCCAAATACGATCGAGGGCGTCCTGCAATTCGGCGAAGACGGACGTCGCGCCAATGAAGAGAAAGACCAGGCCGAAGACGGAGGTCAGCACGCTTGTGGCCGGTCTGCCCGCGCTCTCGATGAGACTCTGCACAGCCGACGCCCCTCGCGTGCCGAGCATGTTATCCAGTTGATTGAAAATTTCTCCGCGCGCGGCTTCTTCGCCGAAAACCAGTCCAGCGATCGAAATTACGATCAACAACAGAGGGGTGATCGAGAACATCGTGTAAAAGGCCAATGCCGCACCCATGCTCTGGGCGTAATCGTGCACCCAATTGACGGCGGCGGCCTTGAACAAATCCGGGATAGCCTGGTAACTCAT
>JAVMKL010000203.1:0-3783 GCA_031732875.1 Candidatus Competibacter sp. | reverse complement strand
TCGGCGGGCACGATTTCAAAATAATCGGCCAGCTTGCGCCAGCTATCGCCGAGATGGTCGCACGTGGCGATCTTGGCCTTGCCGGAATAGGGGGGCTTGGGCAGCGAATCGCGAGGCGGTAGCGGTAGCGGTGGCGGTGGCGGCTCCAGCGCCATCTGCCGGACCGCCCAGTCGGCGGCGCGGGCGTACAGGGCGTTGCGCTCGCCCGGACTCATCCGATCGAGCGGTTGGTCCGGGCTGTTGACGCCGATGGTATCGGCCAGGTTGACGGTGCGGAGCCGGCCGTCGATCTCGACGGAAATCGCCAAGGCGGCCCTGGCGACGGAACTGACATAGAGGATGCCCAGCTTCAGGGCGCCGCGCTCGGCCTGGCGCAGCAGGAAGGGCAACTCGTGTCGGGCGATGTAGTTGGAGGTCAGGAAGTGGTTGCTGACCAGCAGGATGCCGATCTTGGATTCCGCCAGCGCCCGCTGGATTTCGGGATGGAACTTGTCGCCGATGTCGACGAATTTCTGGTCGAACCAGACCCGGTCCCGGATGGCGGCCACCGCTTCCAGCGCCGGGACCAGCTCGTCGCGGTAGGATTTGTCTTTGTGGCTGAAACTGATGAAGAGGTTGCGGTCCATGGTCGCGGGCGTTCCGAACGATTGAGAGACTGTACAATAACTCCACTCTCGCTGCGGGAGCGGCGCGGTCGTTCCGCGAGCGGGGGGCGTCAGCCCCCTGTTTCCCGGAACGCGGCAAGGCGTCGGCGGTCTCGGCTGGCGCGGAAACAGCGGACTCACGTCCGCCGCTCGCCGGCGACCCCAAGCGCTATCGGCGGGCGCGGCGTCGTGGAGTATGCAATGCGTATCCTACTGTTATCAATCAGTCGGTTAGTTTTTATACAGCCTCTGATATTCGTTTCGCCTCAGCATAGTAAGGAACGTCCGAGGCGACAGCCCAGACCTGCAGACGACCGATCTGACCCCCGCCAACAGCTTGCCGTCGCCGGACGGGCCCAAGATGAACCCGCGCTCCTCGAACTCGCCATGCTCGGCGTCGAACACCGTCGGCGCCGGCGCGTCGAGCCACACCGCGACGGCTTGCGCGAACGTCACCCGCCGTCCTCCTTCGACCGGGCGGCCTTGAAACCGTCGCCGTCGAACCCCATAACCGGGTTGGAGGTATCGCCATGCATCGACCGACTCGACCCGCCTTGCGCCCGATCACCGCGACGGAACCCGCGAATCTCGACGGCGGGCGCTTCCCGAACCCGCCGGAACCGGACGACCGGACCCTGCTGGACGCCTATTCCCGGGCCGTGATCGGCGCGGTGGAACGGGTCGGGCCGGCCGTGGTCCGCGTCGCCGGGGGCCGGGAAGCCTCGACCGGGCCGGAGTCCGTCGGGCTCGGCTCGGGGGTGATCGTCGCGCCGGACGGTTACCTGCTCACCAACGCCCACGTGGTGGCGGGCTTGAAAACGCCGCAGGTCGGGCTGGCCGACGGTCGGCGCGCCGCCGCGACCGTGGTGGGCACCGATCCGGTCACCGACCTGGCGGTGCTGCGCGCCGCCGCCACCGACTTGCCCTACGCCGAGCTGGGCGATTCGGCGCGGCTGCGGGTCGGCCAACTGGTGGTCGCCATCGGCAATCCGCTGGGTTTCGACGCCACGGTGTCGGCCGGCGTGCTCAGCGCGCTGGCGCGGGCCTGGCGCGGCCGGGAGGGACGCTTGCTCGAACCGATCCTCCAGCACACCGCGCCGCTCAACCCCGGCAACTCGGGCGGACCGCTGGTGGACGCGGGCGGCCGGGTCGTCGGCCTCAACACCGCCATCGTCGCCGGCGCCCAGGGGATCGGTTTCGCCGTGCCGAGCAACACCGCCGCCTGGGTGCTGTCGCAACTGCTCGCCCACGGCCGCGTGCGCCGGGCCGTGCTGGGCATCGCCGGCCACGACCGGCGCCTGGACCGGCGGCGGGTCCGCCATTTCGAGCTGGCTGCCGCCACGGCGGTGGCCGTGGTCGAAGTGACGCCCGACGGACCGGCGAGCCGGGCGAAGCTGCAACCGGGCGATTTCATCGTCGCCCTCGACGGGACGCCGGTGCGGGGCATCGACGACTTGCAGCGCGCCTTGGCCGAGCGCCCGCTCGGCACGCCGGTGCGGCTGACCGTGCTGCGGGGCGCGACCCGTCTCGACCTCGCGGCGCTGCCCGTCGAGGCGACGGCCGGTCGCGGGTGACGGACCGATGCCGCGTCGCCGTCGCCGAACACCGATCGCGAGAGCCGTTGGCCGCCCATGCACGGCAAAACGGTCTTGATCACCGGCGGCAACGCGGGGCTGGGTCATGCGACCGCCACGGCCCTGGCCCGACTGGGGGCGTCCGTCGTCATCGCCGCCCGCGACGAAGCGCGCGGACGCGCGGCGGTCGAAGCCATCAACCGGCGGACGGACGCGACGCCGGTCCGGCTGCTGCTCCTGGATTTGGCGAGCTTCGCGTCGGTGCGAGCAGCGGCCGAGCGGTTTCTCGACGAGAATCCGCGCCTCGACGTCTTGATCAACAACGCCGGGGTGTTCGCCGCGCGCCTGGAACACACCCGAGACGGTTTCGAGCTGCAGTTCGGGGTCAATCATCTGGGGCCGTTCCTGCTGTCGCAGTTGCTCGTGCCCGCCCTGGTAGCGGCGCCCGCGCCCCGGCTGGTCAACGTCGCCTCGCGCGCGCATCATGCGGCGGACCGGATCGACTTCGACGACCTGCGCGGCGAGAAGCGGCCCTATCGCGGCTGGCGGTGCTACGCCCGCTCGAAGCTGGCCAACGTGCTGTTCACCCGGGAGTGGAGCCGGCGCTTCCCCGGCATTCCGGCCCACTGCTTCCATCCCGGCACGCTGGGGACCGCCATCGGTAACAAGCACGGTCCCTGGTATGTGTCGCTGGCCTGGTCGCTGGTCAAGCCGTTCCTGCCCTCGCCCGAGCGCGGTGCGGCGACCGCCGTTTATTTGGCCAGCTCGCCGGCGGTCGCCGGCAGCGCGGGGCGCTATTTCGATCACCGGCAACGCGAGCGCCGCCCGTCCACCCTGGCCTCGGACGACGAGCTGGCCCGGCGGCTTTGGGAGGCCAGCGAAGAATTGACGGCGGACCGGCGGCAGCCGCCGGTCGCTCGATCCGCCTCGGACTAGCGCTGCAACGCACCACCCGGCGGGCCATCACGGGGAACCCCACCGGCAAAGCCGGCCCGAGCATTGTTTCATATCGCCGACGTCGCCCGTAAAAAATCGCGCGAAGCGCGCTGACGCGGCGATCAGTACTCGATGTTTTCGACGGGGGACGCCCACGCCACCCGAAAACCGACGTTGAAGAGGCGGTTGACGGGCGCGTTGAAGAAGCGGAAGGCGGCGCGCGCGACGGACCGGGCGTCGAACCAGGCGCCGCCGCGCACCACCCGGTAGGAACGTCCCAAAAGAGTGACATTCTGGGGTTTGCTGTATTCATTCAGGCAAAATTCCCACACATTCCCGCTCATGTCCAAGACGCCCACCGGGGAAATCCCATGCGGGTACATGCCCACCGCCGTGGTGTGGCTCAACTCGCTTTCGTAAGTGTTGGCACGGTTTCCATCCCATTCCGACCCCCAGGGATATTGGTTCGCCGGGTCGCCGCCGGTGGCCGCCTGTTGCCATTCCCACTCGGTGGGCAAGCGGACCTCGTAACCCAGCCTGGCGCTCAGCCAGCGGCAATACGCCATCGCCTCCAGCCAACAGAGACTTTCCGCCGGATGATTGTCCCGTCGGTTGAATTGCCGGCTCGG
>JAVMKL010000202.1:0-22090 GCA_031732875.1 Candidatus Competibacter sp. | reverse complement strand
GGGAATTACGCCCAGCGGGGGCATCTCGCCTAGGTCGTAGAGTTCTTTGGCCATTTTCATTCCTCTTTGTCGGGGTTGTCTTCGTGATTCGTGATTTGTGATTCGGCGGAAAGACGCCAAGGAGTTTCGGTGGAGATGTTGATTGTTAACCCTTAGCCTCCCACCTTTCCATCACTCGGGCGCGCAGGGCTTCGTATTCGGCAATGGGCGAGCGGCGCGGCGTCTCGGCCAGCGTCGCGAATAGCGCATCCTCGCCACCCAGAAGGCCGATGCCATGGCGGCCGAATTCCTCCCGCAAGTGTTTCACCAGCCATTCGGCTTGACAGCGCTGGCGACGGGCGGTGAACTGGCCCCGCTCCAGCAGCCAGTTTCGGTGCGCGTCCAGGGCGTCGGCCAACTGTTCGATGCCGCTGCCCAGCGCGGCGCTGGCCGACAGGGCCGGTACCTGCCAGCCTGCGGGGTCCATCTGCCGCCGCAGCGTGTTGCGCAATTCGGACAGGGTCTTGCGGGCCGCCATGCCGATATCCTCCTTGTTGACGACGATGACGTGCGGCACTTCCATGATGCCGGCCTTGAGAAACTGGATGCTGTCGCCGGAGGCCGGCTGAGCGACGAAGCAGGTGGTGTCGGTCATCTTGGAAACGTCGATCTCCTTCTGTCCGACGCCCACCGTCTCCACCAGCACGATGTCGAAGGCCGCCAGCATCGCCAGACTCATCGGCCAGACTTCGGCGCTGAGGCCGCCGAACTCGCCGCGACAGGCCAGCGAGCGGATAAACACTTCGCGGTCGGCGCCGCTGGCGTGCATCCGCAGTCGGTCGCCCAGCAGGGCCCCGCCGCTGATCGGGCTGGACGGGTCCACCGCCAGAATGGCGACTTTCAGCCCCCGCCGCCGCCAGACCTGGATCAAGGCGGCGGTCAGCGAGGACTTGCCGGCGCCCGGCGGACCGGTGATGCCGATCAGATGACCGTCGGTCTCCAGCTTCCCCGCCGGCAGCGCGTCCAGAAACGCGGCGGCGCACTGGCGGGCCGCCGGCCGGCGATCATCCAGCAGGTTGAGCGCCCGGGCCAGCGCCAGTCGGTCGCGTCCACTGACGGCGGCGGCCAACGCCGCCGGTTCGGGAAGCGCGAGGGTCATGCCGCCGCGACCGGCTTCAGGTCATTGGCTTTACGGATCAGATTAAGAATGTCCACCATGATACCGTTGAGGTCGATATCCTTGGGCGTATAGACGGCGGCAATACCCTTCTCCTTCAGCAGATTGGCGTCGCTTTCCGGAATGATGCCGCCGATCACCACCGGCAATCCCTTCAAACCTACATTGCCCAGTTGGTTGAACACGTCCTCGACCATCTCGACGTGGCTGCCCGACAGCACCGACAAGCCGATCAAGTGCACGCCCTCCTCCAGCGCCGCCTTGGCGATCTGTTCCGGGGTCAGGCGGATACCTTCGTAGACGATCTCGAAGCCGACGTCACGGCCCTTGACCGCGATCTGCTCGGCGCCGTTGCTGTGACCGTCCAGGCCCGGCTTGCCGATCAGGAGGCGCAGCGGCCGGCCCAATTCCTCGCCGGTCTTCGTGACCTGAGTCCGAATCGCCACCGCCCGAGCACCACGGCTGTCGTCATTGACGGGGATGTCGATACCGGTTGGGGCGCGGTATTCGCCGAAGATGTCGCGCAGGGTCTGCGACCATTCACCGGTCGTTACGCCGGCATGGGCGCACAGGATCGACGCCGGCATGATATTCGCTCCGCTGCGCGCCGTCTCCGCCAAATTAGCCAGCGCCGCCTTGACCTCGGCGCTGTTGCGCTTCGCCCGGAAGGCGTTGAGCCGCTCGATCTGCTCGCGTTCGGCGCGCGGATCGACTTTCATGATGCCGCTGTCCTTGCCACCGGTGAGGGGCGATTCCTCGGTCTCCTTGTAGCAGTTGAGACCGACGATTTTGAGATCGCCGCGCTCGATGGCGCGCATCCGTTCGGTGTGACTGGTCACCAGTTGCCGCTTGACGTAGCCGGATTCGATGGCCTGTACCATGCCGCCCTGTTCCTGAACCCGGGCCATTTCCGCCGTGGCACCGTCCGCCAGCGCCTTGACCTTGGCGGCGATCACTGGTGAGCCGTCGAAAATGTCGCCGTACTCCAGAAGGTCGGTTTCGAAAACCAGCACCTGCTGCATCCGCAGCGCCCATTGCTGATCCCATGGCCGGGGCAGACCCAGCGCCTCGTTCCAGGCCGGGAGCTGGATGGCGCGGGCGCGGGCCTTCTTGGACAGGCTGACGCCGAGCATTTCCAGCACGATGCGCTGAACGTTGTTTTCCGGCTGCGCCTCGGTCAGCCCCAGCGAGTTGACCTGCACCCCGTAGCGGAAGCGGCGCATCTCCTCGCTTTGCGCGCCGTAGCGTTCCTGGGTCAGCTTGTCCCACATCTCGCCGAACGCCCGCATCTTGCAGGTTTCCTCGATGAAGCGGATGCCGGCGTTGACGAAGAAGGAAATGCGCCCGACCACCTGCTCGAAACCGTCCGCGCCGATCTGGCCGGAATCGCGCACCGCGTCCATCACCGCGATGGCGGTGGACAGGGCGTAGGCGAGTTCTTGAGTCGGAGTCGCGCCGGCTTCTTGCAGGTGATAGCTGCAAATGTTGGTCGGGTTCCACTTGGGGATATTCTTGACCGTGTAGGCGATGATGTCGGTGGTCAGCCGAACCGACGGCGCGGGCGGGAAGATATAGGTGCCGCGCGACAGGTATTCCTTGAGGATGTCGTTTTGGGTGGTGCCCTGCAACTGCGCGGGCGACGCACCCTGCCGCTCGGCGGTGGCAACGTACAGCGCCAGCAGCCAGGCGGCGGTGGCATTGATGGTCATCGAGGTGTTCATCTGGCCCAGTGGGATCTGGTCGAACAGTGCTTCCATGTCACCGATGTTGCAGATCGGCACGCCGACCTTGCCGACCTCGCCGCGCGCCAGCGGATGGTCGGCGTCGTAGCCGGTCTGGGTCGGCAGATCGAAGGCCACCGACAGACCAGTTTGGCCCTTGCTCAGATTGGTGCGATACAGCTCGTTGGATGCCTTGGCGGAAGAGTGGCCGGAATAGGTCCGCATCAGCCAGGGTTTATCGCGCTTGGGGGTAGACATTTCGGTGCCTCTTTTGAGAGTTGTTGTCAGTGGGTAGTTTTTTTACGTCCTTGTGGTTCGGTGAGTTTTGGATAAATTTTTGTTTATTTCTTTTCTCGCAAATATAAAATTTTTGTACTTAAATCTTTTGACGATCTTTCTTCAATTTCAAATACATCTTTTCTCTGCTTAACCAAATCACTCAGTTTTTTAAATCCATAAATCCGCGCATCAAAATCAGGCTTTATTTTTGTTAAAAAGCTACCAAAATTTGCCAAGTTAGCCCATCCTGTATCATCATAGGATCTTGCAAGCGCTTCGAGGATAAAACCAAGTGGTAGTTCTTTATTATCAGCACCTTGCTCAACAGAATTACTTTTTTCAACTAAGGGTATTGCTGCCATTTGTTTTGAAGTCTTAGCTTCCTCGGCCTTACCCGGAGACATGGCCGATATATTATTTTGTGAAGCAACTGCTTTTAAAATCTCAGTAAGAATAAATTTATGACAAGCATTACGAAACGCTTCCGGTGTTTTCTTTTCACCAAAACCAAGAACCAGAAGACCTTCTTCACGTATTCGCGTCGCAAGCCCGGTAAAATCACTATCGCTTGATACCAAACAGAAACCATCAAATCGCTTTGTATAAAGCAGATCCATTGCGTCGATAATCAGAGTACTATCAGTAGCATTTTTCCCAGTTGTATAAGCAAACTGCTGTACGGGTTTGATTGCGTATCTATTTAAACATTGTTTCCATTTTGAACTAGTCTGTGTTGTAAAATCTCCATAAATTCGTTTTACCGTGGCTTCACCAAAACTGGCGATTTCAGTTAGAAGTCCTTCTACAACATCCGCAGAGATATTGTCAGCATCAATCAGTACCGCTAACCTAAGCTTTGGCTCTTCTGATTCTATTTTTGCTACGAGCTTTGGATTCATGGTAGCACTACAAAAAGGCCCTTCGCTTAGAAAGCGAGGGGCCTTTCCCCGTCTCACGCCGGACGCCGCTTGATCAGCAACCGCCGTTCGATCTCGAAGATCTTGTTGCCGAGTTTCTCCTTGCTCAGCTTCTGCTTGTCGTTCTCCTTGATAAACAGATCCGCACCGTAGGTTTGCAGCGCATCGGCGGCGCTGATGTTCTTCACGCCGATGAACTGGAAGGTCACGATGCCAGCGGCGTCGGTGTTGGGCAGGGACTCGGTCGCCACCACCCGCGACATGGCCGCCACGGTGTCGCCGGACACCGCCGGCTGGGTGTGATAACCCTCGGTGAAGCCCAGTTCCCACAGCGCGTTTTCGCTGACATCGCGGCTGGCCAGTCCTTCCAGCCAGGCGAACACCAGCCCGCCGTAGACGATGGGCTCGCCGCTCATCTTGCCCGACAGCCCGGTGCTGTACACCCGGTCGAAGTGCAGCGGATGGGTGTTGCCGACCAGATAGGTCCAGAACATATGCTCGTCGGTGATGGTGCGGCCGTTGGCGTGGACGATCAGATCGCCGAGCGAGAAATCCTCGAAATAGGTGTTGGGACCGGTCAACTGGCTCGGATAACCGCCCGCGTTGATCGGTAAATCCACCACCGGATGCTCCACCCACGGGAATTCAACCGGCGTGGTCGGGGCCGGCGTGGTCGGCAAGCGGTTGCCGCGATAGCCGACCATGATTTTGCGCTCGTATTGCAACACCACCTGGTTGTGCTGGTTCACGCCCAGGGTGCGAATCAGCACGATGCCCGGCTTGTCCTCGCCGCGCGCCTTGCGATCCATCACCTTGGTATAGCCGCGCAGGGTGTCGCCCGGATAAACCGGCCGCAGGAACTGCACGTTGTAATAGCCGAGATTGGCAATCGCTTTCTCGGAATCGTTGTGCACGCCCAGCGATAGCACCACGTTGAACACCATCTGCGGGCTGGCCGGCAAGTCCGGAAAGCCGTGCGCCTTGGCGTATTCCAGGTTCAGATACAGCGGATTGCACTGCATGAACACCCGGGCGAAGTCCAGCATCGGGCCACGTTCGAAGGTGTAGCCGCGCGGGTGGACGAATACCTGCCCCGGCACGAACTCATCGAGATAGCGTCCGTACTGCGGTTGCCGCGCCCATTCCAGATTCACCGCCACCGAGCCGGCGACTTCGGCCTGCTCGCTCAATCGCATCGAGAAACTCATGGCTTATTTCTCCACCTCGGCCTTGGTCTTGGCATTGTCCACCAGCGAACGCGCGATCACTTTCAGTGCCAGCGTCTCCTCGGCACCCTCGAAAATCGACAGCACCCGGGCATCGATGAAATAGCGGCTGACAGGGGTTTCCTCGGCGTAACCCATGCCACCGTGAATCTGCAAGGCTTCGCGAGTCACCCATTCGGCGGTCTTGCAGGTGAAAAACTTGACCATGCTGGCTTCCATGTCGCCTTCACCTTTATCCATCAGCCGGCCTACCGAATAGGTGAACTGCCGGCCCACGGCGAGGTAGGTCGCCATCCGCGCCAGCTTGACCTGAGTCAACTGATAATCGCCGATGGGATAGCCGAACACGATGCGCTCCTGGGCATAGCTCAGCGCCTTCTCATAGGCCGCCTGCATGATACCCACCGCACGCGCGGCGGTTTGGATGCGCCCGCCGGCGAAGCCGGCCATGGTGAAATAGAAGCCTCTGCCCTCGCCCTTTGGTCCGCCCAGCATGTTCTCGTCGGGCACGAACACGTTGTCGAAGAACAGATCGAAAGAGTGCATCCCCCGATAGCCGATGGTGGAAATCGCCTTCCCGGTCAGCTTGCCGCCGCCCTCCTGGACGAAGTTGATGGTATGGCCGGGCGTGCTCGGCTTCTCCAGCAGGAACATCGACAGGCCGCGATGACCCAGCGACAGATCAGGGTTGGTACGGGCCAGGATCAGCAACACCCCGGCCTTGCCACCGAAGGTACACCAGGTCTTGGCGCCATTCAGCAGCCAGCCACCCTCGGTCTTGGTCGCCTTGAGCCGCATGTTGGCCACGTCGGAGCCGTAGTTCGGCTCGGTCACCGCCACCGCGCACAGCAGATCGCCCGAAGCCAGTTGCGGCAACCATTTGTTTTTCTGTTCCTCGGTGCCGCCCTTGAGCAGCGCCTTGGACAAAATCTCCGGTCGGGTGATCAGGCTGCCCGCCGCGCCCAGCGAGCCGCGCGTCAGTTCCTCGGTCACCACGATCATGCCCAGGTTGTCTTCCTGCTCGTCGCTCTGGATGCCGCCGAAGCGTTCCGGGATGGAAATACCGAAACAGCCCATATCCTTGACCTGATCGAGAATGGCGTCGGGAATGTCGAGGTCGTGACGGTGGACTTCCTCAGACAGCGGCATCACCACTTCCTCGGCGACGCGCCGAAATTGCTCGCGCATCATCTCGTGATGGTCGTCCAGCAGATAGGCGCCGGTCACGCCATCTTGGGCGCGCATCAACTGCCCCAGTTCGGCCACCCGCGTCGCCGGCAACTGCGCCAGACAGAATTGCCGCACCGCCGGATAATCGACGGTGGCGCTCAGCCAGTCGTCGTTCAGCCCGAAATCGGCCGGACGGGAGCTCAAGCGATTGCGGACGGCCTGAAGGGCCTCGGCGATGAACAGCAGGGCGAAGCGTTCCTCCAGAGCCAGTTCGCCGGCCGAACCGCCGCCCGCCGCCCGCGCCCGTTTGGCGTAGTCGAGGGCGAAACGGGCGCCGGTGACCTCGGCGCAGGACAGCGCCAGGTCGTAGCTCACCAGTTGATGCTGGTCGAGCAGGGCGGCGGAGATTCTGCCATCGGCCTTTTGGGAGCGTTCCTTCAAGTCCGCCAGCGAGTAATCAAGCGCCTTCTGGACCGCGTCCAGCGCCAGAGCCGCCTGCTGCAACTGTTCTGCCGGATTCTGAATCGATGCGGACATCGGGTTACCTCATATGGTGACGGTTGTTCGCGAAAACCTTAATTTTAGTGAGTTCTCGCCCAAGATTGTAGGCGGAAAGTCGCCCCGAACCTACCGGTTTTTCACCTCGTCCGGCACGCCTCAACCGGGGCGTGGCGCGGCATGACACGAGATGCGCCGGAAGGGAACGGGTTACCGCCCTGGGTCGGTTGGAATTGAACGGCTTGCCGGTCAACGATCCAGTTTTGCCCGCGTCTTGCGTCGCCCGCGACCCTCGATCCGGGGGTTTCAGACCCCCTGAATCATCCACCACATCCTATCTTCATGTCGATATCGTGCGTCTCTTGCGAGGATGACGGTCTGAATATCAGTCGGTGGGGAAGAAATCCATCCGCCCAGGCAAACAGGGTCACCTGACCTTGACTATCGACGGGAACGTCGGCAAGGGAGAAACGACCGGCGCCATCGCAGCTAAACATGCTCTTGCCGTTGGCCAGCACCAAGGCACAAACCGGTGTGTTGGTGCCGGCGAGGCGGACCGTCCCCGAAAGATTGATTTTTTGGATGCCACTGACAGGACCTCCGATATTCCCTCCCGTACCACCGCATGGAGATGCGGTCATGAATATGCCGACATCCATGGATATGTTTGAAGGAGTGAAAACGGCTTTATAAGGATTCATGCCATCCGCCCAGGCAAACAGGGTAATTTGACCGTTGCCATCGAGCGGGACGTTGGCAAGGGAGAAATTGCCAGCCCCATCGCAGCTAAACATGCTTTGACCGTTCGCCAGAACCATGGCGCAAACGGGAGTACCCTTCAAGGACACTCGCCCCGAAAGGCGCATTCCCGCGTTGTAGGCCCCCAGCAAATCGATCCGGGGCGTGGCAATTCCATTGACATCCAGGATTGGTACCCCCGTACTCGTCAGGCGGCCGACGGTAAAATCCAGACTTTCGCTGGGGCGGGCGGCCCGCAGCACGGCGATGGCGCCCGCGACGTGGGGCACGGCTTGTGAGGTACCGCTTTCGGTGAGACCCGCGGCGGTGATTTCCGCGCCCGGCGCCAACAGAGTCAGAAAGCTGGCGCTATTGGAAAAACAGACCACCTGATCGGCCCGAGTCGTGGCATCCGTGCAAGTACCCCAGCGTTCCGTGCCAAAATCCGCGCTGTACACCGCGCCGACCGATATTGCCGCCTGCACGCAAGCCGGGCTGGCGATCCCACTCTTGTCGGCTTCATTGCCGGCGGCGGCGGCCGTCAGAATACCCGCCGCCCTGGCATTGGCGATGGGGGTAGCGTAGACATCGAAGAAACAGGGAGAGGTGTATCGAAAGTCCCCCCCCAGGCTCAGATTGATTGCGACGATGTTGTAGGCGGCCCGGTTAGCGATCACCCAGTCGATGGCCCCGATCACATCGCTGTCATAGGCGAATTCTTCCCCGAATTGATTGCGGAATATATCGAGGCTCACGATACGGGCGTCCGGCGCCACTCCCACCACGATGCCGGCGACCTGAGTACCGTGGCCGTCGCTGTCCAGCTTGCCGTCGTCGGGTGCCAAATCCGCGGCATACGCAACCTTGCAGGCACCGCCCGGCGCCGCGCAACCGCCGAAGGCGGCGTTGGTGTAATCCACGCCGGTATCCAGCACGGCGACCGCGACGCCGGTGCCCGTGCCACCTTGGGCCGCCGTCTGCGGCTGACGGATCAACGGCAGGCTGCGAGCGAGCGATAATCTGACCTTGGCGTTTGAATATACCGCCTTGACGCCGACCTGCTCGAGCAGGGATTGCAATGCCGCCCCGGAACGCAACCGCGCGAACGCCATCGGGAGATGGGGGTAATCGCTCCGCCACTCCACTTGCCTGGCGGCGAGCCGCGTCCAGACTCGCTCTTTTTGTTGACGGTAGCTGGCCATTCGATTGGCCAGAATCTCTTGGGTATCATAGGGTAGCGCCGCCTGCCGGCGCATCGACCGGGCCAGGCTTACCGCTTCGGTTTGGTCGAACTCCACAATGACATCGACCGGCTGACCTCGAGCCAGAACCGCGCGGTCATCATCCGACAGCAGGTTCGAGGCGGGACGGGGATAGGAATTCGGGTCGGTCTGGTCATCCGGGCTATCGCCGAGCTCAGCCAAGTCGGCGTCGGTCATGAAGGATATGGGGTCTTGCACTTCATCGGCCAAACCGGTTGCCGGCCGCAACAAACCGAGGATCGATACGGCAATCGCCATGATTCGGATGAACCCGTACATTTATCCCTCCATATAATGGCTCTGAAAGGTCTGATCTCAATCCGCTCCCCACCAGGTCGGTCGGGCTTGCCATTTTCTCCACTATAATGGTCCTTTTCAAAGCGGGGTGGTTCCCATCGGCCTGCCATGGGTAACCGTGAATCGGTTTATCATTCTATTCGGCATGCCCCAGCGGGGCGCAACACGGCATCATGCGAGATCCATCGTGGCCAAGATCCCTACCACATCGAACGAATTCAGCCATTACGCCGGTTTGCTGGCGCTCGAACTGGACCCGCGGCGAGCCGATTTCAGCGGCGTGCCGCCCGAACCGCTTGGCGTGAAGGAGGCCACCGCGCTTGCCGGCCATCTGGCCAAGGATCTGGACCGCATTCTCGGCGGCATCGAGCATCTGGGGCTGATTCTGCCGGGAGCCCTTTACGACCAGACCGAGATTCTCCGACCCGGATTTCCCATCATCGGCACCCTGGCCGAACTGTACGGCGGCGGCATGCGCGACCAGACCTTTGCCCCCCGGTTGATGGCTCTGGGCACCGACCGCGGCTTTTTCCCGATGGCGGCCATCGATCCGCAGCGCCGGCCCGGCTCCGGTCCTCTATTGCTGCTACCGTTCTGCTTCGTCGGCGAGCGCGACGATATCGCCCGGCTGGCGCGGGTCATGGAGGACACTCTGTTGCAAAACGGCGAGGTGTCGCAGGCCACCCGCGAAGCGGTGTGGCAAGCGTTCGGCTTGACGGCGTTGAACCTGTCCTTCGCCACCTTCGGCGACCTGTGCGCCCTGCTGCGAGTGCAACTGGAAGGGAACGACCTTCTGCCGCTGTGGGATCTGCTGGAGCACGCCTGGTTCGACCGCCCCGGCGTCCGCTCCATCGTGCTGGACGGCGGCAACCGCTTTCTGATCGCCGACAATCACGCCCACACCCTGTTCTACACCTTCGACGACTGGGCACAGTTCGGACCGGGCCGGGCTCTGCCGGTCGCGGAACTGGAGGATGGTTACCGGCGCTGGGTGTGGCTGCAGCGGCAGTACACCCTGACGCTGGAGGCGTATGGGCTGCACCTGCGCTGGGTGCTGGCGAACTCACCGCTGGAACAGGTCCTGGCGGTGAGTGACGGCGAGGCCGCGCTGGCGGCTTGCCGCGAGATTCCCTGTCTGTCGGGAGATTTTCTGGTCGAGGCCATCTTCCAGAACGACAGCGAGAGCCCGGAACGCCAGATGTCGATCACCAACCACGCCGACCCGGAACTGGGCACCCTGGCTTATACCGTGACGACGCTGGATGCCGACGGTCGGTTGCTGCGGCTGGAACATCACTATCCGCTGCGACCGCAGGGACTGAACGTGGTGATCGACCGATTGATCCATCGTTGCGCCGATCAGGGCTCGGAGCGGCAGGTGCTGCATCCCGGCCGGCTGCTGTTCTCGGAAACCGGTCGCAGCCTACGCGCGGCCACCGCCGCCGACTTGGCCGCGCCCCTGGAACGGCGGCATTAGCCGGCGAAGTGTTTCCGCAATGGGATGGGGCCGGACCGGGCGAGGCCGCCGGTCGGCCCCAGTCCGGCCAGCCAATGACCGACATCAATAGTAATGAGCCACCCGCGCCGTGCCATCGTAACCGGTCATCAGCCGCACTCGATCACCGGGATAGAACGGTTCGTCAGCCGCCTGGGTCACGGCGACCATCCGGCCGTTATCCAGCCGAACCGTAATCTCCAGACCCGGTTGGCGGGTCACGTTTTCCTCGATCGCCGAACCAGCCACACCCCCGAGGACCGCGCCGCCGATGGCGCCAGCAACCTGGCCCCTGCCTTGGCCGATGGTGCTGCCGGCCAGACCGCCCAGCGCCGCGCCGGACACGGCGCCCACACCGCTCCTGGTTCCTTCGATCAGAACCTGGCGCACGTTCTCGACATAGCCGAGTTGCACGTCCTGCGCCTGGCGCGCCTGGTCGCGTGTATAAGCGCCGCCGGACATGCTGGCCGGACAGCCGCTCAACGCCAGACCCGCCGCCAACACCATCGCCACCGTCGCCGTCGTCTCGATCAACCGCATCGTCCACCTCACCGCCAATCGGCATGTTATGAATTGTCCGGGAATTATAATCGACTCCGACCGGTTTGGGATGAACTCCTCGCCCGTTCGGGCATCTCCTCGCGGCGAAATCCCGCGCCAACCCCTCTCCCGATCTCCCGTGAACTCCGACCGCTCTCCGTTGCGATTCGTACCGTCCCCGACCCGCCGCGACGCCCTGGCTGGCGTTCTGTTGACCCTGATGATCGCCGCCTCGGTGGCCCCAGGTATTTCACTGCTCCCGGCCGGGGTGTTGGGCTGGGCCGCTGCCCTGTTGCTGAGCCACCGGCTGGGCCGGCGGCAACGAATCCAGAGCGCCTGGCTGCTCGGACTCGGCGGCGCCGGCATCGTCTGGGGCACGCTGCACGGCACCCCGCCCAGCTTCACCCAGGTGCTGGCCGGCAATCAGGGACTGGTCAGTCTGCTGGCGGCGGTGTCGTTCCTGCGGCTGGTCACCCGGCCCGAAGCCGTAAATCGCGACACGCCGCCGCCGCGTGGACGGAAAGCGTTATGGCGAACCTTGATCGGCGTGCATCTGTTCGGGGCGGTGATCAACTTGTCCACCGTGGTGATTCTCGGCGACCGCATGACCACCCATGGCCGGCTGGGCAAACGCCGGGCATTGGCCTTGTCGCGAGGCTTTGCGGCGGCGGCGTTCTGGTCGCCGTTCTTTTCGGCGATGGCCGCCGCCCTGACCTACGCGCCGGGCGCGCGGTTAGGCATCGTGGTGTTGGCCGGCCTACCGATGGCCGCGCTGTCGCTGGGGCTGACCGCCCGCGAAATCGACCCCGAAAATCCCACCTTGGGCGCGCCGTTCGTCGGCTATCCCATGAATTTCCGCGCGCTCTGGATTCCAGGCCTGCTGGTCGTCATCGTGCTGGCCGTCCACGCGCTGATCCCGCGTTGGTCGATCCTGGCGATCATCGCCCTGAGCGCGCCGCTGCTGGCCGTCGGCCTGCATCGCGCGCGGGATGGGTGCAACGCCTGGCCATCGCTCAAAAGCCACATCGAGCAGGGACTGGCCAGCACGGTCAACGAACTGGCGCTGTTTCTGGCGGCGGGCGTGCTGGCGGCGGGCTTGACCAGCGTGACGGGACAACTGGGCGACTGGTTGCCCTTCGACCGCTTCGGCCCGCCGCAGGCCGGTTTGCTGCTGCTGGGGATGGTCGGCATCGCCACGCTCGGCGTGCATCCGATCATCAGCATCGCGGCCTGCGGGGTCTGGCTGGCGCCGCTGCATCCCGACCCGAATCTGCTGGCCATCACGCTGCTGATGACCTGGGCCATCGGCGTGCCGGCCAATCCCCTGTCCGGTCTGCATCTGATGATGCAGGGACGCTACGGCATCGACGGGTACGCCTTTTTGCGTTGGAACGCGGCCTATGTCCTGAAATGTCTGGCGGCGGCGGTGGTGCTGTTGCAAGCGTATGGGGCGATGCTGGGACTTACGGCTGGATGACTCATGTTGCTGGCCGCCCGCTCCGACGGGAGCGCGGGGGCAAGCGTGGCTATCGGTCGCGAATCCTCGGCTAAGGCACCAGCAGATCGCCGCCTTCCATTTGCAGCACTTCCACCCGCCAGCCGACCAGCAGCACGCTGCCGACCTGGCGGCGCTGCCCGGTGTCGGTGAACTCGAACACGTACAGCCGCTCCAGCTTCAGCCGGCCGTCGCGGTCGCGCCTTGGCCACAACCGCTCCAGGGCCACGGTATCGTCCAGCAGTTGTACCCCCATCCGCCGGCAGGCGCGGGAACTGGCGGCGCGGGCCTGTTCGCGGGCGCCGAGGCTGTCCCGCCAGAACAGCAGGCCGAAGCCGACCACCAGCAGAAAGCCGATCAGAAAGGAAAAGCTCATAACAGCGGTTTCAGCCGGGACAGGATGTCATCGCGGGCCTGGGCCAGCAGCGATTCCCGGTCGAGGCTGTCGAGAATGTCCTGCACCACCCGCTTCGGTCCGCCCTCGCCCCAGGATTTGCCTTGGGCGAAATACTGCTCGGCGGCCTTCCCCACCACGTAGGTCCCGTACCAGGCCACCGCGCCCTGCGCCCCGGCGGTCACCACCGTCGACAGCCCCAGGCTGATACCCTTGAGCGCCGTCGCCGCCAGATTCATCGCCCATACCGTCCCCATCAGGAACGCCAGCTGGATGGAAATGGTTTTAAGCAGGGAGCCGGCCTCGTTGCGACCGATCGGCAACCCGTACACCCGGCTCAGGTGGATGATCATCGCCGCGTCGGTGGCGACCGCCGCCAGCAGGTCGGCGAGCGGGATCGGGTTCAGCGCCACCGCCACGCCCTTGCCCAGACAGTAGTTGCGCACCACCTTCTCGGCCAGATCGCGGCGGATGGTGATGATCTCGTGGGTCAGGCGGTCGGAGAAGCGGCCCGCGAACAGCCCGGCGTTGAGCGCGGCCATGGTCTTGCCCTCGGCCTTGAGGATGTCCCAGATCCGCTCGCGCAACGCGTTGACGTCCGGTCGCGGGCGGCGGCGGGTCTCGGTTTCGTTGCCCTCGGCGTCCACCAGAATGACGATGCGCTCGGCCGGCTGGGCGGCGGCGGTGACGATATCCCGCGGCTGGATCAGACCTACGGTGCGCTGGCGCAGCGTCGCCAGCAGCAGTTCGCCATCGGTCCGGGTGTAGCGGTCGATCTTGTTCAGCACCAGCACCAGCCGCTGCGCCGCGCCCTTCACCTGCCGCAACGCCTTCAGTTCGGTGTCGGTAATATCGCCATCCACCACGAACATGACCAGATCGCTACGGCTGGCCACGTCGTGGGCAAGCTGTTCGCGGACTTCGCCGGCCACCTCGTTGATGCCGGGCGTGTCGATCAGGAACACCCCGCCGGCGTCGTACTCCTGCCAGCGGGCGTGCTCGGCGCGGGTGGTTTCGCCGTGCAGGGGACTGGTGGAGAATTTCGCCTCGCCCAGCAGCGCGTTCAACAGCGCCGACTTGCCGACGCTGACCCGCCCGAAGACGGCGATGTGGAGATGGCCGTGTTCGATCTTTTCCAGCAGCAGTTGCAGTTGCCGGTATTCCTCGGCCAGCGCCGCTCGCACCGGCGGCGGTACCCGCTTGTCGTCCAGCAATTCGCGGAGGCTCTCGCGTGCCAGCGCCAGGTGCGCATCGCCGCTAACCGGTCGTGGTTCCGGCGCTTTCATCATTTCGCTGTCGCGTCCAAACCAGTTGGGCCAGGCGTTTCGCACGTGCTTCCAAATCTTCACTCAGGTTGTCCTCGAACATCCGCAGGGCGGGTCCGCTCACCAGGTCGCCGCGACTTTCCAGAGAGCGGACCACCGCTTTCCCCAGACTCTCGAATATCAGACCATAGACCACGGCGTGCATCATCCCGCCCACCACCGTGCCCATGCCGGGAAAGGCCTTGAAAATGTTGCCGACCAGGGCCAGCAGCAGGTTGAGGCTGCGTTTGATCTGGTTGCCGGCCAGATCCAGAAACCGCTGCATGTCCACCTCGCGCACCGATACTTCGTACAGCGCGCACAGTTCCTTGAGCAGGTTGAGGCCCAGATAGCCCTGAATCAGTACGTCGGTGCCCGGCCCGACCGCCGCCAGCGCGCCGAACACCGCCTTGCGCGAATAACCCTGGACGATGGCGTCGGCCTTGGCGCGGCGATGCTGGGAGACCGCCGCGTCCAGCTTTTGTTGAGCCAGCACGAATACCGCCGTATCGCGCAACGCGTCGAGCACCTGGGGATCGGTGTCAAGATAACGCTGCAAGGCCCGGCGCAGATCATCGACCCGCGGCTGACGTTCGCGCAGGGTGGTCTCCTCGCGGCCGTCGTGGTAGATGCGAGTGACTTCCTCCAGACCACCACACTGTACCGGCGCGATCTCCAGTTGTTCGCCGACCCGTTCGACCAACCGCTCCCGCACCAGATCCAGTTCCCGCTCGGTAAAACGATCGATCTTGTTGAGTGCCACGATCAGCGGACTGCCGAGATCGGCCAACGTTCGCAGCGCCTGGAACTGATCGCGGGTCAGATCGCCCTCGCAGACGTAGATGACCACATGAGCGCGCAAGGCTTCGTCGCGGGCGATCCGATCGAGTGGTCCGTCAGCCTCGTTCAAGCCGGGCAGGTCGGCCAGGATCAGCCGGTCGCCGGCCGAACTGGTCCAGGTGTAATACGTCACTTGGCGGGTGGTGCCGCCCCGCACGTCCACCGCAATATCGGCATCCGGCATCAGCGCGCGAATCAGCGAGGACTTGCCGGCGCTGATCTCACCGAACATCGCCACCACGATTTCGCCCACCGCCCGCCGCCGTTGCAATTCCTCCAATTCCTGGCGGATTTCGCCGACCGCCACGCCTTCGGCCGCGCTGCGCTCCAGCCGCTCGCGCAGGGTCGCCTCGTCCGGCGGCTTGGCCGGCGCGGCAGTGCGGGATTTGGCGGCGGGCCGGCCCCACTGCAAAACTCGCCAGACTCCGTAGGCTCCCCCGACGCTCAGCACGCCCAGAATCAGCAGATAGATCACCCAGAACGCGGTCGGCGCCCGCTGCAAACGATCCCATACCGACAGGCCGAGATCGGTGATGTACAGCACCAGCACCAGCAGCACCCCGACGCCGATGCTGGCGCCCACCGCCAGCAGCAGGCGGACCGGCAACCAGGCCCGGGCGGCCGGCGACAGCGGCGATTTAGGCAAAGGCATGTTGCGGGAACAGGTCGAGGAAGGCGGGCGGCACCCGTTGCACGACGCGTTTCTGGTAGTCGAAGAACACGATGCCGGTCTTGGCCCGCGCCACCTCGCGGCCGCTGCTCTTCTCGGTCACCCGGTAGACGAAATCGCAACCGTACTTGTTGAAGTCGGTCGCCGTCACCGCGATTTCCAGCATCTCGCCGGGGAAGGCTTCGGATTTGTAGACGATGACGCTGTCGGCCATGATGATGCCGAGGCCATGGATATTCAGCTCGCTGAGCCCGTAGCGCGCCAGAAACCGAACCCGCGCTTCATGTAACAGGCCCAACAGGGAGTCGTTGCCCATGTGGCCGCCGTAGTTGACATCGGTGATCCGCACCCGCAGTTCGGTGGTGAACGGAAAATCCGCCGGCAGGTCCAGTTTGATTCGCGCCATCGCCGCCTCGATAACAATTCGGAAATCCACTTTTCAATGAAAGCGTTAATCTGACCGCCGCAAATGGGAACCACGGTCCGGGCGGGGATTGTAAACGATTATCGCGAAAAACGGACCGCCCGAAGGCTGTCCCTTACTCCTCCTTCCGTTTCTCATGACGGTACCGAGCTTATCGTTGAAAAGCAGCAAAACTTGCAGGCAACTACAATCAAAAGAAGCAGCCAGCGGCACGGCGGACACTTGTATGGGAACTCCGGGAAGACGAAGTCATGCCGGTTCGGCCGAACCATACGGTCGCGACGATGGCAAGAAAATCCAGCATACACCAATGCCTCACGTAACGTCGGTGGAGGAACGGGAGGATGCCGCGAAAGCTCGGTCGTGACGACCGGGGCGAAACGACCCATCAGGACCGCGCCGCGGGCGTTCGTCGCGTTTCCGCGCCGACCCCGGCCAAGCTGGCGCCGCCTCGCCTCCACGACGTTGCCGAACGCGAACGCCTGTTCTCGTTGCTCGACGAGCGATGCCAATACCCTCTGGTCTGGATCTCCGGACCGCCCGGCGCCGGGAAAACCACGCTGGTCGCGAGCTACCTCCACGCTCGCAAGCTGCCAAGCATCTGGTATCAGGTCGACGCGGGCGACGGCGATCCGGCCACGCTGTTTTACCACCTGCGCCAGGTGCTCCCTTCTCCTCACCAAGCGCGCCTGACGCTATTCACCTCGGAATATTTGCCTGACCTGCCCGGCTTCGCGCGCCGGTTCTTCCGCGAACTGTTCGCCCGGTTGCCGCGACCGGCGACGCTGGTGCTCGACAATTTCCACGAAGCGTCGGAAAGCACGCCGTTTCGGGTCGTATGGCGTGAGGCCATGGCGCAAATCCCGGAAGGCGTCAATCTCCTGGTCGTCAGCCGCCTGGAGCCGCCCGCCGAATGCGCCCGACTGCAAGTCAGTGAACTCCTGGCTGCGCTGGACGCGCAAGACTTGCGGCTGACCCTGGAAGAAACCCGAATGGTCGTAGCGCTTCGCGCGCCCCTGCCGGAGACCGCCGTCCACATCCTGCACGAGCGCTCGCGAGGTTGGACCGCAGGGCTTACCCTGTTGCTGGAGCACGCCCGAAAAACCGGCGTCCCACCCGCCACTTCGGAGCAGGCATTGCCGCAAACGCTGCTCGATTATTTCGCGACCGAAATCTTCGCAAGCGCGACCGACGACATCCGGCACCTCTGGCTCTGCACAGCCTATTTGCCCCGCTTCAGCGCGCCAACGGCGTGCGTACTGAGCGAGCGCGAAAACGCCGACCGGCTGCTCGACGCGCTCCACCGCCAAGGTTATTTCGTCGACCGGTGCGGCGCATCGGCTACCATTTACCAATATCACGCTTTGTTTCAGGCATTTCTGCGGCATCGGGTCGAACAGGACTACCCTGCCTTCGAACGCCGGGAACTGGTTCGCGCTTCCGCCAAGGCGCTCACCGCCCAAGGTGATTCCGAAGCGGCTTTTAGCCTGTTCGCCGAAGTCGGGGACTGGGAAGCCGCTGCCGGATCGATTCTCGCGCGCGCCGCCGAATTGTTCGGCCAAGGCCGCTGGCAAACACTACAAGGCTGGATCGACGCTTTGCCGAAAGCGACGGTCGAGGCCACACCCTGGTTGCTGTTCTGGTCCGGCGCCTGCCAGGTCCAGACCGTTCTCGGCGCGGGCCGCGCGACGCTGGAGCGCGCTTATGATCATTGCCTGGCGACGGAAGCCGGCCTCTCTTATGTGCTGGGCTTGCTGAGACTGTCCCAAGCTTTGGCCTTGCTCGCGAGCGACGACCTCGCGGCGGCCGCCGCGCTTCTGGACAGGCTGGCCAGCGAAATCGACCGCGCCCGGTCCAACGACATCGCCCTCTACCACTTCCTTCTATCCTGGTTGGCGCTGTTGCGGGAACGCCCGCGCACGGCGCTGGAACACGCCCGGAAATCGGTGGAGATCGCCGAGGAGCTGGCCAGCGTCGGCCCGGCGACTTGCTCCCTCGTCGCCTATTCCCACGCCCTCTCCGAATGCGGCGAAACCGGGAGGGCAGTTGCGGTCGCCAGGGAAGCAACGGCCTGGTTGAGTGCGCAGGGCGACGGAATCCTGCGCTTCAATGTCCTGCTGTTCGAAGCTGATGCCTTGCGCCAGCACGGCCAGCACGAAGAGTCCCTGGCGGTTCTCGCCGAGGCTTTCGCCACCGGACGCCGGGGCGGTTTCCTCAATTGCCCCCTCTGGCTGCCGAAGATAATGGCGCGGTTGTGCGCGGACGCGTTGGCCGCCGACATCGAACCCGAATACGTCGAATTGCTCATTCACAAGCGGGGGCTGGTCGCGCCGAGCGCGGGCGTCGAGCGGTGGCCGTGGCCGGTGCGGGTCTACACCCTCGGCCGTTTCGCCCTGGTGCTGGACGGTAAGCCGCTCAAAGCCACCGGCAAACCGCAACATCGCCCGCTGGAATTGCTCAAGGCGCTGGTCGCCCTGGGCGGGCGGGAGGTGCGTGGCGAGGCGCTGATCGAAGCGCTGTGGCCGGACGCTACGGGCCTTGGCGCGCAAAAAACTTTGCAAATCACGATACGGCGGTTGCGCGAACTACTCGGCAGCGCCGAGACGCTACGGGTGCACGACGGCAAGCTGACTCTGGACGCCGGTCGCTGCTGGGTCGATGTCTGGGCGCTGGAGCGGATGCTGAACCGAGCCAGGGATGCGTTGGCTCATGGCGTTTGGGACGGCGCCGGTCAGAGCGCGCTGGCCGAGGCGCAGCGGCTCTACCAGGGACCTTTTCTCGCCGACGAACCCGAACAGCCCTGGCTCGTCGGCCGACGCGAGCGCTTGCGGGAACGCCTGCTCCGCGTGCTGGACAGCGCCGGCCAGCAACTGGAACGGGCTCGTCGCTTTGCCGAAGCGCAGGCGCTGTACGAACAGGCCGTGGATGTCGAACCGCTGGCTGAAGAGCTGTACCGCCGGCTCATGCTCTGCCTGTCCGCCCAAGGCTACCGCGCCGAGGCGATGGAGGTTTACCGCCGCTGCCGCCAGCAGTTGTCCATCGTGCTGGGCATTCCCCCCGCCGCCGCGACCGAAGCGCTCTATCGGAGCCTTACCAGCGGCAAGTGATGCTCGATCCACCTCCAGCAGACTCTCGCCCGCAGCCCCCGAATCCGTAGGTTATCTGTAGGTAGCGGGGCTACAGGATTTCTTTGTTGGAAGAGATGTCCTTATACCAAATCCCGATCCGTGGGAGCCCGCTTACAGGAGTAACAAATTGAAATATATGGTAATATTGCTCACACAAAGATACATATCTTGTAACTACCTACCCTCAAATGCCAACCTGAGGGTATCGAAGGGGTTAATACCGTTCAGCTTGTTGGTTTCCCAAATCGAACGCAGGGTGCAGAAGGCGGAGGAACCGCCCAGGGCGCGGAACCCCCCGATCACCTTCAATTTGACTTTGATCGGCCGCACCAACCGTTCCGCGCGATTGTTGTCGAACGGGACCCGCCAATCGGTGAGGAACCGGGTCACCTCGGTTTTGTAATCCCGCAGGCGCACCAGCAGATTGGTGGCCGGATGCTGCTTGACCCGGCGTTTACTGCCCGGCTCGGGCAGTCGTATCGGACAGGCTCCCAAGCCGTTGCTCACTTGCTGGTCATAGCGGGCCAGCCACTCCGCGACATACGCCGGCTCCAGGGCCGCCTGACCGGCGGCGCGGGCGGCGAGCACCGCCTCATGGCCTTCCACCAGCAGGTGCCGCAGAGCGTAGGGCCAGAAATGCCCGGTCAACTCCTCATAATACCGCAACTCCCGCAGGTGATGAGCGTTGCAGAAGGCATGGGTGCACTGGGTATAGGCCCCGTAGGGTTTCCAGTGATCATGCACCGCCGTGCCGGTGAACCGGGGCAGAATCCCGGCGGCGTCCATCGCCTCCTCCCCCCGCTTGGCATGGACGGTGTAATGCACGACGGTGGCGGTCGCCGCCACATGCAGCCAGTTGAGCTGGCCGCTCACCCGCAGCCCGCTCTCGTCAAAGTTCGCCACCTCGGCCGCCCGGATGGCTTCCCGACCGGCCGCGTGGTCGTCGGCCAACCGCTGCCCGGCCTCGATAATCCAGTTTTGTACCGCCCCATCGGACGGTCGAACCCCATATTGATCGGCGATCAGGTCGCAGGCCCGGTCGAGGGCCACGAAATGCCCGTTCACCAGCCCGACCGCATACGCCTTCAGCCGCGGGCCAAAACTGACATTCGGAGTGACCCCCGTCGGAAATGCACCCCGATGGATTTGTCCGCAGCCCGGACACGTCACCACCAGTTGGCGGAACTCCGTGACCACCGCCTTCGGTTCCGGTAGCTCGATTCGCTGCCGGCGCTCCCCAACACGGGCCGGTAGCCCAGCCAACCCAGCCCACTCGGTGCCGCACGCACAAATCCCCATCGGCCGCAACTCCCGGATTTCGTCAGGCGTATCCACCATTACCCGGGTCGCCCCATGATGGCCCGGCTGACCACCCAGCAGCTTCTCACCCGGGCGTCGGGGCATCGCCGGTCCCTTCTTCAGCCCGTCCGAGGACGGCGGCTGGCTGGAATTGCGGCTGGTTTTCTGAATCTGGCTTTCCAGCTCCCTTAACCGCTGCTCATGCCGTCCCAGGACGTCGAATAGCGCCAGAATCAGCGCATCCTTCTCAGGATGGCTCATCCGGTTCAGTTCGGCTTGGGTGGGGCAGGTCAACTCAGGCATGGGGGTAGATTAGCTAATTTCGGTAGGGGTAGGTAGTTACCATATCTTATTGGGAAACGGTATTATGTGTTCCAGTGGACTCCGCCGCGCCACTAAAAGTAGCGTTGGGTGATCAGGTGTCCGGGATCAAGTTGGTGCCGCTGGCGACGGTACTCGACATAACCAAAGATAATCGGGGGTATTGGCTTCCGGAGGAGGGTCAAGGTATGGAAGGGACAGCGCGGGTTATGGTTGGAAAGAACGTGGAACCGTTCATCGTTGTCATCGCTGAATCCGTGAAGAAGGAGCCTTGGTGGTTCTATCACACCCTGATCGGTGGTGGCGACTCGCTGGTCACCCACAAAGTCGATGACGTCGACAACTTCGCGGTCTACGACTTCATAACAAAAAAACTCGTCGTCATGATCGGAGACGGTAAATGGGCCCATGTCTTCCGTATTCATGACTACAACTACGTCAATATTGTTAAACGATCAGACACCGAGGCTGGCGTCGGGGTACTTGAGAAGTCGATCCGATACGGTGGCCTCCACAGGTGCGAGGGTAAGGCCCACAGTGGCTGCGAGAGCGAATTCACGCTGAAGCTGGACTCGGGGGGACTCGAGTACGCTTGGGTGCTTCCCAAACACCTGCAGTACGAGAATAAAAAAGATTTCAGGTGAGTACAGAAGCAGGAATAAACGATCCCACGGCAAGCTGCGGGGTATTGGGTTACCAAAGAACGCAGCAAGCTGCAGAGAATGGACCCGTAGAGATTCAATAGCATGGAAACTTGTGTGTAATCGACAGTTTCTTACCGCCCTTTCGCGGATTATCCGCCGCCCTGTTTGGCTATCCGAGCTGCGTTTACCTATACCCTCGGTGACATTATGTCTGATCGTAACTACCTACCACCTCATGCTGTTGTAGCAGCGGGGGGCGAGAATAACTCGCG
>JAVMKL010000201.1:0-22098 GCA_031732875.1 Candidatus Competibacter sp. | reverse complement strand
TTGTTAATTTAAATAATGTAATAATAATTCCACAACCTGTATAGGACTGCTATATAACCCAATCACCTTGGCAATTTTTTTTAATCCGAGGATACCAAAATCTATTAACCAGTTTTCACTGCGTAGTCCGTAATATGAAAAAACAGGTTGTTTAATAAATCTGTAAAACAAGGCTTCTCTTCTAAAATTTCCAATTGATTTTCTTGTAAAAGACATATCAATATTCAAAGTGGTTAGGTATTTATCTAATACATTTGGCGGATAAGGACGGATATGAGATAAATCATCATAAAACCTCTCCCACATTAATGGTGCACTGATTGCTAGCACACCCCCCTTAGCAAGCACCCGATCAAATTCTTCAAGAAGCGAATACAAACATTGTGGAAATAAATGCTCAATTAGATGACTACAATGAATAAATTCAACATCGCAATTATTAAAAGGCAATCGATTCGGTGCATAATATATAGCTGCATTTCGACCACGCTCTATTAATTTTTCCACGGTCATAGGGTTTCCATCAAACATCCATATCATTGCGTCAGCATTTCTTTGCTGAACTCTCTCAGCAAAGTCACTAAAACCACAACCTATATCAATTACTTTTATAGGACCACTCTGAAGATAGGAAATCGCCAAGTCGAAAAATGGCGCTCGCTGCTGGGAAGAGTAGCGCTGGATTTTCTGACGATTGATATTCCACCGAACAAACCAATTAGTCTTCAAAATATTCATATTCCTGAAAACATATCTGATAAAAAGAATTGGCAAATGTATAGTACTTCTATCTGAATTTTGGAATCGGCGCTTCAAACCACTCCGGCCCTACGTGCCCCCTCCCCTTGTCCAAGGAGGAGAAAATCCGCAACTCAAATAGAATTACTATAGTTCAATGCCTAAGATCTTCGTCTTTGCTCCAAGTGACTGCTGAAATTGCCAGTATCCACGCGAAATAAAAACACCATCACGACCCGGCGGCAACTTTCCTGTTCCGAAAATATCACGTGGTAATACTTCAAATGTAGTTACAGGATCAATCCGATCAACTAAATCATTTCCAGAAACAAGTCCCAGAACTATGCGATATTGACCTGGCATTAAATCGCATGTCTTGACAGTACAACAAAGTATCCCACGATCCCTCACCTCCAGTGAAACATTCGCCTGATAATTGGTGTGCAATGTTGTCACTCTTTGTCCAAATCCATTATAAATATGAATCCCAGCATTGAGTCCACTAATCAATTGTGATGTTGAAAGATGGATAAGGAAACTAACCTCTTCACCTAATCCGATTTGGCTTGCAAACCTTCCCTTAGCATCGACAATCTGAAATCGGGTAATAATCGGTTTAGCACCTGCCACACGGCTCGGATGCAATCGGGCATCGACATCACCCGAAGCATCGACCGTTTCAGAAGAGTATTGCTGGATAACTTCGTCTACTCCTCCCTCTGTTTTCAAGCACCCCTCTTTCAGCAGAATGGCTCGAGTACACAGACTTTCAATCGCCGCCATGTTATGGCTAACGAACAAAATAGTTCGTCCGCTTCTTGCCACATCATCCATCTTCCCCAGGCACTTCTTCTGAAACTCGATATCCCCCACCGCCAGCACTTCATCAATCACCAGAATTTCCGGCTCCAGATGCGCCGCCACCGCGAACGCCAACCGCACCGCCATCCCACTTGAATAGCGCTTCACCGGCGTATCGATAAACTTCTCAACCCCGGAAAAATCCACGATTTCATCGAACTTGCGATCGATCTCCCGGCGGCTCATCCCCAGAATCGCCCCATTCAGATAAATGTTTTCCCGTCCGGTCAATTCGGCATGAAACCCGGTTCCCACCTCCAGCAGGCTCGCCACCCGGCCGCGAATCTCGACCTCCCCCTCGGTCAGGTCGGTGATCCGACTGAGAATCTTCAGCAGGGTGCTCTTGCCCGCGCCGTTACGGCCGATGATCCCCACCACCTCGCCACGCTGGACCTCGAAGCTCACGTCCCTCAACGCCCAGAATCGTTCCTCCGGGGCTGCCTCGCTCCCCAGCTTGCGCAAGCGGCGAAACGGGGCGGCCAAGCTGCTGGTCACCATCTCGCGGAAGGTCTCCCGGCCCCGTTCCCGCCGGCCGATGACATATTCCTTGCTCAAACCCGAGACTCGGATGACCGGACGGGAAGAGTGAGGGGTGAGGGGTGAGGGGGCAGGAGTAAAGAGTGGGGAGTGAGGAGTGAGGAGTGAGGAGGCAGGGGTGTTAGATGTAGTCATCCGTTGCGCTCCCGTTGCTTGAGACTACGAATCAGACCGCCCAGAAGCCCGAAAACTCTGTCGATGCGTTGCACATTTGAAGTGAAGTCAGAGGTCAAGGCGATTTCCTGAAAAGAATATACCTGTAGGTCGGGCACAGGATGTGCCCGACATGCGCATTGTCGGGCAACGCTACGTTTTTGCCCGACCTACCGTTCTACCGCTCTGGTATAGCCTTTTTTGGAAATCACCCAAGTATGGCCTATCTGTTTCTCGCTTCATCCCTCTGCAAAGACCATTTCCAGCGTCGCCGCCTCCAGCACCCGCTCTCCCCAAACCTCCAACTGCTTCAGTTCCGCCTGGCCCAGGCGGGCGTCCACCCATTCCGGCAATGCTCCGAAGCGGCGAACGAGCAGCCGCCGTAATAGCCGTATCTGGCCTTGGGAAATTCCCTTCTCCATTCCCTTCTCCATTCCCTTCTCCATTCCCTTCTCCATTCCTTTTCGTTGGGCAATGCGTTCGAAGCTGCTCACATAGCGCATACGCTTTTCCTCCTCGAACTGTTGCACGTCAGTCCATAACCGGTCGTCTAGCCCTTCCGGCAAGGCCAGCACCCAGTCGATGAACCGGAATAGCTCCAGAATGTCTTGCCGGGGATAGCCGCGGCGGTACAGGCTCCGAATCAGCGCCAGCTTGGTTCGATAACGCTCGTTCTCCGCGCCGGCAGTCTCTTGCGCCTTCAGATGCGCCTGGGTCACCACCGCAAAGGGATTGAGCGAAACATCCAGATCGGCCCACCGGTCCCGATAGGCGCTCAGACTCACCACCGGAAACCGCAAACCCATCCGACTGCCCCAGCGCTCGTAGCCAAACTCGCCGCACCCGCTCGGATACGGTTCGCCCAGTACCGCCAAGCTCACCACCGGTTTGGCGTACCGATCATACAAACGATAGTTGTAGACGAACATCCGCTGGGCGAAGTCCGCCTGGCTTTCCCCCTGCACCTCGATATGTACCAGCACCCAATCCTCGTTCCCATCTCGGTCCATAACCCGCGCCAGCGCGTCGGCGTAACGCCGGCCCAGGTTGGCATCGCGCACCACCTTCTGCAATTCCTTGTCCAGAAACGCATAACCTCGTACCCAGTCAATACCGCCATGCGCCGCCGGAAAGAAAAACGCCAGAAACTCCGGAAAATACCGCTCCAAGACGGTCTTCCACGGTGAGTCGTAGTCATCGCGATTCATGCCTGCCGCCAAGCCTGCAACTCATGATGCCGCCTCACCCCTCACCCCTCCTCAAATGATGTCCGCGAAGCCGCGCTCGACCTTCTCGAAATACAACACGCCGGCCAGGAAGAACACCGCCGCCACGGTGAAGGAGAGGAGCAACCCCGGCCCGTCGAACGGCCGCCCCAAAAACGCCGCGCGGAAACCCTCGATCAGGCCCGCCATCGGGTTCAGGTGGAACAGCCACTGCCAGCGTTCCGGCACCAGGCTGGCCGGATACACCACGGGGGTAACGAACATCCACAATTGGATCAGGAACGGAATGACGTAGCGAAAATCACGGTAGGCCACATTCAGCGCCGACAGCAGCGTTCCTACCCCCAGCGCGGTGAAGATCACCGCCAGCACCAGCGCCGGCGCCAGCAGCAGGTTCGCGCTCCATCCCACATCGTAATACCACATCAACAGCAACAGGATCACCGTCGAGATGGCGAAATCGATCAGCCCCGCCCCCACCGACGCCAGCGGAATGATCAGGCGCGGAAAATAGACCTTGCTTACCAGGTTGGCCGAACTCAACAGGGAATTACCGGAACTGCCGAGCGCATTGGCGAAAAAGGTCCACGGCAACAGCGCCGCGTAGACGAACGCCGGATACGGAAATCCGTCCGACGGCACTTGCGCCAGCCGACCGAAGAAGATCGAGAACACTACCATGGTCATGAACGGCTGGATCACCGCCCAGGCTACCCCCAGCACCGTCTGCTTGTAGCGCACCTTGATGTCGCGCATCGTCAGCACCCACAGCAGCTCCCGGTACGCCCACAGCTCCTTCAGATCCAACGACCGCCAGCCCCGGCGCGGCCGAATCAGGGTCACATGTTCGCTATCGAAAAGGGAGTTCATAGAAGTTTTAAGTTTTAATATTCGAAGCAATCGATACCGCCGCGCGCGTCATTTGATCGCGCAATCCGTAATCCCGACAGTCTTTCAGCACCTCGTAGACACAGACCGCCACCCGACACGCCCGCTTCCAAACTTCCAAATCTTCAAACGACTGATACCCCAATTTTTCTCTTAAAACTTAAAACAAACTCTCCCATCGCCATGCCGTTTCGATGATGTCATCAATCTCGGTGAAACCTGGGATCCAACCGAGTTCGATTCCAGCCCGCGTCGCATCAGCCACCAATTCCGGTGGATCACCCGGCCGGCGCGGGCCTTCGACCACCGCAATCTCCCGTCCGGTCACCCGCCGCGCCGCCGCGACGATCTCCCGCACCGAATGGCCCCGCCCGGTTCCCAGGTTGTAGGCGGCCGTTTCCGCCCCCTTCTCCAGCGCCGCCAGCGCCCGCAGATGGGCGTCCGCCAAGTCGGTCACATGGATGTAATCCCGGATGCAGGTCCCGTCCGGGGTCGGATAATCAGTTCCATGGATCGACACCGGCGCGTTCGGATCCCGCGCCGCCCGCAGCACCAACGGGATCAGGTGGGTCTCCGGCGTGTGGTCCTCGCCGATCTCCCCATCCGGATCCGACCCGGCCGCGTTGAAATAGCGGAGCACGATCGAGCGCAGTTCGTAGGCTTGGGCGTAGTCCCGCAGTACCTGCTCGATCATCCATTTCGAATGGCCATAGGGATTCACCGGCCGTTGTGGGTGGCTCTCGTCGATCGGCAGTCGCTCCGGCACCCCGTAGGTCGCGCAGGTGCTGGAGAAAACCAGCCGCTCCACCCCGCCGGCCCGTAGTGCCGCCAGCAAACTCAGAGTACCGCCGACGTTGTTGCCGTAATACTTGGCCGGGTCCGACACCGACTCGCCGACATAGGCATAGGCCGCGAAATGGATGGCCGCCGCCGGCCGGTAGCGAGCGATCACCTCCGCCAGCCGCGTCCCGTCCAGCAGGTCGCCCCGCTCCAATGGTCCCCATTTCACCGCCCACTCATGGCCGTAAACCAGGTTGTCGTAGACCACCGGCAAATAGCCCGCTCGCGCCAGCGCCTTGCAGGCGTGGCTGCCAATGTAACCGGCACCGCCGGTAACCAGGATTGATTTCATCGGAAGTTTTAAGTATTAACGAATGTACTCCATTACCGAGTTGCGCTCCGCCCTTCCGTAATGTTCGAAGCAACCGATACCGCCGCGCGCATCATTTGATCGTGCGGCCCGTAATCCCGACAGTCATTCAACACCTCGGACACGGACCGCCAGCCGGCACGCCCGCTTCCGAAGCTCTAAATCATCAACTAATTGATATCCCAACTATTTATCATTAAAACTTAAAACTTGTCTCGAAATATTCGATGGTCCTGCGCAGCCCCTCCTCCAGATGCACCGTCGGCTCCCAACCGAGCGCGGCGCGGGCCAGGTTGATGTCGGGCTTGCGCTGCATCGGATCGTCGGCGGGCAAAGGATGGTAGCTCAGCACCGAGCGCGAGCCGGTCAGTTCGATCACCCTCTCCGCCAGTTCCTTGATGGTAAACTCCCCCGGGTTGCCCAGGTTCACCGGCCCGGTGAAGTCGTCCGGGGTATCCATCAGCCGCAACAAGCCCTCGATCAGATCGTCCACATAGCAGAACGACCGGGTCTGGCGACCATCGCCGAACAGGGTGATCGGCTCGTTGCGCAGCGCCTGAATAATAAAGTTGGACACCACCCGACCGTCGTTGGGATGCATCCGGGGACCGAAGGTGTTGAAAATTCGCGCGACCTTGATCTTCAGCTCGTGCTGGCGGCGGTAGTCGAAAAACAGCGTCTCGGCGCAGCGCTTGCCCTCGTCGTAGCAGGCCCGAATGCCGTTGGGATTGACTCGACCCCAATAGTCCTCGCGTTGCGGATGCACCTCCGGGTCACCGTACACCTCGCTGGTTGAGGCCTGCAGGATCTTGGCTTTCACCCGCTTGGCCAGGCCCAGCATGTTGATCGCCCCATGGACGCTGGTCTTGGTGGTCTGCACCGGGTCGAACTGGTAGTGAATCGGCGAGGCCGGACAGGCCAGATTGAAGATCTCGTCCACTTCCACGTAGAGCGGAAAGGTCACGTCGTGCCGCATCAGTTCGAAATGAGGGTTGCCCAGCAGGTGCCGCAGGTTGTCCTTGGATCCGGTGTAGAAGTTGTCGACGCATAGTACGTCGTGGCCAGCGTCGAGCAACCGCTCGCACAGATGAGAACCCAGGAAACCGGCGCCACCGGTGACCAGAACGCGCTTGCGGAGGGAGGGTTTCATGATGGTTAAGGATTAAAGGTCATGGGTTATAGGGATGGACAGGCGCTGAGACACTGACATACCAAGCATTGCGGAACTGCGGCGCCAGCCGACCGCCTCCACACCTTCAAGATCCTCAAGCCTCACACTCCACCCCCCGATCCTTGTCCGCCATCATCCCTGTTCCCTTCGGAGACTTCCCGCCGCAAGAACTCGATCTCTTCCCGCAGCCGTTCGTATTCGGCCAGCTTGCGCTTGAGAAAGCGGGTGGTGATGACGGCTTTTTCCGCCAAGCCAGCCGGTGTCAGCCGGTAAGCGTAAGCCAGCTTGTTGGGGTTGGCGCTGAAGTTGTGGATCTTGATCAAACCTTTGTCCAGCAGCGCCTTGAGACAGTAGTTGACCCAGCCCAGGCTGATGCCCAGTTCCCGCGCCAGCTCGCGCTGGGTGATCCGCGGGTTGGCTTCCAGCAGTCGCAACACCTGGAACCGGATATCTTCCCGCTGGTTGTCCTGGCGGTGACTCATCGTAAGTAGGCGTTCGTTCCCCCTCCCAACAGGCACGCTACCGCCAAACCGTGTCACGATCGGCCAGCGCGTCGGGGGAATGCGGGGTGTTCAAGCATGAACAACAGTCTAGCCGATATCGGTGGCGGATGGACGTGCCCGGCGAAAAAAGTGTCGACGAACCGAATTCAAATGATCGCCAGGTTGTCGGCGGGCATTTCGAGCGCGTGGGGTCGGCCCAGCAACTCGAGCAAAACCACCGCGCGGCGTTCGCCGTCGTGGTCCAGCAACTCCGCTTCACAACCCGCAAAGGGCCCCTCCAGGATCCGTACCTGGCTGCCGGGATTCAGCGGCTGTGGCAGTTCCAGCGCACCCTTTTCACCCCCGCACAGCCGGCGCAGTTCGATCATGACCGGCTCCGGCACCGGCCGCGGCCTGCCCTCGAATCGCACCAGCCCGATCACGCCGCGGGTCGAACGCACCGGCGCCAGGTTGTCTTCGCCCAGCGTCGCCCGCAGAAACAGATAGCGTGGAAACATCGGCTCGACCATTTCCCGCCATTGCCCGCGCAACCGTCGCCGCGCCCGCACCCGGGGCAGGAAGGCCACATAACCCTGACGATCCAACTGCTCGACCGCCTCGGCTTCCCGGCGCGGCTTGCTGTAAACCGCAAACCACTGACCGATCTCGGCGCCATCATGGGACATTTGTCGTGAAGGCACGGCCACCATTTAATACGTCAAGTCGATGCAACCGCCGCCAGAACCGCCACCACCACCCGATCCTGCTCCCGCTCCGTCAACCACGGATGCATCGGCAGGCTCAACACCTCGCGCGAAGCCCGTTCGGCCTCCGGGAAATCGCCCCATTGGTAGCCCAGCGGCGCGAACACCGGCTGCTCGTGCAGACACTTTGGATAGTACACCGCCGTCGGGATGCCCTGGGCCTTGAGCGCCGCGCTCATCCGATCACGGTCCGCTGCCCGAATGGTGTATTGCGCATAAACATGAGTGTTGCCAGGCATGACTCGCGGGGTGACGACGCCAACTTCATCTAGCCTTTCGCTGTAGCGGGCGCCGATGCGACCGCGGGCTTCCACTTCCCGTTGGAAACAAGGCCATTTGGCCAGCAGGATCGCCGCCTGCAACGTATCGAACCGCCCGTTCGTCCCCAGGAGGGGGTGGTGGTGGCGCCGGATGCCGCCGTGGGTACGGATGGCGCGCATCCGCTCGGCCAGCCCCTCGTCGTTGGTAAACAGCGCTCCACCATCGCCGTAACAGCCCAGGGGCTTGGCGGGAAAAAAAGAGGTGCTGGCGAGAGTCGTCACCCCGCAACTGCGCCGGCCGTGCTGGGTGGCGCCAAAGCTCTGGGCGGCGTCTTCAATCACGGTCAGACCATGGCGAGCGGCGAGGGCGTTGATGGCGGGGTAATCCGGCATCTGCCCGAACAGGCTCACCGGCAGGATCGCCTTGGCACGCGGGGTGATGGCCGCCTCAATCCGCTCCACATCGATATTGAAGCTCTCCGGCTCGATGTCCACGAATACCGGCGTCGCCCCCACCAGGCCGACGATCTCGGCCGAACTGATCCAGGTGAAGGGTACGGTAATCACCTCGTCGCCCGGCCCGATGCCCAAGGCCCGAAGGGCAATCTCCAGGCTGTCGGTGCCGCTGGCCACGCTGATACAGTGCTTCACGCCCACGTACTCAGCCAGCGCTGTTTCCAGCTCGGCGATCTCGGGGCCCATGATGTACTGACCGTGATGGAGCACCCGATGGACGTTCCGTTCGAGCGCGGGGCGGAAGGTGTCTTGCTGGGCTTTCAGGTCGATGAACTCCAGCGACCGGGGCGGCCGGTCCAACGCCAAATACGCCTCCGGAGCGATCACCCGATCCGGATAGCGTTCGGCCAGTCGCCCATCGCGACTCAACAACCGCGCATTACCCTCAAACCGCTCCAGCGCCCGAACCAACTGTTCGCCCTCGGGATCGTCGCCGTCGAATACCGCTCCTTCGCCCGCCAGAGCCGCCAGCCAGTGCTTGTCCCTGGCAAAATCGGCCAGTCGAGATTTGGCCAGCCGCATGCGCTGGCGATCGGATAGCTCGGGCCGCAATCGCCGCAATGCATCGTACAGGCTGTATTGCAGGGTTTGAACCGAACCCGCGTACAACCACACCCGCCCCCCGGTTGCCGCGCACCGTGCCAGCGCGTCCCGCGCCGGACCGTACCACGGGATCCGTGGCGCGCAAAGATCGATCGCGACGCTTGCATCCAGCAACAAATCCACGCTCAACGCTCCTCGCGCCGGGCAATCGCGGCCATCCGCTCCATTTCCCTGTCCGTCAGTTCGGGTAACCGATCATCGGGAATGGCCAGGATTTGCTCCTCGGTTTCCTTCATTCTTTTTAACCAGGAGTCATCCGGATACTCGCCGAGCAGCGTATCCAGCGAAGACCGGATCTGGTTCGCCTGGCCCCCATCGCCGACCCTGATGCCTTCCGCGGGATCGGCGCCAGCGATTTCCTCGTCTGGCACCTGAATGGTCACCGAGCGGCGCTTGAGGGTCAGTGGCGACATGGGACGAAAAACCCCGTTTTCCCAGACGGCTCGAACCTTCATGAGTTGATTTCCCCTGAAATCATGATCCTCCCCGCAGGATGCGCCGCTCGCCGAGGTAGGCCAGCAGCCGTTCGACGCAGGCCTCGGGCAAGTCCCGCTCGGTGTCGAGCACCAGTTCGGGCCGCTCCGGCGCCTCGTAGGGCGAATCGATGCCGGTGAAGTCCCGAATCACGCCGGCGCGGGCCTTGGCGTACAACCCCTTGGGATCGCGCCCCTCGCAGGCCTCGAGCGAAGCCCGGACGTACACCTCGACGAATTCTCCCTCCGGCACGAGGGCGCGCACCATCGCCCGATCGGCGCGAAACGGCGAGATGAAGGCGGTGATCGCGATCAGCCCGGCATCGGCGAACAGCGCCGCCACCTCGCCGATCCGACGGATGTTCTCCACCCGGTCCTCCGTGGAGAACCCCAGATCCTGATTCAGACCGTGGCGGATATTGTCGCCGTCCAGCAGGTAGCTGTGATAGCCCCGCAGCAGCAAGCGTTGTTCCAGCGCGTTGGCCAAGGTCGATTTGCCCGAGCCCGACAGTCCGGTCAGCCAGATCACGCACGGCCGCTGCCCCTTCTGGTTGGCCCGCTGCGCCCGCATCACCTTATGCTGGTGCCAGACCACGTTGCGCGACTTGTCCATCATCGGCTGGACCACCGGCCGCACGATCATCCCCGCCCCCACCGTGACGTTGGTGATCCGGTCGATGACGATGAAGTTGCCGGTACCGGGAATTGTCTCGTAGGGATCGAACGGCGCCGGCTGGTTCAGACTGAAGCGGCAGTAGCCGATCTCGTTCAAGCCCAACTCTTCGACCCGCTGGTGCTCGAGGGTATTCACGTCGATGCGGTGGTGTAATTCGGTCGGGGTAGCCGGCAGCAATCGGGTACCAAGCTTGATATCGTACTGGCGACCCGGTAGCAACGGGGCGTCCGCCATCCATACCAGACGGGCGTCGAAGGACTCCGCCACCGCCGGCAGTCGGTCCGGATGGACCAGCAGGTCGCCCCGGCTGACGTCGATCTCGTCGCTCAGGGTCAGGGTCACGGCCTGACCGGGAAAGGCCTCGGCCAGATTGCCATCGGCGGTGACGATGGCCGCCACCCGACTGCGCTGGCCCGAGGGTAGCGCCACGATCGAATCGCCCGGCCGGACCGTTCCGGCGGCGATGGTGCCGCAGAAGCCGCGGAAATCCAGGTTCGGACGGTTGACGTACTGCACCGGGAAGCGGAAATCGCGGATGTTGCGATCGGCCACCACCTCCACCGTCTCCAACAAATGCAGCAGGGTCGGACCCTGATACCAGGGCATGACGGCCGAGGGCTCGGCTATGTTGTCGCCGCGCAGCGCCGACACCGGCACGCAGCGCACGTCCCGCACGTCCAGCTTGGTGATGAAATCCAGATAATCGGCGCGAATCCGCTCGAACACCGCCGGATCGTGGCCGACCAGATCCATCTTGTTGACCGCCAGCACCAGATGGCGGATGCCGAGCAGGGACACGATGAAGCTGTGACGGCGGGTCTGGACCTGCACGCCCTTGCGGGCGTCGACCAGCAGAACCGCCAGTTGGGCGGTCGAGGCGCCGGTGGCCATGTTGCGCGTGTACTGTTCGTGACCCGGGGTATCGGCGATGATGAACTTGCGCTTTTCCGTGGAGAAATAGCGGTAGGCAACATCGATGGTGATGCCCTGCTCCCGCTCGGCCTGCAGTCCGTCCACCAGCAGGGCCAAGTCCAACTCCTCGCCGGTGGTGCCGTAGCGGGTGGTATCGCGGCGCACGGCGCTCAGTTGGTCCTCGTAGATCAGCTGGGTGTCGTACAGCAGCCGGCCGATCAGGGTACTCTTGCCGTCGTCGACGCTGCCGCAGGTGATGAAACGGAGCAGATCCTTGCGCTCGTGGGTTTCCAGATAGGCATGGATGTCGGATTCGATCAGAGGGGAGACGTGGGACATGTCAGAAATACCCCTGCCGCTTCTTTTCCTCCATCGATCCGGCGGCGTCGTGGTCGATCAGCCGCCCCTGGCGTTCCGAGAAGCGGGTCAGCAACATTTCCTGGATGATCTCCGGCAGGGTGGTGGCCCGCGAGCGGATGGCGCCGGTCAACGGGTAGCAACCCAGGGTGCGGAACCGGACCCATTCCAGGCGCGGCGTCTCGCCCGGCTCCAGCGGTATCCGCTCGTCGTCCACCATGATGAGCGTGCCGTCCCGTTCCACCACCGGCCGCTCGGCGGCCAAATAAAGCGGCACGATGGGGATGCGTTCGAGGTGAATGTATTGCCAGACATCCAGTTCGGTCCAGTTGGAGAGGGGAAATACCCGGATGCTCTCGCCCTTGTGCACCCGACCGTTGTACAGATTCCACAGTTCGGGCCGCTGGTTCTTGGGATCCCAGCGGTGGTTGCGGTCGCGAAAGGAGTAAACCCGTTCCTTGGCCCGCGAGCGTTCCTCGTCCCGCCGCGCGCCGCCGAAGGCTGCGTCGAAACCATGGCGGTCCAGTGCCTGTTTCAGCGCCTCGGTCTTCATCACGTCGGTGTGAACCCGCGAACCGTGGGTGAAGGGATTGATGCCCTCGCGCAGCCCATCCTCGTTGACGTGAACGATCAACTCCAGCCCCAGCCGCCGGGCCTGCTCGTCGCGAAAGCGGATCATCTCCCGGAACTTCCAGGTGGTGTCCACGTGCAGCAGCGGAAACGGGGGCTTGCCGGGGAAAAAGGCTTTCAGCGCCAAGCGCAGCATCACCGAGGAATCCTTGCCGATCGAATACAGCATCACTGGCTTGTCGAACTCGGCGGCAACCTCGCGAATGATGTGAATGCTCTCGGCTTCGAGCTGTTTGAGATGGGTGGGTTTGGAGGGGTCCATGAGTGGCCGTATCGAATCGGTATTCATCGGGAGAGTCGGCTTCCGGCGATCGCGAGGGGGTGGATCGTCGGCGGGCTTCTCGCCCGCGGAGCGCTCCGCGCCCGGCCGGATGGGGGACGGGACGCGACAAGCGGGGGATTCTGGGCTTTCAGCCGGCCGGCGTCAATACGTCCAGCGGCATGTCGAGCACGGAATGCCGCCCGAGCAACTCCAGCAATCAAGGCGCGGTGCTTGCCTTCATGGCCCATTTCGCCTCACGGCCTTGAAACCTGCCGATGCAACGCCCGATGCACGTAGGGCAGATCCGCCACCGGCAGCCGGCCAGCGATCTCGACCCCGGCGGCGAACTGCTCCAGTTCGCAGACCTGGCAGCGCAGGCCCATGTCCAGCACCCAGCGGCCATCCACCAGAAGCGCGGCGTGAGTAACCCGCAGCGGTGGTCCGGCGACCAGCAGGTATTCGAGCCGATCCGGATCGTAGCCGTGCCGGCGGATCAGTCGATCGGCTTTGGCGACGGCGTAGGCTTTGCAATCCCAATAGTCCAGCCGGTTCAGGTCGGCGACCCGGGGCCAGTCGTCCAGGCAATAGTCGCGCGGACAGGGCGGCCCTTCGCGGTTGACGGCGGCGTTGACCCGAACGAGAAAGGCGAGTTCCGGCGGCAGGGGATCGGCAGATGGGATCGTCTGACAGCCGGCGGTAAAGGATGCAAGGCAGACGGTAAAAGGTAAAACCATCTTGCTCCTCACTCCTCACTCCTCACGACGCGAACGGATTAGCCTGATTCTCCGGCGGAATCTCGTAGGTCGGCGGCGGTGTCGGTTTGCCCCCCCCTTCGCCGTCTCCGGACGGCTGGCGTCGCCGGCGCGATGGCGACCGCCCCTCTTCCAGCGGGCGGTGGAAAAAAACAGCGGCCAGGAATGCCGCGAACAGCGCATTGGCCGGAATCCGCAGGTTGAAGTCGACCAGCGCGTGCAGCATCATCAATAATAGCGCGATACCCGCCCCCGCTTGCGCAAATCGGAACGAAATCCACTCGCCGCGTTTCCACACCCGCCCCCATTGGCGGATATAAAATGCCAGCCAGGCCGCAACCAGCAGCACCGCGATCAGCCCGAATTCCAGCATCCATTCCAAATAGTCGTTGTGAGCGCGGTTGATGGTCACCCCCGGCAAATCCACCGGATGAAACCGCCGCAATACATCCATGAAAGTTCCCGCGCCGCTGCCCAGCGGGAAAAATTCGCCGATCGCCTGGACCGTGGCGTCGTAAATCCGCCAGCGCCCGTCCTCGATCGGATCCGAGTACGCGAACCGGCTCCAGATCGGCGCCAGGCCGATCAGGCTCGCCAGTCCGACCCCGATCGCGGTGAAGGTGCCGATGAGTCCGTAGGCGTTCCGTCCGCCCAGCCGGTAGGAGAAGATCAGGGTGCACAGCAGGATGCCGGTCATCGCCAAACTCACTCCGGCGCGGGAACGAGTGAAGATCAGACCCAGCAGGATCGCCAGCGACATCGCGCCGAAAACGGCTGCCTGATTGATCCGCGCCACGCTAAATCGGGCCAGCCACTGTCGAAACGTACGCCCGCTTCGCCCCCGGCTTCCGCTGGAGTGCCAGGGCCGGCCGTGACCGACCGTGGCGGCCAGCAGCGCCAATCCGACCGGCAGAGCCATCTCCAACAGGCCAGCCAGATGATTGCGGTTGATGTAGGTGCCCGAGGCACTGCCGCTCATGAAGGTGTTACCCAGTCGGAACAGGCTGTCCGGCCCGTCGCCGTATTGAATCAGGCCCAGCAAGGCCTCGCCGACCGCAATGCCCAGGAACACCAACACCAGTCTCAGCACTTGTCGGCTGGTCAGATCGAGCACCACCAGAAACACCGCCAGCAACGGCAACAACGAGAGCCAGGCGGACTCGGTCGCGGTCGGGATCAACGAGATCGCCCGCCATTCGAAACCAGCGCCGCCATCACCTGCTCGAGCGAACGCCCCGGCATAAAACGACCGACCCGGCAGGCTGGCCCAGAGCGCCATGGGCACCGGTAGCAATTGCGTCAGCGGTAACAGAAACAGCAAGGCCAGGAAACCCCAAGCCGTGCGGGATAGCGGCTGTCCTTCCACCGGCGACCGCCAGAACCGCCAAACCAGCAACGCCAGCGCCGTCAATTCCATAACCATGAGCGGCAGGGGCAGATTGCCGCCCCAATACAGCGGCGCGAACACCAGCAATGCGGCGAGGCCATAAAAAAGAACCGCGCCTGGGTCGCCGGCGCGGTTCGGTTGGACTTCCAACATCATTCTTCAGTGATCGGAACTAAGGCCTGGCGGGACTGACAGGTGGGTTGTCATCGTTGTTTCTCGACGCTATCACGGCCAAGGCAACAACCCCGCCGATCACCACCAGAGTCCGCGTCGCGAAAATGCCCTCGCACCTGGTCTCAAACAGATTTTTCACCAACTCGTCTATCAGTACATTTTGCTCGCCTTCCAGCGTCACCGAACAGCGATCACCGAAAACCAAGGTAACCTGACTATCGGCGCCCCTGACGATGATCCGGTTGTCGGAAAACACCGTCATGTCCGGTTTGGCTGGTATTGTGCCACCACCCTGGCCGATGGATACGTTACCCCGCGGCTGTTTCAGGACGGCTTTCAGATCACCGCTACCCGTGCCACCCTGGTCGGGCGCCGGACCCGCGCTTCCCAAACCACCCCCGCCACCCCGACCAGGCAGCGGACCCGCTTGGCCGATTCGCGGGTTCTGGAACCCCTCGACGGCGCGGATTCGGGCCTGCCCCGTCCGGCATTGCTCCGGTCCCCTGACCGCCAGAAGGCTGCCGCCCGGCACCTCAATCGCGCACCCGTCCGGATAAACCACCTCCGCCCGCCCCCCGGACACGGCCACGACCCGGTCGCCGGCGTACAGCGGCATTCCCGGCCGTGCCGGCTGCATCGCCGTGGTCTGCCCGACGAATACCCGCCCCTGCGGCTGCCGCAGCAGGGCCGAGGGCTCCACCGCGCCAGCGTTGGCGGCGTATCCCGCCAGCAATAGCACCAGACTTGCCGTCGCATATCGCACGTTCATGATCTAGGAAACCTCCATCCCACGGCCATTGCTACCCGATCCACCGCCTAACCAGCCTCGGGCGGCTACCCCTTCGATAATAAATAAAATAATACCTCAAACCATGATGGATCGTTGCCAGAAAAAGTTTCTCCGCCGAGAACCGACGCCCGCGATTCCAGCCAGCCCTAGCCCCGCCGGTTGATCGCCAGATCGTCGAACCAGACGCCGCCTTCAACCCCAAGGTCGGAACCCGCCCGCTCTTCCAGCTCCAGCCGCAACAACTGAACCGGGCAATCCATCTCCGGCACTGTAAAATCCAGGGTGAAGAGCCGCCAGTCGTCTTTGCCTGCGAAGGATTCGCTTTCCGCCAGCGGTCGGGCATCCGTTTTGTTGCATCGCACAACCCAGCGCAACCCCCGCTCCAGCGACAATCCATCCGGCCGCACCCGCCCCCGCAACTGGTACCGGCCCGGTTCCAGATATAACGGCTGGTAGACATGCTGGAAACGCACCCGCTGGCCATCGAACGCCACGTGCAGGGCCCGGCCGCCGCGCGTGCCGTAACTGTCGACGGTCTCGACCGTTACCCCTCGCGGTGGCGTCGTCCGCCAGTCGAAGCCCATCCCGGTGACCGGTAATTCGAAACCGCCGTTGTAGAGATTGCCCAAGCCTTGCTGCCGCCGCTCGTCCAACCCGCTCAGCCAAGCCAGATAGGCCTCCAGCCAGCGCCCTTCCTTCCACAAGCGATCCAGGTAAACCCGCTGTTCGGCGATATCCGGCAACCCACCGGCCCGGTTGCGATGCTGGTACAGGAACACCACCGTCTCGGGCCGCTCCGCGTTCGCCGCCGCGTAGGCAAAGAACCCGTCCCACCATTCGGGCGGCTTGTCCAACAAGGGCTGCAACAAGGGCTGAGCCGCGGGATCGTCGGCCAACCGCAGGAGTACCGGATACAATTGCCCGGCGGCCTGCGGTCGGGTCCGCAACAGCATGCTCCAACGCTCCAGCGCCCGGTCCGGCCGGTTCTGGTTCAGCCAGAAAGCCGCCGACCGCGCCAAGGCCGGACTGCGCATGGGAGCCAAGGCATCGGCGATCTCCACCAGACCGGCGGCGGCCGGCTGGCGCCCGGACCCGCCCCAAAGCTCCGCTAGCGCCAGAAACGCCAAGGCATCGGTGGGATCGGCCCAGATTGCCGCCTGGAACCATCGTCCGCTGGCGGCCGGCTCGCGCTCGTTCGATGCCAGCCCTCGCTGGTAGAGCGCCTCTGGCTGGTCGGCGCGCCAGCGCAGCGCGGCGGATACCCCCTCCGATGTCTCCTGACCAGCGTAATATTCGGCCAGTCCGTTAACCAGCACCCGCCAGGCCAGCAGCACGGCCACCAGCAACAACCCACCACCCCTGATCGCGTTCCTCGTCATCCACATTTCGTGCGTTCGTCCGTTCGAGAGCTATTCCGCTCGATTCGCCGGCCAATCGTAATCGATCGCCTGAATTAAAACCCGTCCATCCTGCTTGCGCGCTTCAAAGCGGATATTCCCGGTCAACTGGACCAACTCGCCGCCGGCGCGCTGCCGCAGCCACAATTCGTAGCGGGCGGAAGCGTTGGCGGAGCCGTAGCTGCGGTTCCATCGCAGATCGTGCAACTGAAACCGCCGGACGAAGTGCGACCCGAACAGTGCCCCATAATCCTGGCGGATGCCGCCGCGATCGCTGCCATCCTTACCGCGCGCGCCGGGCGCGAACAAACTCATCAGACCATCCAAATCGCCGCGCAGATAAGCCGTGGCGTAGCGACCGATCAAATCGTCCAATTCCCGATCCGTCGGTTCGCGCTCGTCCGGCATGGCCCCCATCACCGGCACGGCACGCGCCGCCGCGATTTCCGGGCGGACCGGTTCCGCTCGACCCCGCTCCGCCTGAGTTTGTTTCGCCTGCTCCTCGAGTCGTTTCGGTTCCGCGCGAGCCTGCCCGACCCTCGCCTGCTCCAACCGTCGCCGCTCGGCCCGCAATTCGTCGGCGAGTTGCTCCGCCCGTGCCTGCTCGGCTTGCAATTCCTCCAGTCGCCTCTCTTCGGCGGTCAACCGCTCCACTCGCGCCTGCTCGATTCGCGCCTGCTCGGCCTGCAACTGTTTCAACCGCTGTTGTTCGGCGGCCAATCGCTCGACCCATGCCTGCTCCGCTCGCGCCTGCTCGGCTTTCAATTCCTCCTCGATTTGGGCCCGCTCCACCCGCATCTGCTCCAGCGGCACCACTTCAGCCGCAAGTTGTTCCTGCTGGATCCGTTCCACGGGTTGCCTTGCCGCGCGCGCGGCCTGCCACCGGGCCTGCTGTTCGCGCTGCTCCAGGGACTGCCAGTCCGGTACGGCCAGGAAGGCGCCGATCGCGCTGCGATCGGCCACGGATTCGGAGAATGTGGCCGACGGTTCGGAATCCGCCGTGGCGGCTGGAGCGAACGTGGCGGGACCAGCCGGCGTCTTGATCAGATAAACCCCTCCCACCACCAGCGCGGCCACCAGCGCGGCCCCTCCCAGCACCAGCACGGGCAGCCAGCGCCGCGAAAGGACGAACCGCGGCTGGGAACGGTTCGAGGAGCGCCGCCGCGGACGTTCGACGCGGGTCGGTCGCGATCGGAGAGCGGCCGGTACCGCAGTACCAGGGCTCGCAACCAGCGCCTGCTCCGGCAGCCGTCGCAATCGGGCGTCGTAGTCGGCGCGGGACTGCGACCGGGACAGCACGGTCCAAGCCTCGTTGGCCCGGGCGGCGTACTGATCGGTCCAGGTTTCGCGGCCGGCGGCGCGGTCGGGATGGAACAGCCGCATCAGCAGGCGGTGGTGTTCCTTAATCCTCTCGAAGGGGGCATCGGGTTCGAGACCCAGCAACCGGTAATGGTTGGCGCCGCGGACAAAGCACAACTGTTGGATAAAAAACTGGGCGGCTTCCCGCAGTTCGTCGGGCCGGGCGCCGGTCCGGCGCGCGGCTTCCTCGAAGGCTTCCGGAGAGCCGTTGGCCAACCACAGCAGTCGGTTCATACCGTCGGGGAGCGGGGCGGAGGAAGCCAGCCGGTCCTGGTGCGCCAGCGGGGTCCGGTAACAAGCCAGTACCAGATCGAAGATATCGGGGCCGGGATCGGTCATGGTCCTCACCCCTCAACCTCGACCCTCACCCCTGGGCCGGCATCTGCTTGGCATCGGGCACGGTTTCGCCGTAGTAATCGGTGTGATAGTAATAATAGCTGCGGTAGTAACCGTAGGCGCCCGGCCGGGCCTCCAGCTTGGTCAGGATGGCGCCCAACACGTGGACTCTCGCCCCGCGCAGCCGCTTGAGCGCGCCCTGCACGTAACTGCGTGGGGTGCTGCCCATCTCGACGGCCAGCAGCGTCCCCTCGCAAAGATTGCCGATGATCAGCGCGTCGGCCAGACCCAGCAAAGGCGGGCTGTCCAAGACCACCTGATCGAATTTTTCGGCGGCTAGGGCGAGGAGCGCGACCATCCGTGCCGACGAAAGCAGTTCGGCCGGATTGGGAGGCAGGGGTCCGGCTGGAATGGCGAACAGGTTGGCGACATGGGTCGGTCGAGTGATATCGATGGGCTGCGCGTCTCCACCGGCCAGGTAGTTGGTCAACCCAACCTGATTGTCGAGCTTGAGCGTGCGGTGGAGAGAGGGCTTGCGCAGGTCGGCCTCGATCAACAGCGTCCGCTTGCCGGCTTGGGCGAACTGGATCGCCAGACTGACCGCCGTGGTGCTCTTGCCCTCGCCAACCATGGCGCTGGTCACGGTCAGCAACCGGGGCACGCCGCTGGCGGTCGAGAACTGCAAGGCGGTGCGTACCGAGCGGTAGGCCTCGGCGAAAGCCGAGCGGGGGTCGTCGTGACCGATCAGGGTGATGGGCCGGCCGTCGCCGCCATCCTGTTTGGTCATGGGAATCACCCCCAGCACCGGCAGAGCCAGCAGTTTTTCCAAATCCTCCGGTCGGCGGACGGTATCGTCGAGATGTTCGAACAGGAATGCCAGACCGATGCCGCCCAGCAAGCCCAGAATCAACGCGATCCAGGCGCTCTTGCGCATATCGGGCGTGTAGGGCCAAGTTGGCGCCTTGGCCTCGTCCACGATCGAGATGTTGTTGGTACCCACGCCGGCGGCCACTCCGACTTCCTTGAAACGCTGCAGCAGCCCGTCGTAGAGCTGGCGGTTGGTGTCCACCTCGCGGCGCAGAATATTGAACTGGATGCTGCGGTTCTGTAGCGCCAGCATTTCCTGCTTGAGCTGGTCGAGGTTGGTTCGCAGCAGCGCCTCCTCGGCCTTGGCTGCCTCATAATTGGCGGTGATCGCCGCCCGGATGTTGCCGATTTCCTGACCGATCATGCTATCGATCTGACCGATCTGGTTGCGCAGTTGAACCATGGTCGGATAGGCCGGCTTGTAGATGGTGAGGTTGTCCTGATACTGAGATTCCAGCTTGGCCTTGGTCTGCTTGAGATCCTGGATGATTTTGCTGTCCAGCACCTGGCTCAACCCTTGGCCGCGGGCGTTTAACATCTGCCGGTATACCGCCTCACTGGCGATCCGCCGCCTTTCCGCCTCACCCAGCGCGGTGTTGGCGGCCGCCAGGTTCTGGGCGACGACGCTCTCCTTGCCGTCGACGTTGACGATTTCTTCCCGACGGGCGAACTCGATCATTTCCCGCTCCGACTCCTCCAGCTTGGCCTTGACCTGCTGCAGGCGCTCCTGGAGGAAGTTGCGAGCGTAGGTGGTGGCTTCGAAGCGTCGCTCCAGATTCAGGTTGATGTAGGCCTTGGCCAGATTGTTGAGGATGGCGGCCGCCAGTTTGGGATTGGGGCTATCGTAATACAAGCGCACTAGCCGGGAGTTGCGCACCGGCTCGACCGTCAGACCGCCCAGGACTCCATTGATGGCTCCCTCGATTCGGGCGCTGTCCGGTGCCGGCTCCGGCAACTTCGCATCCTCCGCATCGCTGGTTTTCGAGAGCGGGATTGCCGCCGGACGGTCGGCCAAACCCATTTGGTTGACTATCCGCAGCGCCAAGCTGCGACTTTTCAGCAACCCGTACTGGGTCTGCAGGTAGTCCAGACCACCAATGGCGACATCGACCGGCTGCATTTCCTTATCGAAAACCTTGATATCCTCGCGATCGATCTGCAGGGTCAGGCTGGCGCGGTAAATGGGGGTCTTCAGATAAGTGGAGGTCACCACCGCCGCGACCACGATGCCGGTGAAAATGATAATGGTCCAACGGCGCTTGACGATGACTTGCCAGAGTTCGCGGAGATTGAATCCCTCGCCTTCCAGTTCTTCCTCGTAGGCAGAGGATCGCGGCGCGGGGGCCTGAATGGGAAAACCAGCCGGATGTTCGGTCAGTGCCCGGCCCGGTGGATGTGGGTCGGGATTGGGGTGATTGGGCAGTTCGGGGGTACTCATTCAGACGACCCGTTCAATGCATATCAATGGGGAAATGGGGCGCGACCGGCTTAGGGCGCGAAAATCCAGAACGGCATGACGAACTCCATGACCTGCTTGGCCGTCGCCTTGACCGCCGATGTCTCGACCTGGACTACGTCCTCGCCCAAAACTTCGGGATCTGGAAGGTTGCCATCGCGAATGGCCTCCAGATCGTATTCCAACAACTTACGGCTACCGTCCGATTCGTTGCGCAGAACCCTGACCGAACCTTGTTTGGCCACGGTGGTGGGATCGCCGGCGGCCGCTACTACTTGCAACAGGGTGGTCCGTCCCTTGAGCGGATAAACGCCCGGATTCTTGACCGCGCCCACCACCGTTACCCGCTGGCTGGTGAATTCCTCGATGAAGATGGTGACCTGAGGGTTCTGCAGATAATCCTTGGCCAGCCGGGCGGCGATGTCGGCCGCCAGTTTCTCGGCGGTCATGCCGCCCGCCTGGACCAAACCGAGCAATGGTAGAGAAATCTGACCGTTGGAATTGACCCGAACGGAACGATTCAAGTCCGGAACTCCGAAAACCTCAACCTTGAGCAGATCCTGCGGACCGATCTGATACTCCTTTAACCCCCCCGGCGCATTCCCGGAAGAAGGGAGAGCAGCTTTGGCGACTGTGGCGCCGGCGACCGCGGGAACCGCTGGCGATCCGGACGGATCCGCGGACGGAACCCGGGCAATCGCGGGAACGGCAGTGGTACCCGCATCGGTCGTGGGCTGATTCGTGCCGGCACAGGAGACGATTCCGAACAAGGCCGCGGGCAGGGCCACGCACATGAGAACTCTTCCCTTCGACAAACTCGCTTACCCCTCTTGTACCCCCCTCCACTGGGGAATATAAAAGAAAAAGTAACTACCTACCACCTCATGCTGTTGTAGCAGCGGGGGGCGAGAATAACTCGCG